>DATHDH010000101.1:0-3603 GCA_035319145.1 Dissulfurispiraceae bacterium | reverse complement strand
TCATTACTGATCGCCAGCTCAGGATCAAAATATCCCTTCCGCTTTAGTTCGGCAATGATCAGCTCTGAACGGATGGCGCGTGGATTATAGTTTACGAGGAGGCTTCCCGTGGTCGGATTAATGTCGATAGTCGCAACGCCGTTTATTGTGCCGAGAAACTTTTTGACATCATAGGCCGCCTGCTCATTCCGCTTCAGTAACGGAGTCTTGATGCGAAGCCTTCCCGGCAAATCATGAATGTAATAGCTCATCCGCGCTCCTCTCTTATGCTCTCTTTGGCATACGTTCTACATTCCGGATATCGGGAACAACGAAACCGCAATGCATCCAGCTCACGTTTATAGAGGTACATCATTCGACCGCATTCGGGACACACGGGTTTGTGCTTCATCTGCATACGCTCTGCATTCGGAATAAATTGACGATCACAGATAATACAGATGTAACGCTGTTTGCCGTTTCGGGAGTGACCGTATCGATAGTATGCTTGAGAACCGCACTTCGGGCACTGGAGCTCGGTCGACGGTTCTTTCAGGGCCTGTACGTTCATTGAAATAGTATGCTCGGATTATATTACAACAGCATTACAGCTTCATGACGTTGCTGTTACATCAGCCAAACATGCGGATTCAGCATCAAAATGACGTCGGGCAGAGCGCAAGGAAAAGACATAATACTGACAACTTTCGAATCGCCTGCTCAGGCACATCCTGATGCTGACATCTTCCAGCAAGCGAACCGGAGATTCCATCACGACGCATGTAGCTCCGCTCATCCTGTTGCCCTTCAGATGGGGGCATGAAACATCTGTTGCATAAATATCGAAACACATATGGCACCTCTTTTTTTCATTATGGCTTTTCACGTATTACAGGGATGTGACATTTTGATGATAATATTCAGTATTTCATTACTAGAGCAGTCGCGCTCCCTGCTCGGCAAGTCTCGACCTCACGCTGTTCTTCAGATTCAGATAACAGAAATTTTCCTCGTCGATGAAGCGGCTGATAAGATAGGCCAGCCCATTGCTGGCACTATCAAGATACGGGGCATCTATCTGCTGAAGATCGCCCGTAAAGACTATTTTTGTCCCTTCTCCACACCGCGTAATAATGGTTTTAATATCGAGCGGCCTCAGGTTTTGCGCCTCATCGATGATGAAATAGCGACCGGGAAGGCTCCTCCCGCGAATATAGGTAAGTGGCTCAATCTGCAAGGTTCCGGTATCGATAAGATATTGATAATTCGGATATCGTGCTTGCATATTCGAGTCTTTCGGCGTATGAACGATTACTTCGAGGTTATCAAATATCGGTTGCATCCAGGGCAGGAGTTTTTCATTGACATCCCCCGGAAGGTAGCCCAAATCATTTCCCATAGGCACTACTGGGCGGGCAACCACCACCTGCTCATAAAGTGGGGAGCGTTTTGTCGTCTGGTGCAAAGCAGCAGCAAGGGCAAACAAGGTCTTTCCTGTCCCCGCAGCGCCAGTAAGCGCGACAATCTCGATATCGGGACAGGTAAGCGCATCTACCGCACATTCCTGTTCTATATTCTTCGGCAGAATACCTTCGAGACACTTCCCTAATCGAATCCTGAACTGACTGTCTTCCCCCCGAAGACGGTAAACATCATCTCCATTTCTACAATAACGAACAGAATGCATCCCATTGTTATAATCATCTTCTCCGAGCACGCGGCCGTATTGTTTGAAAATTGATGTCTTGTCGTGAGTATAATCCTCAGCAATCAGCCCCACGGCCTCGGCCTTAATCCTGACGGCGGTGTCTTTCGATACGAGAATGACCGGAATTCTCTCGGCATGATCAGGCGGCGGCAGCGCCGGGCGGACAACAGTTTCTTGGCTTGCGTCCGGATAATACTGATATCGATCTCGCAACATCACAGCGGTACCGATGATGCGGTTGTCCGCGCCGGAATTGTCCGTCGGAGTCAACACGTGCTCGATGCAGAATGTTCCTCCGCCTTTCAGAGCAACGCCTTTCGATATGCTGCCCTTCTCTCTCAGGGCATCGATAAGTTTCAATGACTGTCTCGCTGAATACGCTATCTCTCCATGACCACGCTTCAGGCGATCTAACTCCTCAATCACATCAAAGGGGACGACAACATGATGTTCGTCAAACTTGAAAATGCTTTGAGGATCGTGAATCAACACATTCGTATCAAGCACGAATATTTTGCGCACGTACTTCCTCCCGAGATGTAGGATGGAGCAGAACGGATATATGCCGGCATATGGTTCCCATGAAAACATATGCCGGCGCTGAACTTCTCCTGACAAAACAGAAGAAGGATTGCGAGGTGTGGATAGGCTTAATATTTTTTTCTCATTATCCGCGAAAGAAACAACGGACAGTCGTCAAAGTTTTCGGTATTGCAAAAATGGCCGCGCGTCGTTACGGTAAGCGTAATTCTCGACAATGAAGCACCGCAGCGGTCCTCTCCATCCCGATACGGGCATATTTCGTGCTCAATGTCTCCCAACACGTTGATACTATTACAGGGGATGATCATTCCTTCTACTCCTTTCTTGTATCCTGCCCTGATGGTATCATGCGATTTTTACGACAGTGTGAACGAGGAATGACATGAATATGAAATCGTCTGCCGATCTCTTGCAACGATCTGACTCATGGACGTCTTTCCTGCGGCGCAGGGATAGATTGAGTTGAGCTATGCACTGCATTATTAGCTATTTTGCGGTGAGATGTTACGGGATTGCTCTGGATGGAGAAATGCAGGCATTAAAGGCACTGCGGTCCACAATATCCGGCGGAGCGCATAGGGCGATAGCCCCACCTTCAAGCAACACGATTCTGCTGGCACATGAATGCGCAATAGTGAAGCGATGGGTGCTGAAGATACAAGCCACCCCATGGGACTTACAAATACTACCGGCCAAACCGCATAATTTGCTCGCATCATCCATTGGAAGACCAGTTATGAAATCATCGGCAAGGATCAATTCCGGCTCTGCGCTCAAAGCACGGGCCAGTGCCAAGACGCGTTTTTCGTAAAATGTCAATGAACCGATCAGATTGTTGGCTATGTTGCCAAGGCCGACGGTTTGAAGACAGTGTAAGGCTCTAAGTTTAGCGATTCGCCCGAAACTCCTATTTCGCTGACTGCCTCTGCGGATATAGCTCACGAGACTCGTGCTGTCGGTCATGCGCTCCCAAATATCTATTGCAACTGAGCGCCCCCTGCGGCTTGCCGCGCTCCAGGTCAGGTCCCCCCTGAGCCTGCTTTGCTGTATGATATGATTTTGGTAGGATGATCCGAGATATGCAAGCAGCGTGCTCTTGCCGGAACCAGGGGCGCCGAGAATCGCAATGAGTTCTCCTGAATGAATGTGTTCCAGCAAGAGATCCACACTACGACTCATAGCGGACAGCGACGTATCTCTTTGCTGCAGGGTTATTGTCATATCTTCACATGTTTTAGGCAAATCGTGATCGTAATGCCTCGGCAAGCCTATACCGCACCGAAGCAGTCCAGGTTTCCGTGCATGGGGCGAGGCAGGAATCCTTCCCTATCACATACTTATTGCCTCTCCACGTAACAGTTTGGCTCATGAGG
>DATHDH010000100.1:0-10836 GCA_035319145.1 Dissulfurispiraceae bacterium | reverse complement strand
AGCGGCTGTTCAAGGAAAGCCGCATTTCACTGCATACGCTGGTTTCCATTTCGGTGGTCGCCGATTCCGAGCAGAAGGCGCGAACCGCAACAGATGCTGCATATCAGGAACTTGACCGGCTTGCAAAACTTTTGAATTTTTATGCCGATACGAGCGAGATATCCGAAATTAATCGAAACGCGGGAATGAGGCCGGTAAAAGTTTCGAAGGAAACGCTTGAAGCGGTCGAAGCCGCGATTTATGCCGGCGATCAGACCGAAGGCGGGTTTGACGTAACAGTCGGACCACTTGTCCGCCTCTGGGATTTCAATGCCAAGACGATGCCTTCCGCGACGCAGGTGCGAGAGAAGCTTCCCGTGGTCGGCTATAAAAATATTGTCGTGAACAGGAATGCTTCGACCGTGTTTCTCAGGCAGCCCGGCATGCAGATAGATCTTGGGGGCATCATCAAGGGCTTTGCGGCCGACAAGGCCGCTGAAATTCTTCAGCAGCACGGAATACCAGGCGGAATCGTCGCGGCAGCAGGTGACATCAAGCTCTTCGGCAAGCGCGCCGACGGAAAGCCGTGGGAGGTCGGCATTCAGAATCCGCGTCAGTCCGGCAAGGACGACGAGCTGCTGGCGACCGTATCTCTGGAGACAAGCGGCATTTCCACGTCCGGTGACTATCAGCGCTATTTCATCGAAAACGGCAAGCGGTACAACCATATCTTGAACCCGAAAACCGGCTTTCCGGCTACATCCTGCCAGAGCGTAACGGTTATTGCTCCTTCTGCGACACTGACCGATTCACTCTCGACGGGAATCTTCGTAATGGGGCCTGAAAAAGGGATCCAGACCCTTGAACGCCTCAAGGTGGACGGTGTTATCGTTGATGCCAACGGCGTCGTACTGATGACAAAGGGGATAAAAGAAAAAATACGTCTCCTGAGACCGCTGGTCAAATGAAAATACCATGTCCGCATTGCAAATCCCCGACCACATGGGAAGAAAATCCGTGGCGGCCCTTCTGCTCGGAACGCTGTCGCATGATTGATCTCGGCAAATGGGTGCAGGAAGAGTATCGCGTTCCGCAATCTGATGAGCCGCATACTTTATCGGAAGACCCGGAAAAAACGCGGTCTTGAGGAGGTCAGACATGGTGAAGATTATTGTTGCCGGAGCTACCGGCAGGATGGGAAGCAGGATATCGGCGCTCGCCTTCGAATATCCGGAACTCTCGCTCGGAGGCGTATTTGAACGCTCCGGGCATAGGGATATCGGAAAAGATATCGGACCGCTTCTTGGGTTAGGAGAAAAGAAGGTAATGTTGTCCGATGGTCTGGAAGCCGTCATAGCATCGGGCGATGTTGTCATTGACTTTACCGCTCCAGCGGCTACGCTTGCCAACATCTCGGTTGCGGCCGCCACCGGCAAGCCCATGGTAATCGGCACGACCGGACTCGAAAAAGAACAGATCGATCAGATCAAGGCAGCCGCAAATAAGATTCCTGTTATTTTCGCCCCGAACTACAGCATAGGTGTCAATGTGCTGCTGAAAGTCCTCGGCGATGTAGCGTCGGTATTCGGCGATGATTACGACATTGAAGTTGTCGAAGCCCATCACCGTTTGAAGAAGGACGCCCCGAGCGGCACGGCACTCAAGATGGCCCAGGTTGTCGCTGCCGCAGTGAACCGGGATCTTGACCAGGTCGGCGTCTACGCAAGGAAAGGCATCATCGGCGAGCGCACAAGGAAAGAAATAGGCATTCAGACGATACGCGGCGGGGATATCGTGGGAGAGCATACGGTAATGTTCTGTGGTCTGGGTGAACGCGTCGAGATTACGCATAAGGCCTCAAGCCGCGATACCTTTGCCCGCGGCGCATTGCGTGCCGCGCAATGGATTGTCCAACAGAAGCCCGGACTCTATGATATGCAGGACGTGCTCGGGCTGAAGCAGGAATAAATCACAGGATACGTCGGTATAAAACGAAGGAGGGAGCGATATCGCACCCTCCTTCGTTTTGGCTGCTCTTTATCCTTCGGGACGCTACTAGCCCTCTACAATTCCCTTTTCTTCCCACATGAACCAGTTGCCGGTATCAGACAGGAAGTTGCAGGTGTTCTGGAAGATGGCAAAATGCTCCTCTTCGTCTTTCATGAGACATTCGAAGAAGGCCTTTTCGGCGGGTGAAGATGCCTCAGCAGCAGCCTTTCGGTAAAAGTCGGCACCTTCTTTTTCCATTTTCATGGCAATCTTCAGGGCCTCGATCTCATCGGCCGTCGCCGTGAGACGCTGCATCGCATCCTTGTTCTGTTCATATATCGTCTTCATATCCTGTTTCGGAGACGATGCTGCGGGGTCAAAGGATTCGCCGGCTGCAACTTTCTTTGCACAGGCTATGTGATACTGCTCATCCTCAGCGATGCTAAGGAACATCTTCCTGCCGATAGGATTGTTCGTCCTGTCGGCGCATTGCCGATAAAAGGCCACTGCATCCGCTTCCATCTTGATTGCAAATTCAACAGCATTCATGGTTACCTCCCTGCATAGCGCGTTGCAGACGGTTTATTCCTTGTCGAACATATCCTTGCCTGCACCGCAAATCGGACAGACCCAACCGTCAGGCAATTTGTCGAACGGCGTTCCGGCTGCAACCCCATTGTCAGGATCGCCGTGCTCGGGGTCATATACATATCCGCAAACGCTGCACTTGTACTTGTCCATGAAACCCTCCTCTTGATAAAATCATTCTTCGAGCAATTCCCGCTCAATCAACTCCAGGCGCACTTTTGCAATGCGCTGTCCGACCATCTCCACAATGCGGAGCTTCATCGCATCCAGTTCAATTTCATCGCCCGTCTTAGGAATACGTTGGAGTTTTGCCAGGATGAATCCCCCTAACGTTTCATAATCAGGAGACTGTTCTAAAACAATACCATAGTTGTCAGCCAGATCACTGATACTGAGCGAGGCGTCAATGATCTTTGCGCCGTCCGGCAACTGGATAACCGGACTTTCCGTGTCATACTCATCCCGGATTTCCCCGACAATCTCTTCCAATAAATCTTCGAGGGAAACCAATCCGGAAACGGCGCCATATTCGTCAATGACGATCGCCATATGGACGCGTCGCTTCTGCATATCTCTCAGAAGGTTACTTATCTTCATAGCCTCAGGCACGAAAATCGGCGGCTTGATTATTCTCCTGATATCGACGGCGCCGGTCGCACAGAGGATAGTGTGAAAATCCTTGGCATACAGAACCCCGCGGATGTCGTTGATGTCCCTCCCGATCACGGGGTAGCGCGAAAATTTTTCCTCTGAAATGATCTTTCTGACATCATCAAACGTCATCGCAATCGATATCGTGACCATCTGCGTTGCCGGAATCATGACTTCGCGAACGGACGTGTCAGTGAATTCGAAAACACTATGAATCAATTCCTTCTCCTGATCTTCGAAAATGCCCTGTTCGCCGCCTTCTTCCAGAAGAAGCTTGATCTCTTCCTCGGAAATATATCCCCTCTCTGTGAAGGCCTTCCGTCCGAACGGTTTCAGGATGAAGTTCGTACTGGCAGTCAGGATGCGAACGAGCAACGTCAGAATGTGGGAAATTCTTTCGATAATCGGGGCCGCAAACAGCCCGATCCCCTCTGGATTTGAAAGCGCAATCGATTTCGGGATGAGCTCTCCGAATACCAAAGTTACGTACGTTATGGTAAGGACAACCATTCCGATGGCTATTGATTCGCTATACGTTGCAATGAACGGGATCGGCACCGTCGCAATTATCGGCTTGATATAGCCGATCGCCGCGACACCGCCGAGGGCCGATGCGAGGGCACCGGCAAGGGTAACGCCCACCTGCACGGTCGCAAGAAAACGATCCGGCTCTCCTTTCAATTTCTGCAGGAGCGTTGCGTTTCCGCTGCCGGAATCAATCATCTGTTTCACCTTCGAGCGGCGCGCAGTAACCACTGCTATCTCGGCCGCCGCGAAGAAAGCGGTGACGGCAATACACATGAAGATGACAAAGATATCGAGCATCATTTGATCAATAGAGCACTGTCGACAGGGCGATATGGAACCGCGTCAATCGGTTCCCATTTAAGTAAGATAGCATGTGCATCATTATACCACGTACGCATTTTCAGGAAGAGCGCACCAGAGAAACGCCTACATGACAGATGAGAGTCCGACAATGACCCTCGCCTCAGCCGGATGCTCAGCAATGAAGCGAAGCTCTGCATCGAGCAGTGGTTTTTGTGTCTGCATGTTCGCGTACTGAACTATTTCGAGAATGTCTCTGGCTTCTTGATCGCTGGCGAATTCAATGCCCAGTCGGCGATAGGCATAGCGGAGGCCCTTTATGCCGCCATATTCCCCGGTCGTTATACTACGGCCGGTTTCCACCATTTCCGGCTTGCCCCTCCCGATTTCTTCCGGGGCATAGAGTTCATAAAGCCGGTGATCCTTGAGTACACCGTCGGCATGTATGCCGGATTCGTGCGCAAAGGCATTTGCGCCCACGCCCGGCTGATTCACGGGAAGCGGCAGACTAAAGGCATAAGATGCATAGCGGGCAACATTCCATGCCTCGCCGAGATCGACCTTATGGGCCAGATGCATTCTTTTTTTCAAAACCGGTGAAAATTTCAGTGCAAGGAGCAAGGAAATGATATCGGAATTCCCGGCCCGCTCGCCGTAACCGTTCACTGTCGCATTGATGAATGCGGACAGCCCGGCTTCAATAATACCCTGGGCCGCAGCCAATGACGAGGCCTCAGCAAGGCCGAGGTCGTTATGAGAATGCATTTCGAACGGGATTTCGGCATCCTGCGCCAGACGCCCTATTCTTTCATAGGCTGTCAGGGGATCATGCAAGCCGAGCGTGTCGCTGTAACGGAAGCGGTCGGCACCGGCCTCTTTACCGGCGAGGATGTATGTTTCCAGCCTTTGCGTTTCGGTTCTCGAAGCGTCTTCCGCACCGAAAATAATACTCTTCGCACCGTGCGCTCTAGCGCGGCTGATCGACTCCTGCACAAGACGGCAGATGTCGTCGAATTTCCTCTTGCCTGAGAATTTCCTCCGGAGCATTACCTCGGAGGTAGAAATCGACAGAGCGATATGCTGCAGGCCCGGACAATTGTGGAAAGCGCGATCAATATCTTCCGGCACGGCGCGGCACCATCCCTGCAGAAGCATGCGATCGAAAACGCCCTTCCGCGCCAAGGCAAGATTCGCATTGATGTAGCCGACCTCATGTTTGAGCGTGGGGAAGCCTATCTCCGACTGAAAGATGCCCATGCGCGACAGAAAGAGGTTAAGAATCGTCTTCGAGAGCTTCGGGAGGATGATGCGTGCGCTCTGGGCGCCATCGCGATTCGTAACGTCGACGACGAAAACACCCGGGCGGCCACCGCTCTTCATTCTACGTCCGATATGTTTCGCTGGCATGATTAAATCCGGAGACGTTCAGCTCTTCTTCTTCATTATCTCCCGGGCAATAGCGACCTTGCCCGTGCGGACCATCTCTTTGATCCCGAGCGGCTTCATAAGCTCGATAAAAGCCTCGAGCTTTCTCTCATTGCCGGTGATTTCCATCGTGTAGGAATTTTGGCTCGAATCGACAATGCGGCCGCGGAATATTTCGGCGGTCCGCAGGACATCGGTCCGGTTTTCCTTTTTCGGCGCAACCTTGATGAGCATCATCTCCCGCTCGACATGATCAAGCTCGGTCAGATCAACAACCTTGATGACATCAATAAGCTTATTCAGCTGTTTCGTAATTTGCTCGATGATTGCATCGTCTCCGGTCGTCACAATCGTAATGGTCGTTATCTGCGGATCGATCGTCTGTCCGGCGGTTATACTCTCGATGTTATATCCCCGTGCGCTGAAGAGCGAGGAAACCCGGGAGAGAACGCCAAACTTATTTTCGACCATCACTGATATCGTATGTCTCATGGCTTCCCCCTATTTCACCGCTTTGAGCCGATTCTCGGCCTTCTTCTCTTTTTCCTCGAACAACATGCTGTCGAGTGTTGCACCCGCAGGCACCATCGGATACACCTTCTCCTTCCAGTCGATCACAAAGTCGATCATCACCGTCTTTTTCGTCTTGAACGCCTCCTTCAATATCGGCTCCACCTCGGACGGTTTGATTGCCCTGAGACCCACCGCCCCATATGCCCCGGCAAGAGCGACGAAATCAGGGACCGTCTCAAGATGGCTCGATGAGTATCGTTCATTGAAGAAGAGCTCCTGCCACTGCCGCACCATGCCGAGATAGCGGTTGTTGAGGATTACGACTTTGACCGGCAGTTTATTCAGCACCGCCGTAGCGAGTTCCTGAATATTCATCTGAATGCTTCCATCGCCGGCAATGTCGATAACAAGCCTATCGGGGCAAGCGATCTGTGCCCCTATCGCAGCGGGAAATCCGTAGCCCATGGTGCCGAGGCCTCCGGATGAAAGCCATGTGCGCGGATGGTCATATTTGTAAAACTGCGCAGCCCACATCTGGTTTTGTCCGACCTCGGTCGTGATAATCGCATTCCCCTTTGTCAGCTCGTAAATCTTCTCGACGACAAACTGCGGCTTTATGACGTCGGCAGTCTGCAGATAGGTCAAAGGGTGCTCTTCACGCCACGCGGCAATCTGGCGCAGCCAAGCCGTGCGAATCTCGGGCCACTGTTGTTGCTCGCCTTCCTTGATCGTTCTGTTCAGCTGTGCGAGCACACGCTTGACATCCCCGACGACCGGAACATCGACCCGAACATTCTTCCTGATGGAGGTCGGGTCGATATCGATATGAATAATTTTCGCATTCGGGGCAAATCCCTCAATCTTGCCGGTGACGCGGTCGTCGAAACGCATGCCAATTGCTATCAGGAGATCAGCATTCTGCACTGCCCTGTTGGCGCAAAATGTCCCATGCATTCCAAGCATTCCGAGTGATAATTCATGGCTTCCGGGGAATGACCCCAATCCCATCATGGTCGGCGTCACCGGTATCCGGCACATTTCCGCAAATTCGCGAAGCTCGTCAGCCGCTCCCGAACTGATGCACCCACCTCCTGCAATAATAAGGGGCTTCTTCGATAGAACAACCTCGGCTGCCGCCTTTTCGATGACCCACCGGTTCCCTTCATAGGTGGGATTATAGCTGCGGATGAAAACCTTTTCAGGCCACTCGAATTCTGTCTTTTCGACTGTAACATCCTTGGGCAGATCAATAAGAACCGGTCCCGGCCTGCCCGATGTGGCTATAAAGAAAGCTTCCCTCATGATCTGGGCAAGCTCGTTAACATCCTTGACCAGGAAGTTGTATTTTGTGCATGAGCGGGTTATGCCGACAATATCGGCCTCCTGAAACGCGTCGTTCCCAATCATGCCGGTCGGCACCTGACCCGTCATAACGACGAGAGGAATGGAGTCCATATGCGCCGTAGCCAGTCCGGTCACCGTATTCGTCGCGCCCGGCCCCGATGTGACGAGAACGACGCCGGCCTTTCCGGTCGCCCGTGCATAACCATCCGCGGCATGTACCGCACCCTGCTCATGGCGGGTCAGTATGACCTTCAGATCAGGCGTGTCGTAAAGGGAATCAAAGAGATTGAGAACCACCCCGCCGGGATATCCGAAAATATGCGTCACACCCTCGCGTCTGAGACATTCGATGATGATTTCCGAACCTGACATTAACATGGCTCTTCTCCGGGAATCAGGATTTCGCTCACTAAGGCGGGCATTACTACGAACGCCTATGAAGATATAATCTATCATATCAACTGGGCTTTTTCCAGCTCGACATGCCCGGAAGCCGAGGCGCATATGCACATGGTACTCATTGATTTTCCTATTAATGCTATAATTAAACAATTTGAAACCGAAGTGCGGCGAGGGGCGTGGTATGGAACCGAAAAAAGACTATTACGCGAACATTGTGAGCAGTCTCCCCGAAGCTCTCGTGATAACCGATTCAAATAATGTGATTGTCGATATTAACCAACCCGCATTCACCGAACTCTTCGGATACGAACGCAAGGAGGTCATCGGCAAAGGAATCGCCATGCTGTTTGCCCACGACCAGGAGTTTCGTCTGGCAGTGGATGTCGTGTCTCTGATTGGCGATCCGCATGGCCGCGCAATTGAAGCGTTTATGCGAGGTCAGAACGGCAGGGGGTTCCTTGCTGATATACGCACCAGCCGTCTCGATCTTCCCGGCTATGCCCCGCAGACGCTTTTCCTGATTCGAGACGCCAGTGAAAAGAAAATTGCTGAGGAACAGCTCATGCAGGGCTCCTTAATCGACGGCATGACGGGATTGCCGAACAAGGGGCTTTTCCGGGATCGTGTTCATCGTGTATTTACCCGTTCTCGCGGCCGCGACGGCAGGGCCTTTGCCGTCGTGTTCGTAGACCTTGACAATTTCAAGGAGATCAACGACCTATACGGGCATGACACGGGCGACCAGGTAATTATCGGCGCGGCGCGGCGCATCGAGTCGTCTCTCCGCCCGAGCGATTCCGTTGCTAGGCTGGGCGGAGATGAGTTCGGCATTCTTATCGACGATATCAGAGATGTCAGCTATGCCGCCAGTTCTGCCGAACGTATTCTCAACGCACTCCGCCAGCCCCTGCGCATTAATGCTATCGACGTCCAGGTTACGGCAAGCGCCGGTATTGCGATCAGCGAGTCGGCTTACAAAAACCCCGATGACCTGATTCGCGATGCCGATATGGCCATGTATCGCGCAAAGGCCCAGGGGCGCAATCGCGTTGAGATATTCGATGCGGCGATGCGCGATCGGGCAACCCGTCGGCTACAGCTCGAAAGCGATCTCTCCATTGCTTTGAACCGGCGCCAGTTTGAGCTCTACTATCAGCCGATTGTGGCTCTGACTGACATGAAGATCATAGCTGTGGAAGCCCTTGTCCGATGGAGACATCCCGAACGAGGCATCGTCCCGGCGCGCGAATTCATTACTATCGCCGAAGAGACAGGCTATCTGGCGGCTATCGGCGAGTGGGTATTGCGTACCCTGATTGCTCACCAGAAAGCATGGCCTTCCCGTATCAGCGTTGTTCTGAATATTTCGCAATCCCAGTTTGGCAACGTCGATTTTCTCGAATCGTTTACGCATATCCTTCGTGAGGAGCAGGCCGACTCAAATCTGCTCCGCATAGACGTTACCGAAAAGACGCTGATGAAGGATATTGATTACACCATAAGCGTATTGAATGCCCTTACGGCACTCGGCATCGATATCGTAATTGATGACTTTGGAACCGGTTCGTCTTCTCTTGGATATTTAAAAAGATTTCCGGTCAGCACACTCAAGATCGACAGAAGCTTTATCAGTGAAATCCCTGAGGACAGTGATTATGCGAAGGTCGTCAAGGCTGCCACGATGATGGCGCATGCTCTGGGGCTGCGCGTCAGTGCCGAGGGCGTTGAAAATGAAGCCCAGGTGGAATTTCTGAAAATATTCGAGTGCGATGAAGCTCAGGGGTACCATTTCGGACGACCAATGGCTGCTCAAGCTTTTCAGGAATTATTCTTGTCGTCTCCGCACGCCTTTCGCATTTGAACCTTACCCGAACGCTGCATATCATAACAGGTTACAGGCTTCTCGTTCTTCACCTTCCATCGACGTGTGGCTGACGGAGGCGCGGCCTGTTCGCTTTCTTCTTTCGCAGCCGATATCCGAATGTCTCCAGCACATGAATGAATCCCTCATCAATCGGTCCGTAATGAACAGCGTCCACATTGGGCGTCCCGCTTTTATACATCGCAGGTGAAATTTCGCATTCCCTCGAAACAAGTATGGGCACTGCTATGCACTCGTCAACAGCTTGCAGAAACGCGACGATGGTGCGGATCAATCCGGAGTCGATATCGCCGCTGCATTCGATACATATGAAATCAGGTTTGCCGCATCTGAGCAATTCGATGCGAACCTTCTCGCAACGAAGAAATTGACTGCGCTCCTGACGTAAATTGCAAAGGGTATTCGATTGTGTTCTATCGTCATCCGATGATGCAATTGAATACAGTTCAATGTCGTATGACGAAAGATGCGTCGCAATACAGTACGGATCGGGCTGCCTATTGGCATCCTGCTCCGTACTCGCAGCGTGAGTGCGTAAATCGATAATAAGAATCTTGGGTCTCACGGTAGGTTTGTCTCCGCGTTCATCATCACGCTATAGTACCTAAATAGGAGGCGTTTTGGGATATTACGAATTCGAAATTCATGCAGCCCCGGAAACCTCGGAGACGATAGTCCAACTCCTGACTGATCAGGCGGCATGTCTGGGCGTATTCGAACGCCAGGGCAAAACGGTAGTCTATTTTGCCGACACGCGAGGAATTACTACGGTCCGGAATGGTATCGCTTCGGCGATTGATGCCGTTCGACATGCCGGGCTTCCTGCAGAGGTTCAAGTCTCTTACACCTATTTATCCGAGCGTGACTGGAACGAAAGCTGGAAAAAGAAATTCCAGCCGATAGACGTCGGGAAAACGCTCACAATCATTCCGCCATGGGAATCCGCGCCAAATGGTCGTATAGCTATCATCGTCGACCCCGGGATGGCATTCGGCACAGGGCATCATGAAACCACGAGGTTCTGTCTGGCAACCATCGAACAGCTCGCGCGACACGCCGGCCATGGGCGTTTTGGCGACATTGGAACTGGGACCGGCATACTGGCGATTGCAGCCCGCAAACTCGGGTTTGCCGAAGCGGTCGGCGTCGACATCGACCCGTTGGCCATAGATGCTGCACGGCGAAACGTGACGCATAATCAGCTTGATAATATTGATATATATGAAGGAAGCGTC
>DATHDH010000099.1:0-5528 GCA_035319145.1 Dissulfurispiraceae bacterium | reverse complement strand
GGTCTTACTCTTTACTGCTTCTGTGGCTATTAAGTCATACGAATCTTCACCCTCGAGGACACTTATTGTGCAGTCAACTCCTTCTTTCACCGCTTGCTCCTTAACGGCCTCGAGATGCCTTCGCGTCGCCTTTTCGGCCTTTTCCAGGAGCTGTGGAGCTATCGTCTCGTACTCGGGATTCGTTTCAATGACCGATATTGCCGAAAGTTTGCTTGAACATTGTTTTGCTAGACGAATAGATTCGCGGATGGCGCCTTCGCTGAATTGAGAGCCATCGGTTGCAAGAAGCAATTTTTCCGTGTGCAGTGTCGGACAGATGTCTGCCATGATGACCTCCTGATTGTTGATTGATATTGACCGGTATTAATAATATACAGCAAGAATAGTCGGCACGCAACAAAATGTGGCTGTATTCCTTTTGTTGCAGTAGCGTTATCCGTTATTAATTTATCGACATCACTACTGATTAGAAATGACCGGTAAATAACCCGTTTTCTGAAAAAATTGTAGCTGGCTTGTTGGTAAAGTAGTTAGTAGATGGGCAATATGGATTGCAGAAAAAAATGAATGGTGGCCCAACGGGAATCAAACAGTTTGTCCAAAATGATGAAATTAAATAATAATTATCAATTCAATTTATCGTGTTACCCCTAAAGTTACCCATGTATTTTCTTATTCATTTTCATAAATTGAACCAGGCTAATTGTATCAGGTTTTAGGAATGCCGTCCTTAAGAAAAAAGGAAGACAGATAAGGTTGACGTCAAAGTACTTGCAGACCTGCTTAGCATGGATGGATTTGCCTCGAAGAGTGCATGTCGCCGAAGGTGATAGTCGAGAGTTACGGGATCTTCTGAATCAACGGGAGCTAAACCATTGAAGATGCGTTTGAATCCCCATGTGGGGTGAGCATCGTGCCCAACTCGTTCGCAGGCAGCGACCCGCTCGGATCAGAACAAGTCATGCACCGAGTACTGCCTCAACGATCGACTCAACTGCGTCGAAGGGCGCACGCAGGGCACCCTCGATGTGGTGCCGCGCGGCCAGGAACCCCGGTGAGTTGTAACTCACTGATACCGCTCCGTTCCTGCCCTCCCAGACCAGCACCTTGAGCGGGAGATCCAACGCAGAAAGCGGCGCCGCGAGCATTACCTCCGCGCCCACAGTCGGCTTGCCAAACATGACGAGTTTCGACTCGGGCATCTGCACACCAACTCGTGCGGCCACGCCGCTGTGATCAATGACGTTGAACACCGTGAAGCCTTGATCTGCGATCACACGCTTCAGTAAGTCGACGGTCTGTGCAACAGACTTGCTGCTGTCCTTTGTGATGATCGTGTTAGGTTGATTTGATGTCGATGTCACGATTGGATATCTCCTTTGTCCTTAATATTGCCGTTATTATTAATTGCAGCAAACGAGTTATAGTTCTTCAACTACACTAGCATAGAATTAGTCGGCGGGTCATTAAATAATGCGAATGTTTCACATAAGATCTCATAACCCGAAGGCCTGAGGTTCAAATCCTCTCCCCGCTACTGGCGTTAAATAGAAATGATTAAAGGGGGTATGTCACTCTTTGGTCACCAATTCCACGGGAAAGCCGTTGTCACGCCATGCGTTAAATCCACCTGCAAGCGGCCGAACACGCTTAATTCCCTTCTGTCGTAAGATCAGCGCCACCCGGGCGCTGGATGCTTCATTGGGTCATGTGCAATACACGACTATCTCTCGGTCAGTTGATAATGCCGGGCGACTCTCTGCCTGGTCTAAAGACATGCGCAACGCGCCCGGGATGACATGGGGGTCAGCTTCAAAATCCAGCGAGTGGCGCACATCAATAATCATTACGTTTTCGCCTGCGTCTAATTTTTGTTTCAGTGCGTCCGGTGTTATACGCGCGATGACGAGCTGCTTTAAGAAACGCCGTCGCAGGGCATATTTCCAAAGGAAATAAATGGTCAGGCTCCCCGCCACAAGCACAAAGAGCGTTTTGCCCATGCCCCCGGCGTAGTCCAGGGTACGATCAAGCTCTTCACTGAAAATATAGCCGATGAGAGAATATGAACCGACCCAAAGAAGTATTCCAAGAACATCAAAGAGGACAAAACGTGACAGGGGCATGCGGATTATTCCTGCCAAAGGCGTGGACACAGCGCTCAGTCCGGGTAGAAATTTTGTTATCAGTAGTGACCGGGCGCCGTACATTCCAAAGATGTTTTCTGTGCGACGGACGCAGGAGTCCGGCTCGAGAGCGATACGGCAGAGCCAGGACAACACCTTGCTTCCTCGTTTTCGGCCCACCGTATACCAAAAAAAGTCGCTCAGTAACGCAGCACAAACTCCGACGCCCATGCAGAGAAGCAGATTCAGTTGGCCGGCGCCAGCCAAGGCCCCCATAGTAATGAATAAGGGGACGCTGGGCAGGGGGAGCCCCATTGTTTCCGCAAGTACCCATATAAACAGCAGAGCGTACCCGTATTGTATCAGAAAAGGTATAACATTATTCATAGTGATTAATGTTTAGTGCGACGATGCCGATATGTCGTCTGAACTGTGCAACAATTATCTGTTCAGTTTTATTAGGTACCACTGTTGCGGCATATCCCCTCTTGAACAGAGCGGATCATGGGACACTCCTCACTTTTGAATTTTGAATTCTTCGCAATAACTCAAGAATATTATAAACTGCGGTCTAAAGCCTTTCGCCTTTATTTGTTCTCGGGAACAGCGGATCTGATTCCATCTGCGATATCATGGCTCATCCTCTCAAGAGCGCTGCTCATGGCTTCAACAAGCGCATTATAACTGCTGCCGTTCGCGTTCTCGTTGATGATGGTCTCCCTTTTCAGCACCGGATCCTTGTCCTTGGCATATAAGACCCATTTGGCTCTTAAAGACACCGAACCGCCCAGCGTGCCCTCGAAACGGTCTACACGGACTTCGACCATATATGCAGAAGGGGCTCGACTCTCCGAGGAGGGTGACCAGCGAGTGACGGAAAATTGGTCCGCAGGAAGGAGGGCTGCAATGTTCTCGACTAACACTCTGACAATGTCGCTTTCAAGTGAACCAGCCCACCTGTCAAATTCTGCGAATTTAAGTTCATTCCTGCCGGAGCGGGTCACTATCTGGGGACCCTCAAGGTAATCGGGCAGGCGAAGCGGCCCTATGCTGACGATCACGGCGTGCTCACGCTGGACATCCTGGTCAGTTTTAGTTTGGTTTTCCAGTGAACTGAGCTGATAGAACCTTGATGGCGTTGAACTGAAGCACCCGGTCAAGACTGCCACGAATATGACGGCGATGCATAAGAGACGCCGATCAAAGACATCCTGTTTCATTTCATTCTCCTTTAGCGGGCTTCTTACCTCGAATGAGCGATTCGGGGTGCCGCTCCAGGTAATCCACAAGTGTTCGGACGGCCCGGGCAAGTGAAGAGATTTGCTCAAGGGTTTCTGCCGCGGCCGGACTTGTGTTGACATCAATATCCCTGGCTAACCTGTCTATGCTCTTGAGGGCCTGATTGAAGGAGCTGATGGTTTCCTTCAGTTCCGGAGAACTTGTTTTGACATCTATATCCTTGGCCAACGCGTCGATGCTGTTGAGGGCCTGGTTGAGCGAGTTGATGGTCTTCTTCAGCTCCGGAGAACTCATGAATTTTTCGATACTTTCGACAGTGCGCCGCAGGTCCTGCGCGATCTGCTCGACGTTGATGTTCTCAAGTTGTCTTGACAGCACCGCAAAGCTTGAGGGAACTGTCGGAATCTCTTGATACCCCATATCCTGTCCGAAGAGCCTGGCAGGCTTATCCGGGAAGACGTCAAGATTCACCAGAAGCTTGCCGGTGACGAAACTCTGCAGCTCGAGCCGGGCCTTCAAACCTTTTTTCACCAGGCCCGGTAAATGAGTGGGTTCTCTCCCCCATTCACCCCTGACCAGGGTGATCTTCTTTCTGTCGATTTCGATAATGACGGGGATCACGGCGGACAGATCAACGGCATCGAAGCGCAGGATGATGTCAGTCACGTGACCGATCTTGACACCCCTGAATTCGACGGGAGCGCCTACATCCAATCCTTTTATAGAACCATCAAAAAACATGACTGCTTTAACAGTATTCGCAAAGAACTTTCCCGACCCGAAGACCACGATACCGGCAACGGCGAGTGCAATTGCACCGACAACAAAGGCGCCGATGAGACTCTTTCTCGCCTGTTTACTCATTTTGTCTTTCCTTTTTTATATTGTCCATATAAAAGCATATATTGCGACTACGCAAAAAAGGGTCCATTCTTATGTTCTCCCGGGTTTCCCCTCGCCGCGGGTAAGAAAATTTGTCACCCTCAGATCTTTCGATGTCGCAAGAAGTTCTTTTGGATGTCCCATTGCGATCATCGTCCTGGTCTCGTCATCGAGGAAAATCGCATTGTTCCCGATCGCGAAAAGACTTGCAAGTTCATGGGTCACGACAATGATCGTGGCCCCGAGACTGGTGCTCAGTTCGATAAGGAGCTCATCGAGCAGATGGGCGCTGACAGGATCCAGGCCCGCAGAAGGTTCATCAAAGAACAAGATATCGGGATCAAGCGCTAGAGCACGGGCAAGACCGGCGCGCTTCTTCATGCCGCCGCTTATTTCCGCCGGGTAGTAGTCCTCAAAGCCTGAGAGCCCTACGAGCGAGAGATTGAACGAGACGATCTCCTGGATCCGCCGTGGGTTCAGGTCCGTCCACTCCTGGAGCGGGAGTGCAACGTTTTCAGCAAGCGTGTAAGAGCTCCAGAGAGCGCCACCCTGATAGAGAACGCCGAATTTTCTCATCATGATCTTCCGCTCTTCCGGCTCCGCGTCCCAGAGGCTCACTCCGTCATAGAGCACTTGCCCCTTCGCGGGCCTCATGAGTCCAATCATGCTCCGGAACAGTGTACTCTTACCCGAGCCGCTTCGTCCCATAATGATGAAAATGTCGCCTCTGTTAATAACGAATGAGAGGTCCTGCTGAATCACAGTATTCCCATACGATATCGTGAGATCGTTTACGACAATGTGAGGTTCTTCACTTTTAAGCACTGTGCTCATTTGCCCTATATGCCCAGAATATTGCAGACTACCGTGATTATCGCGGTCGCAACGGTGATGCTCACAATGCTGTCGACGACCGCAGAGGTTGTCGCTTCTCCGACAGCGGAAGCGCTTCTTCCGGACTGCATTCCTCGAAAGCAGCCTGTAAGCGCCACGAGTGAGCCAAAGACCGCGCCGCTGATAAGTCCGATCCAGATATCGGGCAACGTTACCGCCTCCCGCGTTTGATTGTAGTATTCTGTAAAATTCAGACCGAGAACGCCAACGCCTACGATCAATCCCCCCAAAATACTTATCAAGTTTGCATAGAGGCAGAGAAGCGGCATCATGATGAAGAGGGCAAGCACCCTGGGTAACACCAGATACTCAATGGGCGATATTCCGGTTGTTATCAGCGCATCGATCTCTTCGTTGACCTGCATCGTACCGAGCTGTGCCGCAAACGAG
>DATHDH010000098.1:0-12251 GCA_035319145.1 Dissulfurispiraceae bacterium | reverse complement strand
GCAAAGTTCTGACATGGGTGCATCTGTGTTGCTATGATAACACAGCTATCGGGGAAAAGGCAGCGGAACGTGACCGATCCGGCATCGCCGCTTCCCGGCACCGGCGTTTCATTGAGCAGCGGTTTAAGGCATGCGATATTCTGCCGGGCGGCGGCTTCATCAGCGCAGTCGATGGTGATTTCGTACCGCTCGCGCAGCTCGATGCCGGCAAGATTTTGCACGTCGCGCGCCATGATGCGGGCACCCTTTTCGGCGCGCATGACATTTCCCTTGATCACCACCAGGGCATTTTTCCGGAGCAAATCGGTGTTTTCCTGGTACGTCTTGCCGAAGGCGAGCGCCTCGATGCGGCCGCTCTCATCCTCCAGCGTCACAAAGGCGGTCACACCCTTCTCGCGCGCCTTCGTCTTCATTTCGGTAATAATGCCCGCAATGCTCGCTTCTATGCGCTCTTCGTCCTCATCCTTTGAAACAGCCTCCACCCGCTTCAGGAGGTCGGCTATGCGCACGACATTCATGCCAATGAGCGCCTTACGGTATTTCGTCAGGGGATGGCCGGATATGAAGAAGCCGAGAGCATCCTTTTCATGCCCGAGCAGGGTCGCCTCGTCCCACATCGGGGCGGAAGCCGGCGCCAGATCGTGATCGCCGAAGAGCCCCGGTCCGGCATTGAGCGACTTGGGAGAGGCGAGGAGCGTCTCGGTCGCTACAGCACGGGCGCTAAATCGGTTCAATCCCTTTCCTGCATAGAGCGCGTCGAACGCGCCCGATTTTATAAGGCTTTCTATGACCTTCTTGTTCACCTTCTTGCCGTCAACCCGACCGAGAAAATCCTCAAACGTCACGAATGGCGACCTGCCGCGCTCCGCAAGCATTATCTCGACGGCTGCACTTCCAGCGCCCTTCACGGCCTCGAGGCCGAAGCGTATGGAGGAGCCGTCTATCTTGAACTCGCGATCGCTCTGATTGATGTCGGGAGGCAGGATCTCGATACCGCTCCGGCGGCACTCCTCGATGAGGACCACGATGCGATCCGTGTCTCCCATGTCCGCGCTGAGGTTCGCGGTCATGAACTCGACGGGATAATACGCCTTCAGATACGCGGTTTGATATGCGACATATCCGTATGCGGCAGAGTGCGATTTGTTGAATCCGTATTCCGCAAACTTCGCTATCTGTTCGAAAAGGGCTGTGATCTTCTGGGCAGGGAACCCTTTGGCCACCGCGCCTTTGATGAAGCCTTCCTTCTGCTTCGCCATCTCTTCGGCCTTCTTCTTGCCCATGATTTTGCGAAGCACATCGGCCTGGGCCATGCTGTATCCCGCAAGCCGGTTCGCGATCATCATAACCTGTTCCTGGTAGAGGATAATGCCGTATGTCTCGGCGAGGATTTCCGACAGCTCCGGGAATGCATACTCGATCGGAAGCTCGCCCTTCTTCCGCCTGATGAACTCGTCGATCATGCCGCTGCCTATCGGTCCGGGCCGGTAAAGCGCGACCAGCGCAATAAGGTCTTCTATCACACCAGGCTGCATCTTCACGAGGATGTCGCGCATGCCCTGACTTTCGAGCTGGAATATGCCGGTGCTTTCTCCCGAACTCAGTAATGCGAAGGTCTTCGCATCATCGAGCGGAATCGCGTTTATGTCGATCGGCCTGCCCTGCTGCCGGAGAAAGTCGAGCGTCTTTTCGATAATCGTCAGCGTCTTGAGGCCGAGAAAATCGAATTTCAGCAGCCCCACCGCCTCTACGGATCCCATGTCAAACTGCGTGGTAATGACGTCTTCCGACGGCTGCTTGTAAAGGGCGGTATAGTTGGTGAGCGGCTCGGGCGCAATAACGACTCCCGCAGCATGCGTCGAGGCATGGCGGGAAAGGCCTTCGAGACGTTTGGCGATGTCTATCAGCTCGCGGACCTGCGCATCATTGCTGTAAAGTTCTCGCAGCTGCGGCTCAACCTTCAGCGCATCGTCGAGCGACTTGACTTCAGGACCGGTCGGGATGAGTTTCGCGATGCGGTCGACATCCGCATACGGCAAGGCGAGCACGCGGCCGACGTCGCGCACGGCAGCCTTGGAGGCCATGGTGCCGAAGGTGATGATCTGGGCGACGCTCTCCTTGCCGTATTTTTCCTGCACATAGGTGATGACTTCCTGCCTGCGGTCCTTGCAGAAATCGACGTCTATATCCGGCATGCTGATGCGTTCCGGGTTCAGGAACCGTTCAAACAGGAGGCCATAGCGAAGCGGATCGATCTCGGTTATGCCGAGCCCGTAGGCCACGAGGCTGCCCGCCGCGGAACCGCGTCCCGGCCCGACCGGAATGCCCCTGCTTCGCGCGAACGAAATAAAGTCGGCGACAATCAGAAAATAGGACGAAAAGCCCATCTTCCTGATAACTCCAAGTTCGAAGTCGAGGCGTTCCCTGTAGTTTTGCGGGAGCGGCGCGCCGATTTTTTTCTCCACGCCCGCCCGAGCATCCAGCTCAAGCTGCTTTTCGGGTGAGCTTCCGCTCTCCGGGACGAACTTCGGCAAAAGGTATTTCCCGAGATCAAAATCGAAATTGCACCGCTCGGCAATCTTCACCGTGTTGGCTATCGCTTCCGGCGTGTCGCTGAATGCGTCCTTCATTTCCGCCGGCGACTTGAAATAGAGTTGATCGGTCCGGAACTGCATCCGCTTGTCGTCCTTGATCGTCTTGCCGGTCTGGATGCAGAGGAGTATATCGTGCGCCCTGATGTCATCCTGCCTGAGATAGTGGCAGTCATTCGTGGCGACAACCGGGATGTGAAGCTCGGCGCCGAGTTCTATCAGCCTTCGGTTGACCTCAATCTGTTCATCGATTCCGTTGCTCTGGATCTCAAGATAAAAATTATCGGGGCCGAATACGTTTTTGTACCAGAGCGCCCTCTCTCGGGCAATGTCGATCCGGTCATAGGCAAGGTAAAAGGGGACTTCTCCCTTGAGACACGCTGACAGGCCGATCAGGCCGCCCGAGAATTGCTGAAGCAGATCCTTGTCGATGCGGGGGCGGTAATAAAACCCCTCGATGTACGAACGCGACACAAGTTCGCAGAGATTGCGGTATCCTTCGCGGTTCCGGGCGAGAAGAATAAGATGAAACGATGCCTCATCGGAAAGCCCGTCAATATTGATTTTCTGGCGGTCAAGGCGGCTGTTCGGCGCAATGTATACTTCGCAACCGATAATCGGCTTGATGCCGGCCTTGGTCGCCTTCTTGTAGAATTCGAGTGCGCCGAACAGCCCACCGTGGTCGGTAATCGCCACCGCGGGCATTTTAAATGCCACAGCCTGTTCGACAAGCTCCTTGATCTTGATGGCACCGTCAAGCAGGCTGTATTCGGTATGAACATGGAGGGGGACAAAATCGGCGTGCTGCATGAAGGGATTTTACTCCCCCCCTGCAAAACGAGTCAAACACGGCCGCCGCACCGTGGAATTCCTCGTTCCCATGCGATAGCCCTCTCGTAATCATGAAAAAGCCTCTCGCGGCGCCGGAATTCCGCGGAATGGACAATTGAGCGTCCGCTTCTTTCAACCACTCCGACCGCCGCATGGAGCATTTCGTGATAAACGACATACGCGACGTAGTAGCGCGGGACCGCTTTTCTGTCAAGATAGCGGCTGATGCGGATCAAATCGTTTCTTCGGTCATAGCTCCCGAGATTGCGCTTTTTCACACCGCACCGCGGAGCACGGCCCGACCACGTAATGGTCGACTGCAGCGCCCCGTCAAAGTACCGCTCATTGAGTTCGGAAAACAGGATGGACAGGTTGTGCGCGCTCCCTTGCATAAGAATGCTCCTGCTTTGACGGCGAGCCGATTTGATGAGATGAGATCGAGCCTTTATGAAATCTCGAATGTGCGGGGTCGCGGCGCAGCGGTTCTTGATGAAGGCAACAATCTCGGAGAGTACTCCCTCATCCGCTGAAAGGAACATACGGTGCATGCGCAGAACAACCTGCCGCGCGTCCTTGCGATATGACAGCAGGCTCGACGAGTTGTCGGTAATGACCATCCTGATCGTCAATCCAATCTCCTTCTGCAGACGCCCTGCTATCACATGCTCAGGCATGGGAAAGGGAATAGAAAGCTGCCCGATTCCGGCTATTTTCATTTCTCTAGTATAAAAGACCGCGTGCAGACGATGCTTACTAAACAGCCTCCTTGACCATCCGCCAACCTCGCCCCTATTCACATACTCGCACAAGAATCGCTCAAGTACATCATTGCCCTAACGATAATAGACACAATGAGGGGACGGTTTTCCACCAATTCGAATTTGGCGTTCGCGAGGGTACTCTGCTGCTCTGGGGTGTCCGAAATTGTCGACCGGATCTGCCCGGCATGGTCCCATCCAAGATGCTGAAACCGGCACGACGAGTTCCCCGCGGCAGTTCTCTGACAATCGGGCTCGGGGTTCTGCTCTTCATTGCCCTCATCGCGATTACCTTTGCTTCTATTCAGCTTTTGAAGACACATGAACTGACTTCCTGGAAAAAACAGCTCGCCGGCCTTTCCCTTGTCCTTTCGGAACATGCTTCTCAAACGATGTCTTCGGCCTATGCGGCGCTCGACGGCATAACCGAGCGCATCCAGTCGATGCATATCCGCGACGAGGCAACTCTTCGCGCAAAAATGAACTCCCCTGAAGTTTTCCAGATGCTGCGCGATAAGATTGAAGGACTCCCTCAGATTGATGTCGCGACCATCGTCGCCGAAAACGGAGATGTCATCAACTTCACGCGCTCGTATCCCGCGCCCCAGATCAATCTGTCGGACAGGGATTATTTCCAGGCGCATATAGCGGATCCGAAAACAGGCAATTTCATCAGTACACCCGTTCGGAACAAAGGCAATGGAAAATGGACATTCTATCTTAGTCGTCGCCTCAATGATGCGAGCGGACGGATGATCGGACTGGTGCTCATAGGCATTTCGGTCGACGCCTTTTCTGATTTCTACAAAAGAATCGCCGAGAATCTTGGAGACGGAGCCTCGATCAGCCTCTTTCGGCAGGACTTTGTCCTGCTTACGCGCTGGCCGGCCAGAGACAATATGATCGGCAAGGCCAGTCTGTCCGGAGCGGTCCACGAGGTGATCGGGGCGCAACAAAAAATGAGCGATGTCGTTTATCGAGATAACGCCCGATTTTCCGACGGATCGATAGTAGCCCGGCTGGTCGCCCCGAGAGCTGTCGAGCGGTATCCGCTCATTGTGGCGGCGATTATTACCGATGACCTGTTTCTCCGCAACTGGCGCAACGCCAAATCCGTGATAACCGCCGCCGCGGTTGGCGGCATACTTATCATTTCGGGAATATTCGTGCTCTTTGTGCGCGTTCAGCGCTTTCGGGAGGCCGAGATAGACCACAATATGCAGCTGGCATCAACGCTGTCCGAAAGCGAGACACGGTATCGCGATCTTTTCGAAAACGTCAGCGATCTCATTCAGAGCGTTTCTCCTGATGGAAGATTTATTTATGTAAACCGCGCATGGTGCGAAACGCTCGGATACGCCGCAGAGGAGATCTCCGGGCTGAACGTGTTTGATATCATTCATCCCGCATGCCGTGAACACTGCGCTGTCGTTTTCGAGCGGCTTCAATGCGGCGAGCGCTTCCCGAATATTGAAGCCGTGTTTGTCACCAAGAACGGCAGGCAGGTCGTTCTTGACGGCACCGTCAACTGCAAAATTGAAAACGGCAACCTCATCGCGACACGCGGAATCTTTCGGGACGTTACAAAGCGAAAGCACATGGAGGAACAGCTCGCGAAGGCAAGCCACAGGAACAGGCTGCTTCTGGATTGCACGGGAGAAGGTATTTTGGGAGTGGACTTGGACGGCAGGCATACCTTTGTAAACCCAGCAGCAGCACGGTTGCTCGGCTATGATGCAGACGAACTGATCGGAAGGCACAGTCATTCAGTATGGCATCACTCACATGATGACGGGCTTCCGTATCCTGAAAAGGAGTGCCCGATTTATGCCGCCGTCACGACGGGGACGATTCACTATAGTGCAAAAAACGAGGTTTTTTGGCGGAAAGACGGAACCTCATTCCCGGTCTCCTATGCGAGCACTCCCGTCATTGACGACAGTCGCATCATCGGGGCCGTCCTGACCTTTCGGGACATCACAGACCGCAGGATTGCAGAGGAGGCACTCCAGGAAAACGAAAACAGACTGAGAACGATTTTCGAAGCCGTTCAGGCCGGAATACTCCTCATCGACAGAGAAGCACATACCATCGTAGACGTTAATACGGCCGCGGCGAAGCTCATCGGAGCACCAAAGGACGAGATTATTGGCAGCATGTGCCACAATTTCATCTGTCCTGCTGAAAAAGAAAAATGCCCGATTACCGATCTCGGGCAGGTAGTGGATAACTCCGAGAGAATATTGATAACATCCGATGGCTCGAAAATCCCCGTCATCAAGACCGTTGTCCCCATAACGCTCAGCGGTCGTCCGCATCTGCTGGAGAGCTTCGTCGACGTATCGAAGCAGAAGTTGCTTGAAAAACAGCTGCTGCAGGCTCAAAAAATGGACGCGATCGGCCAGCTCGCCGGCGGCATCGCCCATGACTTCAATAATATACTCACGACCATCACCGTATCTGCGCATCTGAGTCTCATGAAAATTAAGGCCGATGATTTTGCCCAACAGGATTTAAAGCAAATATTGGAATCGTCGCAGAGGGCGGCTGAACTGACGAAAAGCCTGCTCGCTCTGGCAAGAAAACAGACCGTGGATCTTCAGGTTCACGACATGCGGGAAATCGTAAGCGGCTTTGAGAACATCCTCAGGCGGCTCATGAGGGAAGATGTAGGGCTCAGAGTGAAGCCGGCTGCGGACGACCTTCCCGTGATGGCTGACAAGGGGCAGATTGAACAGGTCATCATGAATCTGGTGGCCAACGCGCGAGATGCCATGAGCGCCCGGGGGAATATCGCAATTGAAACAAGCAGAATTGCAATCAATGAGCAATTCGTCCGAACGAACGGCTACGGAACCATCGGCGACTATGCCTGTATTTCCGTATCGGATGACGGCTCTGGCATGGATGAACATACGAAACGAAGAATATTTGAGCCTTTCTTTACGACGAAAGAACCCGGCAAAGGGACAGGCCTCGGCCTTGCCGTTGTCTATGGCATCGTAAAAAGACACGATGGGTACATAAATGTCTTGAGCGAAACAGGCCAGGGCACGACAGTCGCTGTCTATCTTCCGATCACTCAAGCTGCCAAGAAACCTGAAGAGCATACGGCTGAAATAGCCCCCCAGGGAGGACATGAAACGATTCTCGTCGCGGAGGATGACAGCGCATTGAGAAACGTGACCGTGACCGTCCTGACGCAATTCGGATATAACGTGCTCGCCGCGGTCGACGGAGCAGACGCTGTGCATATTTTCAGCGAACGCAATCGGGATATCGATTTGGTCATTCTCGACGGGATTATGCCCCGCAAAAACGGCAAAGAAGCATATGATGAAATTCGGCGTGTGCGTCCTGATGTAAAAGTTATTTTCATCAGCGGATACGCAGAAGATATATTGACGAAAGACGGGGTTATTCTCGCTGAGACTGCCTTTCTCCAAAAGCCGATCTCGCCGGCCCGGCTCCTTGGGAAAATTCGCACAGTGTTGGACACATTTCATTAACTCCCCCGCACCCTGACGGCCACCGAAATTTTCTTTTCCGCACCCAAGACGCGTAGCATGCCGCGCTTTTATTGAAGCACGCCGACGCCAGCCGTGCATTGGCATGGCAAAATCATTTGCATTCAAGCCCTTTTCTGAGTGTCTCATAGTTTTTTTCCATGAGCTGCAGGAACGTCTCGCCCTTTTCGAAGTCTGCTTTCGAGATGTTGTGTGCGCCATGCAGCAAAAGTAATTGCGACCCGGTTTCCTGTGCTATCGCCTCTGCGACGCGGGGTTCGATAAGCTCCTCATGAAAGATGTATTTGATGCCGTGTCGCCGCATCTGCCTGCTCAGGCGCATCAGATCGCGCGGAGACGGTTCGGACGACGGCGAAAAACCGTATGCCGCGTGATATTGGAGGCCGTACCGATGCGCCAGATAGCCGAATGCAAAATGACCGCCGCTCATCAGCTCCCTGGTCCGGCAGGTGGCTATCATGGTTTCATAACGCGCATCGAGCGTTGCGAGCCGCGACAACAGGCTATCGGCATTGTTCCGATAGAGAGCTGCATTCTCCCTGTCTTTGCTGATAAAGGCATCTCTGATGGTGCGGACCATTGTGGCTGCGTTGCGGAAATCGAGCCAGACGTGCGGGTCGACACGGTCATCATCTTTATGTGCTGACTCGTGATGATGCTCTCCGCCTCCATGAACATGATCGGAGTCGTCTTCACCTTTCAGAAGCGGGATCCCGGCGCTCGTATCGACAACCATGACATTCGGATTGCCGGCCCCTTGCAGCATTTTTTCGGCCCATGGCTCCATATAGTTGTTTGTGTAAACGAAAATATCCGCTTTCGCGAGATGCACGACATCGGACGGCTTCGGATCAAAGCTGTGCGCCTCAGACCCCGGCGGCAGCAACAGGATAACGTCGGCTTTATCGTCGGCGACAGTTCGTGCAAAGTCATAGAGCGGGAAGAGCGTGGTAATTACCTTGAGTTTCTTCGGCTGAGATGAGGGGACCGTTTGCGCCGACTGTTGAGTGCATGACATCGTCCAAACGGCGCAGAGCACAAAAAAGATCATGATTGCCTTCTTCATTGCGCCGAACCCGCTACGACACCGCCCCTGCCGGTCTTGACGCATGCCGCGCAGACGCCGCTCACCTGAAACGTATGCGAGAGGACCTCGCCTTTGATGCGTCTTGACGCCTCCTTACCAATGTCGCTCAAGGCGCAGAAGTCGATGTCGTCGACCCTCCTGCACGATACACAGACGAAGTGGTGATGATGCTCCTCATTGGTGCAATAGTAATAGTACAGCTGGCGATTGGGATGGAGAATCGTCGATATCATGCCGCCTCGCGCTAATTCGTCAAGAATGCGGTAGACCGTCGGCAGTCCGACCCGCGCAAATCGGCTTTTCATAAGGCCCCAAACATCGTCCGGCCCCATATAGCAGCCCGATTCCGCAAGCAGACACAGCACAGCCAGGCGCTTCGGAGTCGCCTTCATGCCGAGGTTTCTCAGTTTTTCATGGAAATGGCTCACGATCGATCCTCTAAATAGAAACTGTTTCTGTTTATAATTGTATCCGAAAATGGTCGTTCATGCAATCCAGTCTATCCTTGACACACTTCTCCGCATCGCCGTATAGTTGCTGCATGCGACGCGCGGCAAAACAGATTCATGATGAATCGACAATGATTTCCGTACTGGATGCCGTACATGTCGGCCATCTTGGAACGGTCGCGCCTGACGGCTTCCCGATGGTCAAGCCGCTCAATTTTGCGTACCGTGACAGGCGGATTTACTTTCACTCCGCACGCGAAGGCGAAAAAATCGACCATATCCTGCATGACAGCCGCGTCTGTTTCGAGGCTGCTCAGCCAATCGCCTATATAAAAGGAATCGTGACGGATCCCTGCAAGGCAGAATACCTTTACCGAAGCGTCATAATCAGAGGCCGCGCACGGGTTGTCGAGGACAGGGAGGAACAGTTGACCGGACTGAGCACCCTCATGGAGAAATACCAGCCGGAAGGGGGCTACGGCGACTTTCTGCAATGGAAGCTCGATATTACCGCTGTGGTCTGCATCGAAATAGAAGAGATGATCGGGAAAGAGGATCTCGGCAAAGGACAATTACGGGAAATTGCGCTCCGGTTGCTGGCAGACGGAGTGGCGCTTCCGGTTATTCTTGAACATACGGGGGAATAGCTATCCCCGATCATTCTTGATGGGATTAGTAATGCGATCAAAAAGCCGCCTCAGGACGACAGGCGGCTCTTCATGAACGACGACAGGAAAAGGAACTTATATCTCGTCGACCTCGATGCTGTTGATCTTCAGGTACGGATTTTTCTTGATTGCATCCTGAAGATAAACGGTCACGTATTTCGGGAGGTCCTGCGCAGCAATGGGGTTCACCCGTAAAATTACTGATGCTTCAATATAAGGGAAATCTTCCGTCGTGTCTTCTTTCGGAGACTCTTTTTCAGCCTGCGCCTTCTTGAATGCCATAGCAAGCGGCGATTCGTCCTGAGGATTCGTCTCAGCCATTATGCAACACCTACTTTCACCATAATAATTCACAGGGCAGTTCCGCCCCGCTTTATAACATATAAACGATTATTACCGCCAAGTCAACGAAAAAAACTGGGGTCCGCTTCCTGTCTATTCTACCCTATCTCTTCCTCCTGAAACAGAAAAAAGCCTAGCAGAAGCTCCAGCCCTCGACCACAAGCCGCCTGAAACCGAAAAAGACATTGACGGCAATCGTCAGCGGTAGTGTCTCCGGTAGGCGGTGCGGCACAAAAACAGCTATGCCCGACAGCGCCCGCTGTTCATAGTTTTCAGGATCGCGCGGCGTGCCGAAGCGGACCGATGGACACTCCTGCAGATAGAAACAGCAGTTCTGAATCAGCTTCGGCATCTCCAGATAAATGGAATTATCTTCTTTTCGGATATATTCTATCGCGGCATCGGTTATCGTCAGCATCGGCAGTCCTCACAGCGCACGCAAACAGGAAGATGCTTATAACTGAGGCGGCACAATGCCTGCTTCATCGCTCCTTCTCCTGTTGCATGAGAAGAGATAATCCGCTCGACCGGAACCGCATGCTCAGAATCGAGCGTGTATAACACGTCAACCAAGAAGACACCATCCTTCGACAACAAGCCTTCTGATTCCAAGAAAAGAAGCTACTGTAAGGGTAAGATCCTTATCCATCGGGAATCGACGCGGTAGCATCATGCGAATGCCGTCAACCGTCGCGTGGATATAATTTTCGGGGTCATGCGGACTGCCGAAGCGCACAGTGGGCGATTCTTGCAGCGAATAGCAGCACCCGCCGGTCAGGGCACGCGGCATGTCCAGATAAAGAGGTCTTTTTTCAGCCTCTATAATCGCACGTGCTTCGGGGTTTATTGTCAGCATAGTTTCACGTTAACGCACATTATTCCTGCGCATTTGTTTACTGCAGGTTAGCACGCAACCCGTATCTTCATCCAATCCGCCTTACCGAATAAGCGCAACGACGCGGGCGGGGGCCGCTTCCGCCCGTATTTTGACCGGGAGGGCCAGCACCTCAAAATTGGCGCACCCAATGAGCGATGCCAGATGCATAAGATTCTCGGCAATAAGAATGCCGTTTCCGAGCAGGAGCCGATGGACAGGATATGGGGCCGCATCGGGGCTTGCGCAATCAATGCCGAGCATGCCGACCTTCCTCACCACGAGAATGCGCGCGAATGCCTCGGTTATGCATGCCGCTTCATTACCATGAGAATCCGGCGCGCCGCTCTGCGGCTGACCTGTCAGGACAAGAACGATATCTCCCGGCTCAATGTTAACTCCAGCAAGAAGTTCGGCACCAGCCGGTGTTTTGCCGCGTGCGTCGATGAGAACACCTCGCCCATGGAATCGCTCCACAGGGATCTCGGATATGACCGGGGCTTCTTCAAACATATGCTGGGGCCCGTCAATATGGGTTCCCGCATGGAGGCTCGTTCTTAAAACCGAGACCGCATAGCCATAGGCATCGATCCGGGCATGCGAAATAAGCTCTGTGGGCGGATCGCCCGGATACACCGGAGTTTCATCATCAAGTATGCACGACAGATCAATTATGCGCATATTTAGTCCACTTTATTCATAAACTTTACGCCATCAGATAAATTTTACATACATTTCCTTGCAGTGTCTCTTTTCGAGTTGATCGATGATGCGCCGGATGATGTTTCGCCTCAGATCAATCTCGACCGGAATATTCGGACCCTGATGCGCCTCATTGATGCGCGTTCCGACAATGCAGTAGGCGACGTCGCTGTCGAGAAGCATCGAAAAGAGCGCCGCCGCAGGGTCTTTCGGATCCTCTCTATTCATCCACAACTCGTTCAATTTAATAGAGAAATTATTCTTCATTTAAAATATTAATATTCGGCATAAGTGCTCTCGCAGCTCTGCCCCAGGCGGCCCACTTGATTCACAAAATCAGAAGAACCATCGGTGCGTAATGTCTGCAAAGTGACAATTTTCAGCCAATCACTACATTTTTGAAGCGATTTCCACCCAAAATG
>DATHDH010000097.1:0-4329 GCA_035319145.1 Dissulfurispiraceae bacterium | reverse complement strand
TATAGAGGCAACGATTCTCAGCGTGTCTTTATTTGCCATATCGCTTGCAGGAGATAGGCCCTTTCATTTCGAACTCGCGGTACCGTATGCGATAGCGGTTGCGAAATATATTTTGGAGAAATCTCTGCCGTACGACACGTTGCTGAATGTGAATGTGCCGAACCTGCAGAACAGCACCCCGAAGGGAATCAAAATTACGAAACAGGGAAAGCGGATTTATGACAACGCCATCCAGGACACCTTTTCTCCCTGGGGCGACAAGCATTACTGGATCGGCGGCGGCAAGCCGTACTGGGAACACGGCGAAGACATGGACGTTCAGGCCATTGTGGACGGATATGTCTCGGTTACGCCCATTCATCTGGACCTGACGAACTACGACGCGCTCAAGACGCTCAAAGAAAGTTCTCTCGCGCAGATGCACGACGAGGAACCTTCCTGACTGAAGCGGTCAGGCTATGAATATCCTTGCCTCCCTGAAACGTCTGTTCGGGAGGAACATTCAAAGCATGATGGATAATTCTGAACATCTTCGGCATTTGATGGTGACCGAGCAGCTTATTCCGAGAGGTATTCGGGATGAACGGGTACTCAATGCGATGCGGGCCGTCCCGCGCCATCTGTTTATGCCGGCCTCGTCGCGCAGTTCTGCGTATGACGATATGGCCCTGCCGATAGGAGAAGGGCAGACGATATCCCAGCCTTACATGGTAGCTGCGATGACCGAGCTGCTGATGCTTGCCGGCAATGAGCGTGTGCTTGAGATCGGCACCGGCTCGGGATATCAGGCGGCCGTGCTGTCGATGCTCAGCCGGGAGGTTATGACCGTTGAACGCATTCCTGAGCTTGCGGAACGGGCAGGTCGCGTGCTCGCCGATCTCGGATATGCGAATGTGACGGTACTAACCGCCGACGGCACGCTCGGAGCGCCCAGCCTTGCCCCTTTCGATCGTATACTCGTGACGGCTGCGGCGCCCGACGTCCCGCAGCCGCTCATCGATCAATTGGCTGAAAAAGGCATTCTTGTTGCTCCCGTCGGAAGCAGAATATCGCAGCAACTGGTGCAGATTATTAGACGGGGAAATGACCTCCATAAGAATTATAAAACCCATTGTATTTTCGTCCCTTTAATCGGCCGCCACGGCTGGTCGTCATAGCTTGACACCGAAAAAAAGAGAGTGTTAATCTCTTAAGACTATACACCTTATTAGCAATATTTATGTTGTTATAAATAGCTAACGGATTCCATTATTTCGGGAAGGAGTGTCAAGACTACATTATGGGGTTAGCAACGTTTAGAGGGGGCGTCCATCCCCCCGACAAGAAAGAACTTGCCAAGCAGTCTGCAATTACCCCGACCAGACCGCCGAAACGGGTCATAATCCCGCTGAGCCAGCATATCGGCGCGCCGTGCAAGCTGGCTGTCGGTATCGGTCAGGAGGTCAGGAAGGGAGAGGTCATCGGCACGCCGGAAGGTTTTGTTTCGGCTCCTGTTCATTCATCGGTTGCCGGCAAGGTGACCGGAATCGTCGATTGTCCGACGGCAATCGGCAGGATGGTTCCGGCCGTTGTAATCGAAAACAACGGCTCCGAAGAGTGGGCTCCGCTTAAGGACAACCCTGATTATCTTTCGCTCAAGCCTGAGGATCTGCGCGCCAAGGTCAAGGATGCAGGCATCGTGGGCATGGGCGGGGCTGCTTTTCCGACGCATGTGAAGCTCTCGCCGCCCAAGGAAAAGCCGGTCGATGTCGTAATCCTGAACGGCGCGGAGTGCGAGCCGTATCTCACCGCCGACTACCGCCTCATGATCGAACGGCCCCAGGATGTTGTCGAGGGGCTGAAAGTAATCATGAGGATCGTCGGCGTGACGAAAGGGTTCATCGGCATCGAAGAGAATAAGCCCGATGCCGTCGAGATAATGTCGAAGGCGGTCGCAGGCGAACCGAACCTCAAGGTGATAACCTGCGCGGTCAAATACCCGCAGGGCGCCGAAAAGATGCTGATCAAGGCCTGTGTCGACCGGGTCGTCCCGGCCAGGGCGCTGCCGATGGACTGCGGAGTCGTTGTTCAGAACATCGGAACCGCGGTCGCCATTTTCGAAGCGGCACGCTACGGCAAACCGCTGATTGAGCGCGTCGTCACCGTGACGGGAGAGGGCGTCCGCGAACCGAAAAACCTCCTGGTGAAGGTAGGCACCATGATTGCCGACCTCGTCGAGGAATGCGGCGGGCTCAAGGAAGACACCGCCAAGGTGATTTCGGGCGGTCCGATGATGGGCTTCGCCATTTCGACACTTGAAACGCCTGTCACAAAAGGAACGTCAGGCGTTTTGGCGCTGCCCGAATCCGAAGTGCGCCACGCCGACACGTTCGGGCCCTGCATCCGCTGCGGCCGCTGCATTGAGGCCTGCCCGATGGGCCTTATGCCTTCGATGATCAGCATCACCGCGGAAAAAGGTTTTTACGAGGAGACAAAGGCGTACAATCTGTACGACTGCTTTGAGTGCGGAACATGCACCTATGTCTGTCCGTCGAAGCGACCTATCGTGCATCTTGTACGGCTCGCAAAATCCCAGGTGAAGCCTTGACAACCAAGGATTCTTGCGGGTCGAACGGAAATCTCAAGTAACGTTTAAGATAAAGGAGTTTCTCGATGGAGACGGTACGTACCAAGAACGAGCAGCAATTCATCATCTCCGCCAGTCCGCATATCCGCTCTGAAGAGACGACGAGCAGGATCATGTGGACCGTGTCGGCTGCCCTGCTGCCTGCCGCGATATCGGCCGCGTATTTTTTCGGGCCCAAGGCGATCTTCCTGATTGCCCTGGCCATCGTATCGGCAGTGGGCTCCGAATATCTGTACCAGCGAGCCCTGAACAAACCCGTGTCAGTTGCGGACGGCAGTGCCGTTCTGACCGGCCTGCTGCTTGGCCTGAACCTGCCGCCGACAGTCCCGTTCTACATCCCGATTATCGGCGCGGTTGTCGCAATTGTTCTTACCAAGCAGCTCTTCGGCGGCCTCGGTTTCAATGTCTTCAACCCGGCTCTTATCGGCCGGGCATTTCTGCTTATTTCATTTCCGAAGCTTATGACCATCTGGGCCGAACCGACCGCGCAGTTCGTTAAAATGGACGCCAAGACCACCGCCACTCCGCTCGGCATCATGAAGACCGAAGGCCTTGCGAAGCTCATGGAGATATTCGGCGATAAAATGCATCTCTACCAGGACCTGCTCATCGGCAGCCGCGCCGGTTCGCTGGGAGAGACTTCAGCCATAGCGGTTCTGCTCGGCGCTGCCTTCCTCATGGCCCGCGGATACATCAGCTGGCACATTCCGGTCTCATTCCTCGGCTCTGCAGCGCTCGTCGCATGGATATTTGGGGCCAAGGGGATGCTTTTTGCCGGCGACCCGATCCTTCATCTCCTGAGCGGCGGCATTCTTTTAGGCTCTTTCTTTATGGCAACGGACTATGTGACGTCACCATCGGTCAAAAAGGGACAGATAGTATTCGGTATCGGCTGCGGCCTCCTGACCATGCTCATCAGGCTCAAAGGCGGGTACCCCGAAGGCGTCATGTTCGCCATTCTCATCATGAACTGCTTCGCTCCGCTCATTGATCGGAGCTTTAAATCAGACGTCTTCGGCGCCGTGAAGGTGAAAAAGGAGGCGAAACAGTGACCGGCAAAGATATCCTCAAGATCGTACTGAACCTGGTTGTCATCTACCTGGTCGGCGGCGCCATCCTTTCGCTGGTGCATGCCAACACATCGCCGATCCGTTACAAAAACAACATCATCGCCGAAGAAAAGGCGCTGAAGCTGCTCATCCCGGACGCCGACAAGGTCGAAAAGATGGGCGAGTGGGAGATCCATGAAAAGCATGGCAAATACTGGAAGGCACTGAAGAATGGCGAACCGATTGGCTATGTGATCCTCTCGTTCGGAAAAGGCTATTCCAGTTACATAAAGACACTCATTGCCGTCGATAAGGACTTCAAGGTAACGAAGATTGAGATTCTCGATCACAAGGAAACGCCGGGGCTCGGTGACGAAATCCTCGCCCCTGAGTTTAAATCCCAGTTCGCCGGCAAGGACTTCGACCACATCAAGCTCGTGAAGGGCGAAACGAAAGAGTATGTGCAGGCGATTACCGGGGTCACGATTTCGAGCCGTGCCGTGACGGACGATGCGGTCAAAAACGGTGTGAAGTTCCTGATCGATACGGTGCAAAAGGGAGGTGCGGGCAATGTCAGTAGCCACTGAAGAAAAAATCAGCTATCTTGAACTCATAAAGAACGGCATTCTCAAGGAAAATACGATCTTCCGGCTC
>DATHDH010000096.1:0-18061 GCA_035319145.1 Dissulfurispiraceae bacterium | reverse complement strand
GAAGCTCTTTCCAATGAGCTCATCGCGGGAATAGCCAAGCAACTCGCGGAGCATCGGGTTGACATCGATAAAACGTCCGTCTTCATCGAGCGACTGATAGGCGACCGGTGAATGCTCGAACAGTGCACGAAAACGCCCTTCGCTCTCGCGCAACGCGTCTTCAGCCCGCTTGCGTTCGGTGATGTCCCGGGAGATGCCGAACATGCCGATCACATTGCCCGCCGTATCATGAAGCGGGCCTTTGGTGGACAGATAGGTAATATCGCCGACGGATGTCGTCAGGACCTCTTCGTACGTTGTCGAGCGATTTGTTTCCATCGCCCGCCTGTCATGTTCCATCAGCATGCGGGCCTGATCCAACGGGAATATGGCTGTGTCGTCCCGCCCAAGTATGGCTTCCCGGGGCATGTTTGTAACGCGGGATGCCTCCCTGTTGTATAGCAGGTAGCGGCCTGAGTTGTCCTTGGCATAAATGGCGTCGGTTGATCCGTCCGCAATCGCATCAAGCAACCGCAGGGCATTCAGTTTTTCTTCCTGGGCCTTTCGCTCCTGCAACGAAGCCGACAACTCCTGGCGCTGACGAAAAAGAAATGCAATCGTTGCGGTCATGAAAAGCGCAAGCAGGCAAACTAGGGCGATCCAGACGGCATAGCGCAAGGATTCTGCGTAAACCTCCGATTGATCGAGCTTTGCGACGAGGTACCAATCGGTCCCCGGGACAGACCGCGCCACGCCAATTACTGCCGCTCCCCGGTAATCGGTACCTTCGACCGTTCCTCCAAGTTTTGCTTCACCGCGAAGGACTTGAGCTGCAAGCAACTTCTTTTCGCTCAGAGGAATGCGGAGCTTGGCTGCACTGTCTTTCTTGTGTCTCAATTCGTTGAGAAACAGCACATTGTCACCGTCGCGCTGGAACAGGAGCGTTTCGCCGCTCGGACTTGGAACGGGCCATGTCTGCAACAGAGGGAGTAGATAGTCGGCCGGATCGGAATGAAGCACTACGACAGGCCTCCTCCCGTCTTTCACGGACGGAAGGGGGGCAAAGAAATCGAGGTGAAGGGTTCCCTCCGAGTCGGCATATGGGCCATATTGCCCGATCTCATTTGTCCTGGATGTCTGCCGTATGATTGCCTGCTCTTCCTTGCTATCCGAAGCGGCATGGCGTCGAGAACTCCACAGCGGTTGACCGTTCTCGTTTGTCAGGAGGATTGAAGCATAAGAGTTGAATTTCTGGTATTCGGTGAGGCGTTTTATTAATTTGTCACGACTGGCGCCGTTTTTTTTGTCGCGCCAGAGCTGATAGAATTCGGCCCAAGCCGTACTTGTCTGTACAAAACGGGCGTTGTTCCTGCGCTCGCCTATCCAGTCTGCTATCTGCCGGGTCTTGAGGTCGGCAATGGCCTGGAGCCGTGCTGTTTCCTTGTCTTTCTGCTGACTTAATGTATGGGCGATGCTCGCAGCAGTGAGGACAATGATTGCGATGGCGATGAGAATGAGCGGCAGGGCAAGCGGGCGTATGTGTGCCTTGATAGACTCGCCTGCCCCCATCTGAACAAACATGCGACGAAGCAGTCCATATAATAGCAATGACGTGATGGCAACAAAGAACCAGCCTTTAAGAGTACTGACAAAGACCATTGTGGCACGGTCACTGAAAAGCCATCCCACGACCGTATCGGAGAGCAGGATCCAGAGCGAGGCGAATACAGCATAAACTAATACGACGGTCAGTATGCTGGCGGGGGCTTGGGAAAGGTTCCGGTCCCCGGAGTCAGGCTGCGATGGAGCAGACGCAGACATGAGTCGGTCCTCCTAAGGGGCTTTGAAATGAGCGGCGCTTGCTGAATGAATGTGCCGCACAATAGTCTGCCGGTCGTTGCCGGGCATGCTCGGTTGGAAATACCTTGTCATCGCATTATTATCGGGGCTAAACGCATTTTATAAACTAATCCTTAGCGTATGAAAAGCTATATGCTTGCAAACTGAATCGGGGCTCATTCAGAGAGGTGCGGCTTCTTTTAGGCCGCCTCGATGCGGCTATTTGAGACGATTCGAGATGGTTTTGAATGCGTTCCCGCCGGCCTCTTTGAGGAGTTGAAAAAGGACCGTCTCGGCGCAGGTGATGACCACACCCGCATCGCGCACGTACTGAACGCCGGTTTTCCAGTTCTGTTTCGTTCGCGAGCAGACTGCATCCGAAACAAGATGGACGACATAACCGTCGCTAAGGAGGTCGACAGCGGTCTGCAGCACACAAACATGCGTCTCCATGCCGGCGAGCAGGACCTTGTTTCTCCCGGTTTGCCGCAAAGCCTCACGAAACGCCGGCTCTCCGCAACAGCTGAATGAGTTCTTTGCGACAGGCTGATAGTCAGGAAGGGCATCCCTGATTTCCGGGATTGTCGGCCCGAGCCCCTTGGGGTATTGCTCGGTCAGGATTATCGGCAGTCCGAGAAGCTTTGCCGCCTCAATTAGATGCAGGCAGTTCTGTATCACGCCCTCCTTCGCGCCCATCGCAGGGACGAGCCGTTCCTGGATGTCGACGATAACAAGCGCGCTGTTCGCGGATTCAAGCAGGAATTTTTCCATTGCGGCTCCTTTCACGACTGTGCATTGAGATGATCCATGATCTGCCCGGCAACGACCGCCACAACAGCGGCTATCTCATCGGTCAGCGCTTCGCCGAAGCTCTCGATGTCTTTCGGCACGACGCCCCAGCAGATAACCTTTGGCGGTACCGCTTCGCCCAGCGAAGAACAGGCAGCAAGGGCATCGCAGAGCGGCGCATCATGCAGCGAACCTGAATTGCGGGTTGCGGTTTCGGCACAAGGGGCAAAGGTCAGAATCGTTCCGGTCGTTCCGGCCTTTTTCGGCATGGCGTCGACAACAATCGCCTCATCGTATCCGCACATGGTTTCCACAAGCGCAATGCCGCCGCAAAACGCCTCCGTAACGTCCACATCTGACCGTCCTGCAAGCGCTTTCCCTAATGTCCTGGCGACATGCAGGCCGAAACCATCATCCGTCTTGAGCGGATTGCCGAGTCCGATCACAATCGTCTTTCCCATATTTTTCATGATAGCACCGCATCGGAATCCCTGCCAAGGATGAACTGATTTTGCGCGGCACTGAAGCGCATGGTATAGTGCCAGAACCATGCAGACCGTCAAGTCGCCCCTCCCGTTCCATTACAGCTGGGTAATTGTTGCTACGGGGATGCTCTGTATCTTTGCATGTCTGGGGCTCGGACGCTTCGCGCTCGGAATGCTGTTGCCGTCGATGGCGGCCAGCCTCAATCTCACCTATTCCCAAATGGGCTTTATCAGTACGGCAAACTTCATCGGATATCTCATTGCCGTACTCGCAAGCGGCACGTGGGCGCTCAGGATTGGTCCGCGGCTGCTTATCGCCGCCGCCCTTGTAATTGTAGGCAGTTCGATGATGCTCGTGAGCCGGGCGACGGATTTCATCGGTGCCCTTGCGCTCTATTTCGCGACCGGTATCGGCAGCGGTGCGACAAACGTTCCAGTCATGGCGCTTGTGTCGCACTGGTTTGCGAGCCATGTGCGCGGACGGGCCGCCGGCTTCATTGTCATCGGCAGCGGCTTTGCCATCATGCTCACCGGCATGCTTGTCCCGTATATCAACGGCGAACTGGGCAGCGAAGGCTGGCGGATGAGCTGGCGTATACTCGGTGCAATAGTGCTGGCCGTCGCCCTCATCGGCTGGAAGCTCATCAGGGGGAACCCGTCTGAAAAAGGCCTTGCCCGTTTCGGCGATGAAGGGACTCCCGCCGCGAATCCGCGGATGCCGGTTCCGCCAAGTGCGGCGAGCGTCTATCGCGAAGGGATTCTCTATCATCTCGGCGCCATCTATTTCCTCTTCGGATTCACCTATGTCATTTATGTCACGTTTATCGTCACAGTTCTGGTGAACGAACGCGGATTTTCCGAAGGGGCTGCCGGCCTGTTTTGGGCGTGGATAGGCTTTCTAAGCGTCTTCTCCGGACCGGTCTTCGGCACGCTTTCTGATCGCATCGGCAGAAAGGCCGGACTGATTCTCGTTTTTGCGATGCAGGCGGCGGCATACCTGCTTGTTGCAACGAACCTGCCGGGGATATTTCTCTATCTGTCCATCGGATTGTTCGGCGTCGTTGCCTGGAGCATCCCGTCGATTATGGCGGCGGCGGTGGCCGATTACATGGGCTCGCAACGCGCCGGGCAGGCGTTTGGTTTTGTCACGTTTATCTTCGGCTTCGGACAGATTTCAGGGCCGGCAGCAGCGGGCCTGCTTGCCGAAACCACCGGAAGCTTTTCGCACAGCTTCGCGCTTGCCGCGGCACTGGCCGGAGTCGCGATGGTGTTGAGCTCTTTTATGCGGAAGCCGAGACGATAGACAGCGCCCCGACTTGACCGTACGATCTCTTCAATAATTTTATGAATCAATCGGGCGAATTCCTTGACAGATTTTGATCTCTGGGATATCCTTCGATACGCGGTGTCTTTATTCGCTGCATCCGGGCCGAGCAGGATGCCCGGAGTATAAACTGTCGCTTGCCCTAGTGAAGAAGGAATACCTGATGGCGTGCTGCACTGGTGATTGCCTGCTCGCAGCTCAACTGGTCCACGGTGAAAACGGCATCAATTGTACATGACAAGGAAGCTGATCATTATCCTAGTCTCTCTCGTCAGCATCACATGCGTGGTGCTTTTCCAGGCCTTTTATAATGGGGCCAGGCAGTCTGCCATAGAGAAGCTGAACGAAGAGCAATTGATTTATGCCCGCCAGGCGTCTAACGGCATCCAGGAGTATTTCAGCACATGGGGCGGCATCCTCGCTTCTTTCGCGAAAATGAACGATGTCATCGATGTAACGGCAGACGGCAGGCATGACATGCAACTGCTGTATGAATCGCACCAGAAGCAGATCCGGTCAATTACCCGCGTAGATGAAAACGGAATAATAATGCATACCGCTCCGGAGAGTTCTTTCATCGGAAGCAATATATCCGGGCAAAAACATATCCAGGAGATCCTCGCGACGCACAAGCCGGTCGTGAGTGATGTTTTCAGGACCATCCAGGGGGCCGAGGCCATTGCGCTGCACGTGCCGGTATTCAAGGGCACTGCATTTAAGGGGTCGATAGCCGTCGTCGTTAATTTCGAAAGCCTGTCGAAGCGATATCTTGATGTCATACGGATTGGACAGACGGGGCATGTTTGGGTGATCAGCCGCGACGGGACGCAGCTTTACAGCGATACCCCCGAAAGAACAGGGAAGGCTGTCCTCGAAAGTTATCGAGAATATCCGACAATTCTTGCCATGGCGCACAAGATGTTGCAGGGTGATACGGGAGCGGCAACCTATGTTTTCGGAAAATCGGAGGTCGGTTCGTCGGACCCTGACAGGTATTATGCGGTCTACATGCCGGCGCGGCTCGAAAATACCTTCTGGTCGATTGCTGTTTCGTCAAATGAAAAGGAGGTGTTGGCGGGACTGACCTCTTTCAGAAACCGGCTCGCCATTGTCCTGGGATTCGTGTTTGTCGGCGGGACGGTGCTCTCGGCATATGGTGCAAGGGCGTGGTTTATCATCCATGCAGAGCGAAAGCGCCGGGAGGTTGAAGCTGCATTGCAGCAGAGCGAGATGCGCTATCGCAATCTCTTCGAACGGAACCCCGCCCCGATGTTCATTTATCAGCGAGGGGAACTGCGGCTGCTCGCGGTCAACGACGCCTTTCTTCACCACTACGGATATACCGCCGAGGAGGCACTGGCGCTGCGGCTGACCGATCTGTATCCCGATGAAGAGAAAGAACGAATTGCCAAATTTGCTACCGGCCTGAAAGGCCACGCATATGCCGGTGAATGGCATCATCTGAAGGCCGACGGTTCGATGATCGATATTGTAGCGACATCGCACGATATCGATTATTGGGGGCGGGACGCCCGCATCGCGGTCATTACCGACATAACGGCCCGAAAGCGTGCCGAGGATGCGCTCAGGCAATCAGAAGAGAAATTCTTCAAGGCGTTCCACGCCACGCCGGATGCCATCATCATCAGCAGGGCTTCAGACGGCCTGATCATCGAGGCAAACGAGGTTTTTCTGCAGCAAACCGGGTATTCCCGCGATGAAGCCATGGGGATGAGTACCGTGGCGCACGGTTTATGGGCCTCACCGGATGATCGAGCGCGTTATGTAGAGGGGATCAAGACCCATGGACGGGTGAGGGAGATGGAAGCCGGTTTTCGTACAAAGGCCGGCGCTGTTCTTGACGGCCTCGTCTCGGGCGAGGGAATTGTTCTGAATGGCGTGACGTGCATGCTCACGATTATTCGCAATATTACGGAACGAAAAAAGACAGAGCGGGAACTGGCCAAGTACCGCGAACATCTTGAGGAGATGGTTGGCGTGCGGACGGACGAGCTTCAGCGGTCGCAGGCGGCACTGAAAAAGCTCCTTGATGACATGAACGCCGCAAATACGGAGCTTGCGAAGGCCAATGAAAAACTGATGGAGGTCGATCTCCTGAAATCAATGTTTATTGCCTCGATGAGCCATGAACTGAGAACGCCGCTGAACTCGATTATCGGGTTTTCGAGTATTCTTCTGCATGGATGGCGGGGGCAGCTTAATGATGAACAGAGAGAGGATCTCGGCATCATCAACAGGGCGGGGAAACATCTGCTCGCGCTTATCAACGATGTCATCGATGTGTCGAAGATCGAAGCGGGCAAGCTGGACAGCAGGATCGAGGCGTTTGATGTGGCCGGCGTGATTCATGAGGCCGTGGAATTTCATCGCAGGGATATTGAACAAAAGGGGCTCGATCTCAGGGTTGTTGCTGAACCCTGCTCGATTCATACAGACAGACGGAGACTCCTCCAGAGTGTAATGAATCTTATCAGCAATGCCGTCAAGTTCACGGAAAAGGGGGCCATCGAAATCCGCAGCGGGGAATATGTGGATGGAGCGATGAAATACGTCGAGATAGCAGTCGGCGATACAGGAATCGGCATCAAACAGGAAGACATGCCAAAGCTCTTTTCCTCCTTCATGCGTATCGACTCTCCGCTCCGTGCCGTTGTTCCAGGAACGGGGTTGGGCCTTTATTTGACAAGAAAACTGGTCGCCGATATATTAAAGGGGTCTCTGACTGCTGAAAGCCGCTATGGAGAAGGCAGCACCTTTATTATCCGGGTGCCGAACCGATAAACGCAGAGCACGCAGGACGGGCTGGTGAGCAAGGTTCTCGTTATAGAAGACAACAAGGATAACCTGAGGCTGATATCGGCAGCCCTCACCCTTTCGGGGTATGAAGTCGCATCTGCGGCAACGGGAGAGGAGGGCATCGCACATGCCATCAGCGAGCGTCCGGCCTTTATTCTGCTCGATATCAACCTTCCCGGCATCGATGGATTCGAGACCGCGGCCCGCCTGAGGCTTTTCGATTCGATTCGGGATATCCCCATCATAGCAATCACATCATACGCCATGCTCGGAGATCGCGAAAAGGTAATGGCTGCAGGGTGCAACGGATATTTTGAAAAGCCGATCGACCCCCTGACGATTATGGACAAAATACACTCCGTCATCAAACGGCCCGCATCCTCCTGATAACTGCAGCCTATGAAGGTAATGATAGTCGATGACAACGCCGCCGACCGCAGGCTCCTGAGAGTCAATCTTGAACATCATACGTGCGAAGTAGTCGAGGCCGCAGACGGACGGCAGGCGCTGATCCTTGCGCAGTGGTACCAACCCGACCTGATCATCTCGGATGCGCTGATGCCGGATATGGACGGGTTCCAGTTTCTGAGGGCGGTTAAGCGCAATGCAACGCTGATGCACATTCCGTTCATTTTCTATTCCGCTGTTTATACCGGCCACAAGGAAGAGGCCCTGGCGAAATCCCTGGGGGCCGAGGCGTTTATCGTCAAGCCGAAAGACCCCGTTGCCTTCTGGGAAGAAGTTGTCGGCATCGTCGATGCATGCAGAGCGCGCGAAGGGCGCACTGTGGTGCAGGGACTGGTGCAGGAAGAGGAAGATTTCCTGCGGATGTACAGCCATGTTGTGGCACGAAAGCTGGAGGAGAAGGTCGCAGAATTAAGCACCGCGTGCGCAGAACTGCAAAAGCGGGAAGCGGATGCGACCATGCTGAGCCTTCAATGGCAGAGCACTTTCGATGCGGTCAAGGAAGCCGTCTGGATCTGCGACGAGGGAGCGACGATTCTCCAATGCAACCGTGCAACCAGTGACCTGCTTGGAATGCCGAAGGATGATATTATCGGCAAGACGTGTTTCACTCTTCTACACGGTGCTCCGATCTCGATAAACGAGTGTCCCATGGAGCGGGTCAAGGCATCCGGCAAACGCGAAAGCGCGCACTTTGTGCTGAACGGCAAGCATATCGACGTGACTGTCGATCCGATAACCTCCCTGAATGGAGGAACTCGTCGCTTCGTGCATACGGCCTCAGACATTTCGGAGCGCGTCCGGGCCGGAGAGGAAAGAAAGAAACTTGAAGCGCAGCTGGCGCAATCGCAGAAGATGGAGGCTGTAGGGCAGCTTGCGGGCGGCATCGCGCACGATTTCAATAACATTCTTTCGGTTATTGTCGGCTACGCGGAGCTTGCAAAACTGAAGTTGGGCGAGGACTCGCCTGCCGGGAAATTCATCGACAATCTTATGGATGGAGCAGACAGGGCTACCGGCCTGATCCGCAGCCTGCTAACCTTCAGCAAGACGCAGATGATGGATATGGCCCCTGTCGATATTAACCAAATCGTCGGTAGGGTCAGGATGTTTCTCGAAAGGATTATCGGCGAGGACATCCGGCTTGTCACCGAAATCGCGGGTCAGGAATTGTTGGTCATGGCAGACGGCGGACAGATTCAGCAGGTCCTGATTAATCTTGCGATCAATGCGCGAGATGCGATGCCGGACGGGGGAACACTGGTTATTCGCACCGAACAGGTGATGCTCGACACGGAGACCGTTACGCAATACGGAGGCTGCGATGCCGGGGCTTACGCATTCATTTCCGTTACGGATACCGGCGTCGGAATGGATGAAGCCGTTAAAGGGAAGATATTCGAGCCGTTTTTCACGACCAAGGAATCCGGTAAGGGGTCGGGGCTCGGGCTTCCGATGGTCTACGGCATCATCAAGCAGCACAACGGGTTCATCAATGTGTACAGCGAGCCGGATGAAGGCACCGAGTTCAGAATATACCTGCCGCTCGTTAATGAAACAGTCGCGTGCTCATCGCCTTCCTCGTTGCCCTATCCTCCGAATGGAACGGAAACAATACTGATAGCAGAGGACAATGATGCATTGAGAGATGTAGCCGATGAGCTGTTTACGTCTTTCGGATATAAAGTGATTTCAGCCCGGGATGGCGAAGACGCTCTCAAAAAATTTATTGCTCATGCTGATGCAGTTGACCTCTGTTTTCTCGACATGATCATGCCCGGCAAAGGCGGCAAGGAGACCTTTGAAGAAATCAGCAGGCTGCAACCGGATATGAAATTTCTTTTTGCGAGCGGATACACCGCAGATACGATCTTCAGAAAGGGGATTGCCGACATCCACTCGAACTTCATCGTCAAACCCTTTGCTCCCAAGCTTCTGTTGAGAAAAGTCCGCGAGATTCTTGACGGAACCGATAAAATGCACAGCGACATTCGTCCTCACCACGGCGAATAACTGCTGCATCGCCCGATGGAAGCCCGCTGCGAATCAGGGGCTGTTGCCGATTCTCCGAAGTAGCTCTATTGCTGCTTCGATTTCGACTTTCCGAACCGCGACGCTTTCAATATTGCAGCCGACCGGGATCTCTCTTTCCTGTGCGAAGTGTTTCAGCTCCAGCCAGTTCTGCTCCGCGAACGCCACGGACTGCTGCAGAATGTCCTTCGCATGGATCAGTTCATTTTCGAGCCACTTCGGCACGCTGATGCCGAGCCACTTCATGAATTGAAGCGTCTTCAGAGAACCGCACGGCGTGAAGGTAAATATGATGGGAACGAGCGGAATGTCATGCTCCCGGCCATGGTAATAGTAATCGGATAAAAAGTTCTTCGATGCGTTGACGTCATAAACCCCCTGCGATACAAAGAACGAACATCCCTGAGCAATCTTGTTGAAGACCCGCATGTGCTCATCTCCCTTTACAAGATGCCGTTCCGGAATGGTTACGCCACCGAGCAGGAGATCGCTCTTGATCTCGCTTCTCAATTTGTATGCTTCGGCCAGAGGCATCGTGACTTCCTGTCCCCTGGATGATGTGCCGACAAAGACCGTCAGGATATGCTCCGGAGAAGCCTGCATGAGGAACAGAGACAGTTCGGCGCGGCTGTATTTTCCGACGGACCGGTAAATTATTTTCGGCATGGCCAACGATGACAGATATTCGGAGCTGTAGGAAAACGAATCTATCGTTTCAATATAGGGGAAAGGTCGTTCTTCAGAGGTCCTCGACTTTTCATCCTGGATATCATAAAGAATCAGGCCGTCGATAGGCAGGTTCTGAAGCCGCTGCATCTGCCGGCCCGCTATTTCCGCTATCTGGTCCGGTTCAGTATCTTTCTTGGGAGGGACCATCCCGTATAAAACAATTCCGCTCTGCCTGTTCTTTATTTTTTTAGTAAGCATTCGATATGGCTGCCTTTCCTGTTGAGCAATCGGAGCGTGTTGTTCGGGAAGGTTATTGACTCTGCTTTGCAGGGTACCGAACATCCGTAAAATGCTTGAAGTCTGAATCTTGCGTCCATATGATTGCTCCGCATGTTCTTGCTGTTGCCAGAATTATGCTATCGGCCATCGGAAGCTGATGCTCCATGCTGAGCTTTGCTGCAAGAATGGCAATTCCAGGAGTGAGATCCACTACCGTTCCCTGCTGCATAAGCGCGACAGACTGAATGGCGTCAGATTCATTTCGCTGACGAAGCACTGCCTTGAAAACTTCATACATCGTAATGGTGGGAACGATCAGTTGTGATGTCTTTTGAAGGGGGCGGGGAAAAAACGCAGCATTCGGTCCATCGGCGAAATATTCAAGCCAGCCGGAGGAGTCTATAATATTCATACCCTGCCGGGTTCTGTATCAACCGAGGTGGCGATCCCTTTCAGGAACCCCCTCATCTCCGAGATCTTGCGAAGAGGGATCAGTTCAATTCTATTGCCGTAGCTGACCACCTGAAGCCTCTGCCCAGGAGACAACCTCAAGGCGTCGCGAAGCTTCTTGGGAATCACGACCTGAAATTTTGGCGAGATTTTCACTGCTTCCATACCAATTCTCCATCGATAACCATTTTGTAATATTATAGCCAAGGACAGTCAGTCAAACAAGATATCTTTCCTGCTCATTTTCACAAGACTGGTCATGGTGTTAAAGTTCCTCGTGGTTGCCGCAACCTTGATCTTTCGTTCGAAAGAATTGTTATTGAACTTAGAGTCGCTGTGTTTTGTCGCATACAACGTATATATCGTATCCCCAATGATTTCAATTTTGTCTGGAGAGAAGTTGATCTCAAATAACGTGTCGATGAGTTTCTGATTGGGCTGGTCCGACAGAATCGTAAAATATAGTTTTGACGGATCGGCAGAGGGGAAAGGATTGTTCTTCAAAATACCGCCGAGCTGTGATGGAGTGCGTGCCAGGACCGTAATATCGGCGCCGATTCTTCGCTTTATGACATTATGAACGAACGTCTCGACTTCGGCTTGTTGCATCGCGGTCTTCACAATCGCATTGCCGCTCTGAATATAGGTTTGCACGTCGACAAAACCGGCATCGGCAAGAGCACTGCGCAAGTCAGCCATCGGAACCCTATTTTTCCCGGTAGGCGTCACGCCGCGCAATAAGATGACATTAGTTCTTTTCATCTTCCGGTTCGGCCACGGTTTCTTTCTCTCGTTAGGCTGCATCTCGCTGCCATCATGCCCCGCCTTTGATGATAAACCTCGTTGAAACAACTTTTGCATAAGGGACAGAAAGCGCCGCCATAAATGCACCATGCACATCCGAAGCCCGTATCTTTTGTCCGTTGAACAGCAAATCCCTCGTTGCACAGGCATCTTCAGCCACAACGCAATTGAATCCGAAATCGAAGGCTGCTCTCGTTGTCGCATCAATGCACATGTGGCTCATGGCACCGCAGATGACGAGGCTATCGATTTCATGGCTCCGCAGAACAGCGAGCAGGGAGGTTTCGCGAAAACTATTCGGGTAGTGCTTGACTATCACCGTTTCGCCCTCCCTTGACGCAACCATTTCGTGTATATCCGCCCCACGCGTGCCTGGCAGAAAGAACGCGGCCCTCGGACGGATGGAAATATGCTGGATGTGAATTATGGGCGCGTCATCATTTCTGAATTTATGTAAGAGCAGTTGTGCATTTGCGGCAGCCTGTTTGATGCCGATAAGCTCCATGTTCCCGTCGGGGAAATAATCATTCTGCAGATCGATAAGAACTAGGCAGTCAGTCATTTTCTTCCCCCGAGCCCTTCTTCAACGATAAACGTCTTTGCGATGCCCGACAAACAGTTTCAATTCCTTATCCTGAGTGGAGTAGACAATGCGGTAGTGACCTTGGCGGACCCTGTATCTTTCCTGGCCGCTCAGCTTTCAACATCCCACTGGCCGCGGATTCGCACCGAGTCCTTGAACGCGCTGAAGAATCTTTCTTCCATCACTCTTGGGGAGTGCGGATAAATCTTTCGCGACCGATTCGCAAAAATAGATTTTATATTCGGCCATCTTTTTCAGTTTCTTCAACATCTCATCGTAGCTGATTAACGGATCCATCTTCCTGTCTGCATATGCGGCAACGTCCTCTGCATCTTCAGCAATGGATTCTCTGACGGCATTGTTGACTAATTCCGATACCGACGATGCTGTCTCAACCGCCTTTAATCGTAGTGACTTATGGAGATCAGAGTCCAAATATATCGTCGTTCTCTTTGTTGCTGTTGCCATGCCGGCACCTCCTTTGTAGGGCACTACAGCTACATGACGTCAAGTCGCTAGTTCGCGCTGCTTGTCTGTCCTGAGTGCATGAGCGGCTGCAACGAGATAATACGGCATTTATTGCGAGGCGCAAGGCAATCGGCAGTCTCACAATCACCCGATACTATTCTTATAACTCTAAGAAAATAAAAGGTTATGTCAAATTGAAGTTGAAGTTTCAATTAGCAAGACTTCCGATGCTCTCGCCTTAAACGGCGCAATGGAACACGCGCATCTGCTTGCCGGGACTTCATATCTGAATCCCCGGGAGAAGCGCAGGGGCAACACGCTATAGCTGGACAGGTTAGGTGTTGTCTTTGACGCTATCAGTCGATCCGTTTGTTTTTACCGACGTAATGCCCGCATCGCGAGACTGGGCAGTAGCATACATCTGGCTCGTGCCGATAACCTGATGATTTGCGGCTTTCAGATTGAAAAAGAACTTGCCGTTGGCCGCCGTCTTTTTCTCATACCGTTCATCCGCCCCGCAATTGCTGCGCACTGAGACAATGCCGTTCTGGGCAGAGCCTTTTGCTTGGTAGAGTTCACTGGTGAGGATGGTTTCCGCGTTTCCTGACTTGAGGACGAAACGGAACTGACCATCCGTGCTTTTGCTTAACTCAAACCAACCTGCCATTTTTTTCTCCTTTGCGGCGGAAGTGACTGACGCAAAGTGCGTCCGACGAAAACGGCGTAGCCCCTTAATAACGGTGTCAAGCGGCGACAAATCGCGATCACGTGAGCATCCGGCGTCTTCCTCATGCAGGAACAATAGCACGAAATGCATCGTACAGCAAGGAGTGCTTATTCAGGGGGCGGTGTTTGCGGCTATAGCGGCTTGTAGTACATGAGCTGACGAGCGTATGGACGGACAATAGCGAGTAGTTCGCCCTGTTCTTCGGGCGTCATCGGCTCGAAGAGTTCAGCGTAGGCAACGTTATCTTCGAGTTGACGTACCGAGTCGCAGCCGATGACAATCGTGGAAACGGGCTGCGAAAGCGCAAAGCGGAAAAAGGGTTGCAGGGACGACACGCCCGGCACCTGCTTTGCAAGCCCCCGGAAATAGACCTTCATCCCGATAATGCCCATGTTCTTCTGCACGGCAAGGGGAACGACCTCTTCAAGGAAGCTCAGAGCTGCCGGCTCGGCGGGATTGACCGGTAGCAGCACCGTGTCGAAATCGAACGCCTCGATGCATTGCCTGATAATCGAGGGATTGTGATGCCCCGTGATGCCGACGTAGCGCACCAGCCCCTTCTTTTTTGCCGCATAAAATGTTTCAGCAGCGCCGCCAGAGCCGAAGATCTGTTTTACTTCGCTCTCTTCGCGCACGTCATGGATCTGCCAGAGGTCGAGATAATCGGTCTGCATGGCGTCGAGCGTCTTGTTCAGCTGGTCGAGCGCGCCTGACCTGTTGCGCGCGTGCGACTTGCTGGCGAGGAAAATCTCTTTGCGGCGCTCCTGCAATGCTGCGCCGTAATACGATTCGCTGCCGTCATAGGCATGCGCCGACTCGAAGTAGGTGATGCCGAGATCAATGGCCCGGTTGATGAGACGATACGCCTGCTCGTCCTGTCCATAGGTGCGAAGAACACCTTCTCCGCCCAGACCGAGGATGGTGACGTCAACGCCGGTAGCCCCCAATTTTCGCTTCGGCAGTGTCATTGGGCAAGTATAGCATGTCTAAACCCGCGCTGATCGGCTTGCCTGCGGACCACAAAAGATGATAGCGTATTTGCCGCAGGCGATTCGGCTGCTGAAAGGAATTCCATGGCGCTATTCAATCCGGGGGCACAAACACGTCGGGTCATCATGTTCGGCGGCAAGGGCGGTGTCGGCAAATCGACCTCTTCGGCTGCCACCGCGCTCCACTTTGCAATGAAGGGCGAGCGGACCTTGCTTATATCAACCGACCTCACGCCATCGCTTTCGGACATCTTCTGCCGGCAGATCGGCCCAGCCGAAACCAAAGTGCCGCAGATCGATAACCTCTGGGCTCTTGAAATCGGGCTCGACGAGGTGATGCGGCGGTGGAAGGAGAAGTTCGGCGACCAGATCTATCAGGCAGCGTCAGCGGTTATAGATATGCCTTATGACGATATTATCGATTATGTGGGCATGGCTCCGGGCATTCAGGAGGAGTTTCTTCTCGATTTCATTCTCGAATATTTGCGGAGCGGACGCTTCGATCGCATCATATGGGATACGGCCCCGGCGGGCGATACGCTGCGGCTGCTCGCGCTACCCGGAAAATTCCTGCGGCATCTGCGCGCGGCGCCGCGATTTTATCTGAAGGCCCAGGATATGCTCGGCCTTTCGCAAAAGCCGTTTCTCGAACTGATTGAAGGCTGGGTGACACTTTCGGAAGAGATAATCCGCTTCTTCGGCAATCCGGAAAATGTCGAATTCATCATTGTGACCACCCCGGAGGCGCTCGGGGTATATCAGAGCCGCCGCATAATCAGCGAGCTTGCAGCGCACGGCATCCCGGTGATGCGCATTGTCGCAAACGGCATTCTGTCGGGTTCTGATAATGATTTCCTGCGCAGCCGGGGCGAAATGCAGCAGAAGTATCTCAGTATGCTCCGCGACGAGTACGGCGCAGACGCAATTGTGCAGGTGCCGCTCTTTCCCTGCGAAGTGAGAGGTGTTGAACAGCTGAAAGAGGTTGCATCGGTCTTTTTCAGTGAGTAGCGGTGTTCCGTCGTGCGGCCCGTGTCTGAACAGTAAATGCCCGCATCCTCATGTCCTGCGAACCGCCCGCAGCGCATCCTCCTGTCCGTAAAGCAGCCGCCGCACGCGGTCATCCGCCGGGGAGCCGAAGACATCCTCTGTCTTGCCGCTCTGAATGACCATACCTTCGGAGTACACAATAATCGAATCTGCAAGCGCCGCCGCTTCTCCCGCGTCATGGGTGACGAGCACGACCGGCCCCCTGAATGTGCCGCGGAGGTCTTTCAGGAAGCTTCGCATCTCGATCCTGAGCGGGGTGTCGAGGGCAGAGAACGGCTCGTCAAGCAGCAGGACATCAGGCCGCCTCATCAAGGCGCGAGCAAACGCGACGCGCTGCCTTTGGCCGCCGGATATCTCGGAAGGACGCTTGTTTTGGAGCGAGTCGAGATAAAAGGCTTCAATCATTTCACGATAACGCTTTTCTTTCTCATCGACACCGACCCCTTTTGCGCCGAACAAGATGTTCTGACTCACGCTCATGTGCGGAAAGAGCGCCAGGTCCTGAAATACGTACCCGAGCGACCGCTGTTGCGGCGACAGATGAATTAAGCGCGAGCTGTCGAAATATGTCGTTCCGTTCGCCTGAATCATGCCGCTGTCCGGCTTCATGAGCCCGGCGATCAGCTGGAGCGTCAGTGATTTGCCCGAACCAGAAAACCCAAAGAGCACCGCCAGTTCGTCGCCGATAGACCAGGAGGCGTCGAGCGCAAACCCCCTGAGCTGTTTCTTGATGTCTACGGACAGGCCCATCAGAATATCCTCCGGCTGTACCGGTTGGCGAGATACAAAAAGAAGGCAGCCATAACGGTGAGCAGGATAACCATTCCGGTCGCTTCTTCCCAATCGCCGCTTCCGGCAAGCGAATAGATGGCAAGCGGCATGGTATCAGTCTTCCCCGGGATGTTGCCGGCCAGCATCAGCGTTGCTCCGAACTCGCCAAGCGCTCTTGCAAACGACAGGACAACCCCCGCCAGGAGACCTCTCGTTGCAAGAGGTAACGTCACCTTCAGCGCGGTCTCCCACTCGGAATGGCCGAGGGTATACGAAGCGTTGATCAGGTTTTTGTCCACCCCTTCGAGCGCGGCGCGACCGGTTTTTATCATCAGCGGCAGCGAAACGACAAACGAGGCCAGGACAGCGGCATACCAGGTGAACATGATGCTCCAGTCTAGCCATTCGTAGAGATACCGTCCGATGAAGCCGTTTCTCCCGAAGGCGACGATGAGGTAGTAGCCGGTCACCGTCGGCGGCAACACAAGCGGCAGTGTCAGGGCGATATCAAGCAGCTCCTTGCCCCGGAAGTTCTTGCGCGCAAGCAGATATGCAAGGGGAATTCCGCCAAGCACTATCAGGATAGTTGCCGTAAACGCCACCTGCAGCGAGAGCCGCGCTGAGAATAAAACCTGGCTTTCCATAATCAGGGCAGACTGAATCCGTATTTCTTGAGGATTGCCGAGCCTTCCTTCGAACGTATGGTGTCGATAAACGCCTTCGCTGTCGCCTCGTTTTTCGTCCCCTTTATCGCCGCAATGGGATAGATAACGGGCTTGTGAGAGGACTCAGGGGCCGTTGCAACAACGCGGATGTCGGCGCCGCGAACTGCTGCATCTGTCGCATAGAGGACGCCGGCATCGACTTCGCCGCGAGCAACGTAATCCATAATCTGGCGGACATTCTCGGCATAGATGATCTTGTCCTTGATCCTCGCGGTCAGTTTGTAATAGTCGAATACCTCTGCGGCATAGCGGCCCGCCGGCACTGTCCTGGGATTGCCGACGGCAATTCGTTTCACTTTATCATTTACAAGCTCTTCAAAGGATGTCGCCGCAGCTTTTTTCGGGGCTATCAATACTACTCGGTTGCCCGCGAAATCGGCTCTCGTACCGGGCAGGATGAGACCCTTTGCGCTCGCATCATCCATGTCCTTCTGGGCGGCGGAGGCAAAGACATCGACAGGGGCGCCACCCGCTAGCTGGCGTATCAGATCGCCTGATGCGCCGAAGTTGAACCGGATCTTTGCCCCGGTGTTCCTCGCTTCATAGAGCTTTCCTATATCTGCAAAGGCGCTCTTCAGGCTGAGGGCCGCGGACACGGTAATCTCGGCCGCAGAGACGCCTGCCGGAAAGGCGAGCATGGCAATAACGGCCGGTAACAGCATCATAAACACTATCTTCCTCATCACTATTCTCCTCTTTTATCGCTTGGTGACTTATTACATCGTGAATGCCGATATTGCCGCACCCGTGCAACGTCAGCAAGCTCCTATTTTTTTGCATATCGTATGCCATTGACTCAACTCGTTGTTTTTAAGGTAGA
>DATHDH010000095.1:0-3375 GCA_035319145.1 Dissulfurispiraceae bacterium | reverse complement strand
AGATATGACTGGTCAAATTGGGTGATTCAAGAAGATACCATTACCATAAACAATAAAAAAACCATTTCATGGTGGTCGGAAAACTGGGATTACGATTATATTGAAGTAGATTACCGTGATAAAACGATATATTATTCCGTCTGGACGACCGACACCGTACAGGTCTATACGCAGGATTTCCAGTAGGGGCCACTGCACGATAAGTTCCCCACCGCTTGATATTCAATCGCACCAGTCTTGTTCACCCTTCCGCTACAAACATGAACTTACATTTTATGCTTTAAATACATGCCGAGCGCCCGGTCAGAGTACTTGATGTGATTGACAAGCCAATCGACAACGAGATCTTTCGTGTCAGCGGCAAGCGGCTCGTTGATGCCTTCCATGAGCAACCGATCTTTCAATTTTAAAAAGGCTTTTACGAATTGTTCATGCTGGGACTTGTGGGCAGATATGCTCGAGTAGTTATATTTCGTCATGTACTTTTCCTCAGTCCCGAAGTGAAAGATGACATATTCGGTCAAATACTGGACTATCTTGCTGATGTCTTCCCGCGCCACGCTCCCCTTGCTGAACGCCGACAATAATGCGTTCACTCTCGTGAACAGCTCTTTATGTTGACTATCAATATCTGCTGAACCCGATGCAAGGCTGTCATTCCATTGCAGGCTCATGTAAGCATCCCCTCCACGTTTGTTTGTTTTCGTGCCTCATGTGTCGCACTTGTCACTCAGACTTATACACCAGTGTTGACCGACAGCGCAACGAAAATAAAGTGAGTGATCTTACCCTGCGTGCTACACGACGCCTTTATGCAGCACCCCCTCTGCAATGCGCTTTTTACTCCCAATCGAGCAGCCTCTTCTGCCCCGTGAGCTTTTGAATCTCCGTGACATCCTGCGACACTTCAAGACACCCGCGGTATTTCCCTCCCGCATCGCGCACGGCAAAGTAGCGGATGTGCAGCACCCTGCCGCGCATCTGGATCCAGAACTCGGCGACATTCTTGGTTCCGGCCTTGAATGAGGCGAGTATCTTCTCCACCATGTCCACGCTCTTGGGCGGATGGCAGTTCTGCACTTTTCTTCCGATCACACCCGGGCTGCGCGGGAAGATGCGCTCCGGTGTTGCTGAATAGTAAGCAACCTCATCGTTCTCGTTCACGAACGACAGGTCCACGGGCAGATGCGTCAGAAGCAGGTTCACCTGTTCGGCGGTAAGCTGGCCGGTGTCGAGGTTGAGGCTGCCGACTTTTTCCGACAGGAGCGCCTGCTGGAACGACTCTGCAGCGGGCTTCCAGTCAGCTTCGGGCTTGATCCAGGCGAACCCGATCTCCTCCTCGCCTTTGCGGACCTTTGCCCATTCCTCTTCTGACAGCGTTTCGAGCGCCATGGGGAAGAGAATGTGCTCTTCCTTGTAGATCATGTCATTGACCATCTTCACGAGCGCTTCGGACGCGACCTTCTCCATCTTTCCCTCACCAACGCGCTTGCGCACGTCCTTGATGAAGCTTCTGATGTCGTCGTGGAGCGCCCACATGACCTTGGACGGACCGGTGATGCCTTTTGCTTCGACGATGGGAAAGAGCTGGTTCTCCTTGCGCAGATAGTGCTTGTCGATCTGCGCAAGGCGGTCAAGGACCGCAAGGAGCTTGTCCTTGTCCTTTGCATAATCAGTGACCGATTCAATCTCTTTCAGGATGTCTTCTGCAGCACGGTTTTCGAGCATCAGCGTGTGCACAGGGTGGCCGGCAGGAAGTCCGGGCACGGTCTTGTGCTCGAGCGCTTCTTTGAACACCTGCACGTGGACTTCGCAGAGATTCTTGATCTCGGTTTCAGGCATGCCTTCGGCAATGAGCTTCTGCTCCATCTGGGCGATTTCCCAGGGAGCAACGTCCTTGATCAGCTCCTCGAACTTCTTTTTCTGCGACTCCGCGTCCTTGCCCGCGTGCAGCTCCTTGATGATCTCCTTCATCTTGTCGATCTTGACGTCCTGCTCGTCAGGCCCGCCCTCGCCGTACGCAACTGATACGGCCTCGCCGGTTTTGGACTTGATCTCCGCGGCGATATCGTCGAGCAGCTTTTTCACATCCATGCCGCCGATCATGGCAGCCTTGCCGATGGAAGCGATCCTGCCCACGGTCTTGCGCATAAAGGGATTATCGAGCATCTTGAATTCAGGATTAAGCCGGATGAGGAAATCCTTTAAAAAGGGATACCGGGTGAGCAGGTCATTTACTTTGGTTTTCGAATTGATGTCCATGGCAGCCTCCTTGAGAGTCAAGCATACCACACAAATAAACATATGCCTATGATATAAATCAGTCGTATTTTTCTTCTCCACATTTTTCCCTTTTTATGCTACTCTTTCGCACATGCAGCATTGCGGTATACATCTTCTACTACCAGGAGGGCACTAATAGACATGACCACTCGTTCATTTCGAACATTAACCGCAAGAAGAATGGTGCTTTTTGGATTGATTATAGCCTTGGTTCTCATTTCGGGTTGCGTCCATATGATCATCATGGAAACAAAACCCCGGCTTGCTTTGCAACCGAATAAGGCCCTGCTTGTTATTGTTCGTCCGAATGTGCTTTACACCGGACTTGTTGACAATTATCTTGACGGGAAGATGATAGGCCAGACCCAGGGAAAAAGTTACTTTGTAACCGATGTGACTCCGGGAACACACTATGTGATGGCGCATGCGGATAGTTGGGCGACTGCCAGGATGACATTTGAAGCGAACAAGGTGTACTTCATGAATCAGCTGACCTCTGCAAAGCTAGGTTTTCCGTTTGTATGGACCGCATTTTCCGTCTTAACCATCCAGGATGCCATGCAGCAAATTAATGAAGCCGGCTGCCTTTATTTGGTTTATGACCAGAAGAACCCGGGCAAGGATATCCAGCCGAGTAAATTTGAGGAAATGAAGGCCGACTTTGAGCAGGAAGTCAAAGAGAATTCGGACAGGCACAGTGACACTCTGGGGTACAAGGGGTATACCATATATTGAGCGCCGGAACGGTTGCTCACAAAAGAACAAGGCGGGGATGAAGGATCACCCCGCCTTTCTTTTTTGTGATATATAAACGCTCTTGCCGGGATTGCCTAGCCGGGTCATCAGCCTCCATCCACTTCGGACTCTGCACTCAGTCTTTGTACGTTGTTCTCTATTCTCTATTCTCTATTCTTACAAGGGAAAATGACATGCAACGTGGTGGGCGCCGCCGATCTCGCGGAGCTGCGGCTCAGTGGCGGGATCAGTGCAGAGTGAAGGCCTTCCTTTGGATTCGTACACCGGGCAGCGCGGGGCGAACCTGCACCCCGTGAGCGGCCGCTCGAAATCGAATACGCCCCATCTGCCTGCGCG
>DATHDH010000094.1:0-60786 GCA_035319145.1 Dissulfurispiraceae bacterium | reverse complement strand
CGCCTACCGACGACTCATTGTGATGATTCACGACAAACGATCTCCCATGGGCATCTTTTTTTGGATCGAGTTCCTGCAAATACGCAACATTCGCCTCAAAGCCGTAATTGGAAAGGATTGCGTCACACGCAAGAACACGCCCGTCATCGAGTCCCAATCCTTCGATATGTCCTTGTCCCGCAATATGCTTCGGCACCCCGCTCTCAAAACGGATGGCCGCATCCGAGAGAGCTTCCAATGATGGAGCAGGAGGCAGATATCCGGTCATCAGAAGAGTCACATGCGGCGTATACATGTCACGAACCGCCAGGGCGAGCCGAACCGCAGCGTCGGAATTACCGAGCACCAAAAGCTTTCTGTTGATCGTTGCGTAGCCGTCGCAGTCGACACAGGTGAAAAATCCGCTCCCGAAAAATTGCCAGAGGTTCGATATCTTCGGAAGGACATCCCGGCCGCCGCTGGCCGCTACGGCAAAAGGGGCCGAACAGTTTCCGGACGTTGCATCCACGGAGAAAATGCCCCCTGACTTTGCAATCGATGTTACCGTCCCTTTTATAACTTCGCCGCCGAAGCGGCGCACCTGAGCGATTCCCCGATCAATCAGCTCACGACCCGATATCATCGTTTGACCCAGATAATTTTCAATGTGCTTCGCCATGGTCGTTCTGCCGCCGCCGCGATCGATAACAAGAACCCTGCGATTATACCGGCAGAGATAAACGGCCGCCTGCAGGCCGCCGGGGCTCGCACCGATAATGACGCAATCGTATGCCGATTCCTGAGACATATTATTTCATACTCCATGATCATGATGGGGGCCGGGACTGACCCGGCCCCCATCATGAAAGAAGCGAATTGTTATCCGACGCTAATAGCGCCGCTCGTACCGCTCGCCCTCACAGACCTCGCGGACCTGATCTTTGACCAAACGATCATTTTCCCAGACACGTTCGCGGACCTTCTTGCAACGCGTCTGCTCGTCGACCGGCAGCGGATCAGCCCGATAAACTCCCCTGCCGTCAGTGGTGCGATATTCGACCGGACGGTTTGCTGCAACCGCCTCCTGCGAAGCGCGCATAGAAATGTCGGTCATTGTTGCGCCGAATGCCCCGCCGATGGCGGCACCAAGAACGCCGCCGCGCCATGGATTCCGGTGATCCAGCAAGGCCCCGGCAAGGCCGCCCGCGACGCCTCCCGCTCCGGCGCCCTGGGCATGATACTGCGTACAGCCTACCGATACGGAAAGCAACGCACTAACAATCAAAAGTGAAATGGTCTTCTTCATAGTCCCTCCTTCAGACGAGCTCCGCATAGCATGCAGAGAGATTTCCTTAACTCAGAATAGCCGGAAGGCGGCGGAAAAGGCAACCGCAAAAGGAAGAGAGGCGCCCTCTCGGACGCCTCTCTTCCTTTCATTCGCGAATAAAAATATGATGGACTTATTTTACTGCATCTTTGAGGGTCTTGCCGGCGGTGAACTTCGGGACCTTCGTCGCCGGAATCTTGATCTCTGCGCCGGTTCTCGGATTACGGCCCTTTCTTGCCTTGCGCTTGGAGACGGAGAACGTCCCGAAGCCGACAAGCGTGACCTTCTGGCTCTTTTTCAGAGCAATCCGTACCGCATCAATCGTCGCATCGAGAGCCTTGCCGGCGTCAGCCTTCGTCAGCCCCGCGCTCGCTGCAATTTTGTCAATCAGTTCAGCCTTTGTCATAAGTGTTTCCCCCCTTTCTATAACTGAGAATGGCGTCAATTCACGGTTTGATATACACAATACCAAGAGAACCGCGCTTTGTCAAGAGAAAAAAAGCGCAAATCCGCATTTCCCTAGCGCCTGACGCGGAGCACGCCGTCCATCTGGCGTATCTTGTTCATGATGGTGATCAGCTGTTCACGATTCCTCACTTCGAGCGAAAGCTCGATAAACGCCCGTTTATCATGGGTTGCATTCGCCTTGACCGACGAGATGTTGACCTCCTGCGATGAGATGAAGGCGCTCAGATTCGCCAGCATTCCCGGCTTATCGAGACTTTCGACCGAGATCTTCGCAGTCGACGGCGTATCCCCCGTCTGCGTCCACGAGACATCAATCGTACGAACATTCGGACCGCCCAGCGTATCGATGGTGGGGCAGTCGCGGCGATGAATCGTCACGCCTTTGCCGCGCGTGATAAAGCCGACGATTCTGTCGCCCGGTACCGGATAACAACAGCGGCCGATACGATACAGCACATTGTCGATACCGGTTATGCTGATGACACTACTCTTGGGTTCCCGCGGCTTAACCGTCTTCGGCGCCGGTTGCTCGACCTGCGGCTTTTCAGGCATAAAGCGGTTGACGATTTGATGGGCGGATATTTTTCCATATCCGACAAGCACATAAAGGTCTTCAAGCTGCTGCAGGTTGTGCTGCTTCAAGACCTCTTCCATTTTTTCCGACTTCAACGCAGCCATCGGCAGGCCATGGCGCCGTATTTCATCTTCAATCAGCCGCGCGCCGAGCTCAATGCCCTTCTTGCGCTCCTCGGCGCGCGTCCATTGCTTGATCCGGCTTTTCGCGCGCTGGGTAACGACAAACTTGAGCCAGTCCTTGCTCGGATTCTGGGTGGGGGATGTTACGATTTCGACGACATCTCCGCTGTTCAGTTTATAGCGGAGAGGAACCATCCGGCCGTTCACCTTGGCGCCGATGCATTTATTCCCCACTTCGGAATGAATGCTGTAGGCAAAGTCAACGGGGGTAGAGTCGAGAGGCAACTCCTTGATATCGCCGTTCGGCGTAAAGACGTAAACCGTCTCGGGAATGACCTCGCCCTTGACCGCCTCGAGAAATTCCCTGGCGTCCGAGATCTCCTTGACCAGATCACGAAGCCACTTAACGAATTTGGCGTTTTTCTGATCAACGCCGTCCTTCTCCTTATACTGCCAGTGAGCCGCAATGCCTTCCTCGGCAATTGCATCCATCTCCTCGGTGCGTATCTGGAATTCGACCCGCTCTCCCGAAGGCCCCATGACGGTAGTATGGAGGGACTGATACATGTTCGATTTCGGCAGACTGATGAAATCCTTGAAGCGGCCCGGAACAAGCGGCCAGAGCGAATGGATGATGCCGAGAATGTCGTAACAATGCCCGACCGTGTCCGTAATGATACGTATGCCGATGACGTCATGCACCTGTTCGAAAGGGACCTTCTGACGGATAATCTTCTGATAGATGCTGTAGAGGTGTTTGACGCGGCCCTTCAGCTTTGCGTGGATGCCCGCCTTCGCAAATCTGTCCTGAAAAAGCCGGATGATTTCATTTATGTAGGCTTCATTCTCTTCGCGGCGTTTTGCGACCTTTTCGACGAGTTCAGCATAGAGATCCGGCATCAGCACCTTGAAAGAGAGGTCCTCGAACTCGATCCTGAGCCAGCCTATTCCGAGGCGGTTTGCAAGCGGCGCGTAGATATCGAGCGTTTCCTGCGCAATGCGGCGCTGCTTGTCGGGTGAAAGATGCTCGATGGTCCTCATGTTGTGCAGACGGTCGGCGAACTTGATCAGAATAACCCTGACATCCTTCGCCATGGCCAGCAGCATCTTCCGGAAGTTCTCCGCCTGCGCTTCTTCCTTCGTCTTGAACTCCACCTTGCTTAGTTTCGTCACCGCATCGACAAGAAATGAGATCTCCTGGCCGAACATCTCCTTGATGTCGCTCGTATTGATGCCGGTATCCTCAACCGTATCGTGGAGAAGGCCCGCCGCAATGGTGGCGCTGTCGAGCTTCATGTCGGCAAGCGTATCCGCCACCGAAAGCGGGTGGGAAATATACGGAGATCCTTCGCGCCGCACCTGGCTGGAATGCGCATCGCGGGAGAAAATGAACGCCTTCCGGATTACCTCGACATTTGCGGAGGGATTGTAAGCGCGGACCTTGTCCAGAACGCTTTCTATGGTGATCATCATCAATTATACCCTTTTTGAATATGTTAAGATACACGAATGGACAGCCTGAAAATCAAGGGTGGGCGCGCCCTCAAGGGGGAAGTTTCGATCGGGGGAGCCAAAAATGCCGCACTCCCGATCATGACCTCAGCCCTGCTCGCTCCCGGAACCAACACCTTGCAGCGGATTCCCGATCTCCGAGATATAGCGACTATGGGACGGCTTCTCTCGCACATGGGGGCCGATTACAGGTTCACCCGCGGCTCCGTTATCCTCGATTCCGCTCACGTGCGCACCTTCGAAGCTCCTTATGATCTCGTCAAGACGATGCGGGCGGCGGTGCTTGTTCTCGGACCGCTCGTTGCACGATTCGGCAAGGCCCGCGTTTCGCTACCCGGCGGTTGTGCTATCGGAGCGCGTCCCATAAATTTGCATCTGATGGGGCTCGAAAAGATGGGGGCGAAAATATCGCTCGAATCGGGATATGTTCATGCCAAGGCAAACCGATTGAAAGGCGCCGCCATTTCTTTCGACATGCCTACGGTGACGGGCACGGAAAACCTTATGATGGCCGCATGCCTGGCGAAGGGGACCACCATTCTCGAAAATGCGGCGCGTGAGCCGGAGGTAAAAGACCTGGCCGACTGCCTGATATCGATGGGTGCCAGGATTCAGGGCGCTGGCGAAAGCGTCATCGAGATACAGGGCGTCGAAACCTTGACCCCTAGTGCAGGATATGCGGTTATTCCTGATCGCATCGAGGCCGGCACATTCATGGCAATTGCCGCGGCGACGGGCAGCGACCTTCTGCTTGTCGGCTGCCGCTCTGATCATCTTGATGCGGTCATTTTGAAATTCAAGGACACGGGCGTCTCATTTGTCGAAACGCCCGCCGGCCTGCGTGTCACAGGCCCCCGTCGGCTCGTCGCGAGGGACATCAGAACCTCGCCGTATCCGGGCTTTCCGACCGACATGCAGGCTCAGTTCATGGCCATGATGACGGTTGCGCACGGCACAAGCATAGTGAAGGAAACCATTTTCGAGAACCGATACATGCATGTTGCGGAGCTCAAGAGAATGGGCGCCGACATCAGCATCGAAGGCGGAACCGCAACCATTCGCGGGATAGAAAAGCTGAAGGGCGCCCCGGTTATGGCGACCGATCTCAGGGCATCTGCTTCACTCGTCGTCGCCGCTCTCTGTGCAAAGGGGGAAAGCACCATCGACCGGATTTACCACTTGGATCGCGGATATGATCACATGGAGCGAAAACTCCGCGCGATCGGTGCGCAGATAGAACGCGTCAGCTCTTCCTGAACATCTTTTTCAGCGCGTCGAGCGAAAGCCGGATAACGGTCGGCCTTCCGTGAGGGCAGCGATCTCCGTTGCGTGTCTGTTCAAGTGCACGCTTCAGTTTCGCCAAACGGTATTCATCGGGAATCTCGCGGCCGCGGATGGATGAATGGCAAGCCAACTGCGCTGCAACAGAGCGCTTACGGCGTGCAACAGGCTCCGGAGTCTCATCCGTACCGGCAAGAGGTTCTGGCTCTTCCCGCCGTAAAAGAAGGGCTCCTGCCACATCCTGCATGAGACTGTTCATGTCGGCCCCGGTCAATATTTCAGGAACGCTCCGCACGAGTACGCTCCCTGCGCCGAAGTCTTCAACGTCGATTCCCATCGTGGCGATGAGCTGCTGGTTTTCCAGAAGCACGGCGGCTTCATGCGGCTGGAGCTTCACCTGCTGAGGGAACAGGAGCTGTGCCGCAGGCATCGCAGCAGATGCATCCAGAAGCCGTTCGTAATTGACGCGCTCATGAGCTGCATGATAATCCATGATGATAAGCCCATCGTTGTCTGAGAAGGCTATCAGCGTTTCGCCGAGCGAAACAAAAGGCACTCTTTCAGGAACATATGTCTCGGCGCGGTCTGAAACCATGTGCGGCTGCTGTCCGAGCCCTGAGGCTGCTGATCGGCTCTCCTCGTGCGGTTGCGTGCCTATCCGATAGTCAAATGAACGCACTTCAGACAGAGTTTTGACGGACTGCTGCAGCGAGGCTCCCAAGACGATTCTCCTGGCCGCATCCGTGATAAACCGGAACACGACGGACTTGTCCTGAAAACGAACTTCACGCTTGGTCGGGTGCACGTTGCAGTCCACATGGCCGGGATCGGTCTCGAAGAAAATGAAAAAAACGGGATGCTGGTTCTTTTCGAGTGCCCCGTTAAATGCCCGGTAAATCGCCTGGCTGATGGTTTGATCCTTGACCGGACGTTGGTTCACGAAAACATATTGGCTCAGCCGCGTGCTGCGCGTCATGCCGGGATTTCCGACAAACATCTCGGCTCTCATTCCCGCAGCCTCCACCACATCCTCAATAAGGTCGTCGGTAAACTCCTTCCCGAAAATCTGCATAATCCGCTCGCGGCGTGATCCAGCGGAAGCGGTCAGCATCACCTCGCCGCCGTCGACCCTCAGGCTGAACCGAAGCGAAGGATGAACAAGCGCCTCGCGTGTGACCGTGTCGGTGATATGGTAATTTTCGGTCGAGTCGGACTTCAGAAACTTGCGTCGCGCAGGGGTGTTATAAAAAAGGTCCCGCACCTCGACCGTCGTCCCGGTTGCCGCACATTCGCCGACGCTCTCGACAGTTCCGGCGGAAACGTTTATGCACGTACCGATTCGGCCCTGCTCGGCCGTTGCCAAACCGACGAGGGATACGGCGGCTATCGCAGCGAGCCCCTCTCCGCGGAAGCCGAGAGTATGCAATGCATAAAGGTCGTCTTCGCTGCGGATCTTGCTCGTTGCATATCGCTGAAAGGCGTTTTGCGCATCGCTGTTCCCCATGCCGGAGCCGTTATCCGAAATCCGGATGAGCCGGCGACCCGCTTTTTCTATGTCGACTGCAATGGAAGTGCTGCCCGCATCTATCGCGTTTTCGAGAAGTTCCTTGACGACGGACGCCGGCCGTTCAATGACCTCGCCGGCGGCAATTTTATTCTGAAGATGAACAGGAAGCACGTGGATGCGCGACATGCACCCATTTTACCACACGTGGTAGAATAGCCCGATGGACAAGGTCCTTATGAAGGGCAGCGAGGCTATTGCCGAAGCCGCCGTGCAGGCGGGATGCCGATTCTTCGCCGGCTATCCGATCACGCCGCAGAATGAGATACCCGAATATCTTTCGTGGCGCATGGAAGAGGTCGGGGGCGTCTTCATGCAGGCGGAAAGCGAACTCGCAGCCATCAACATGGTTTATGGAGCTTCTGCCTGCGGGGCCCGGGCAATGACGTCATCAAGCAGCCCCGGAATAAGCTTGAAGCTTGAAGGCATCTCTCATCTTGCTGTCGCGCGGCTTCCCGCCGTCATCGTGAATGTCCAGCGAGGAGGCCCCGGCCTCGGCAATATTACCGCAAGTCAGGCCGATTACTTCCAGGCAGTGAAAGGCGGCGGGCACGGTGATTACCATATGCTTGTACTCGCACCTTTTTCGCTCCAGGAACTCTGGGACTTTACCATGCTTGCATTCGACAAGGCAGACGAGTATCGCTGCCCGGTCATGATCCTGACCGACGGTGTTCTTGCGCAGATGATGGAACCGCTTGTCCGCACGCCGTATATGAAGCCTCATGACCTCCCCGACAAGCCGTGGGCGGTTACCGGCTGCGCGGGGCGAGAGCCGAACATCATCAGAACACTCTTCATGGCCGACGGAGAACTTGCGGAGCAGAACCGGATTCTGCAGGAAACCTATCGCCGCATGCATGAGCATGAGATACGCTCCGAGGCCTATTTTTCCGATGATGCGGATATCGTGCTGGTTGCGCACGGCATTGCCGCCCGTGTTTCACTGTCTGCCGCGGAACGCCTCAGGGCGAGCGGCTGCAAAGTCGGCCTCCTTCGGCCCCAGACCCTCTATCCGTTTCCGTCGCGCCGGATTCATGACCTTGCCGCAGCCGGGAAGCGCATGGTGGTCGTGGAACTCAATGCAGGGCAGATGGTCGAAGATGTGCGGTTGGCGGTGGATGGTTTGACGAAGACGATGTTTATCGGCAGGCCCGGCGGCGTCGTGCTGGAGCCGGAGGAATTGACCGAGGAACTGCTGTCCATTATCGAGCGCGAAAAGTCTGCTGACAGTCGGGTCTGATTCGCTTTATCATTCATTCCCGAACGGTCAGTGAGAAGAAATATTTGAAGAACGCGGCCTGCAGCTTTATTTCACCCGCATCGATTCGACAATCCGTGCCCTGACCATCCGCTTCACCTCATCAAGTCCGGCACGTATGCGGCACCCCGCAGCGTTTGCATGCCCGCCGCCACCGAATGCCTCCGCAACCTTTGCAACATTCACGGTTCCCTTCGCCCGCATGCTCAACTTGTAATGATCCTTCTCCAATTCGGTGATAAGCACTGCAACATCCGCATCCTGCATCCTCTTCAGGAATTCGACGAACGTTTCGGTCTGGTCCGAAGTTGCTCCTGTTTCCTGAAGCATCCGGTTCGTCACGACAGACGTCACAATCCGCTCGGAAAGCTCCACGGTATCGAGAAACCTTGAGAAGAGAGCAAAACGGGCAGATGTCCACGCCTCAAAGAGTGCCCGCGAAATTGATGCAGGATCGGCCCCGGCCTCCGTCAATCGGGCCGCAACACGCAAAACCTTCGCGTCGGTATTCTCAAAGCGGAAGTTGCCGGTATCAACGATGAGCGCAGCGTAAAGAAGCGTCGCCATATCTGCAGTGAGCATTATCGACAGCGCATCGATAATCTCGAGTATCAGCAGAGCGGTCGCCGCGGCATCAGGAACAATCCATCTGACAGTGCCGAATGATGACGGCGTTGCATGGTGATCGATCACAATCGCGTTGCGGCAGCTGAAACGGCCTGCGACGGCCTTGTCGGCGACCACTCGCGTTATATCATTGCAATCGACCAGGATAAGATTGGTGCACCTTTCAAGAGATATTCCCGTACCTGAAAGATCGGAAAGTGTATGGAATTTTTCGACGTTGGGGAGAAAACGATAGTGCTGCGGGATGGGATCCCGGTCGACGATGCTGACGCGCTTTCCGACTGCCTCAAGCGCCGCAGCGAGGGCTAGCGCGGAGCCGATGGCGTCACCGTCGGGATTCATATGGGCAGCGATCAGAAAATCGTCTTCGCGCCGAAGAGTGTCGATAAGATCCTTAGGAGGCGTCATGCTTCCTCGGGAACACCATGGTGGCCGGATTTGATGTCGCTCAGCAGCTTGTCGATCTTGAATCCTTCCTCGATCGACTCGTCGATACGGAATTCGAGCGACGGAATAAACTTCATCCTCACCCGCTTGGCGACCTCGGAACGAATTGCCGCCTTTGCACCTTCGAGTATTTCGAGCGCAAGCGGCTGCTCTTCAGGCTTCAATACGCTGACATAGACGCGGGCGATTTTCAGATCTTCGGTAAGAGCCACATCGGTTATCGTCACAAACCCGAGCCGGGGATCTTTGATGCGGCGCATCACGATATCGGCAATCTCTTCGCGCAAAAGGATATTCAGGCGGGCTGAACGCTTGTAGGGATGCATGAAGTTTCCTCTCTCGTCCGGCCTTAAAGCTTCGCTGCTATTTTTTCGATGATGAAGTTTTCGATTACGTCGCCGACCTTCAGGTCATTATAGTTTTCAATCGTGATGCCGCATTCATACCCTTGGGCGACTTCCTTCACATCGTCCTTGAACCGCTTCAGAGAGCCGAGCTTTCCCTCGTATGCCACTATGTTGTTCCTGATGATCCGCACGCCGTCGCAATTGCGCGAGATCAGACCGTCGATTACATAGCAGCCGGCGATGGTGCCAACGCGGGAGACCTGATAGGTCTGGCGAATCTCGGCACGTCCAAGCACCTTTTCCTTGAGGGTCGGCTTCAACATGCCTTCCAGAGCCGTCTTGACGTCATTGATTGCCTCGTAAATGATGCTGTAGAGGCGGACATCGACACCCTCTTTTTCGGCAAGCTGGGCTGCTTTCGGTTCAGGCCGAACATTGAACCCGATGATGATGGCGTTCGACGCACTCGCCAGCATAACATCGGATTCATTGATGCCGCCTATTGCAGCATGAATCACGCGCACCTTCACTTCAGGGTGCGTCACCTCTTCAAACGACTTCTTCATGGCTTCGATTGAGCCCTGAGCATCGCCCTTGATGACGATATTGAGGTCGCGGATTTCGCCTTCCTTGATTTTCGCATACAACTCGTCAAGCGTCAGTTTATGGCGGCGCACAATCTCCGCGGCGCGCATCTTTGCAAGGCGCGCCATTGCAACCTGGCGGGCCTTCTTCTCGTCTTCAACGACCGAGAAGACATCTCCGGCATTCGGAACTTCGGAAAATCCGAGCACCTCGACCGGCACCGACGGACCTGCCTCAATCATCTTCTTGCCGGTATCGCTGATAAGCGCCCGGACCTTGCCGGATGCGGTTCCGGCGACAAATGCATCAGCTGATTTTAAGGTGCCGGACTGAATGAGGACCGTTGCTACCGGGCCTCTGCCCTTGTCAAGCTTCGCTTCGATGATATATCCGCGTGCCGGCTTGTTCGGATTGGCCTTCAGCTCCATAACTTCCGCCTGGAGCAGAATCATCTCCAGAAGGCTCTCGATGCCGATCCGTTTCTTTGCCGAGACCTCCACGAAAATGGTGGCCCCGCCCCACTCTTCTGAAACAACACCGTGCTCGGCCAGTTCGTTCTTCACCTTTGTAGGATTCGCATTGTCCTTGTCTATCTTGTTCACGGCGACAACAACAGGCACGCCCGCGGCCTTTGCGTGGTCAATCGCTTCGATGGTCTGCGGCATGACGCCGTCGTCGGCGGCCACAACAAGGACGACGACGTCGGTAACCTTGGCTCCACGCGCCCTAAGTGCCGTAAATGCTTCGTGACCTGGGGTATCGAGGAAAGTGATTTCCCTGCCCTGCAGCGAAACCTTATAAGCGCCGATATGCTGAGTTATTCCGCCCGCCTCGCTCTCGGTCACCTTCGTGGAACGAATGGCATCAAGTAATGACGTCTTGCCGTGATCGACATGTCCCATGATGGTAACAACCGGCGCCCGGGGCGTCATCATGGAGACATCCTCCTGGACCTCTTCCACAACATCGAGATGTTCGGCAGTGACGGACTCGATCTTGACCCCGAAATGTTCGGCGACCATCAGGGCGGCATCCATATCCACGGGCGTATTGATCGTCGGCATAATCCCGAGCCCCATGAACTGCTTTATGACATCGGGAATCTTCGCACCGATCAATTCTGCAAATTCCTTGATCGATGTTCCTTCCTCAATCTTGATTGACTTCTTCCGCGGAGCGGTGGTAAGCAATTGCTGCTGGGACTGCTCTCCGCGGCGAAAACGCTGGTCTCCCCGAAAATGCTTCTTCTGTCCGCCCTTGGCATCGGCCCATTTCTTCGGCTCGATCTTGCGGATCGCCTGAAATGCCCTCTGCATCTGGGGTTTAACCTTTATTTTTTCGACCTTGTCGGCCTCTACATCCTTTTTGAAGCGATCGAGCACCTCGACATCTTCCGCGACGATGACCGTTTTCGGAACCTCAGGCACCGATGGAACCTGCGTCGGTATAAATACCTTCGGCGGAGCCGACGGCGGTTGCGGGACCTTCGCTGTCGGGACCTGCTGCTGTTGACGTTGCTGATAGGGAGGCCTCTGCCCCTGCTGATAGTGCTGGCGCTGCCCTTGCTGCCCTTGCTGCGGACGCTGACCCTGTTGCTGCTGGCGTTGCTGATAGGGAGGCTGCGCAGGCCGTTGCTCACGCGACGGCTCCGGAGCACTTTTCTGTTCCACAGGCGGAGCCGGGGGCGGTGTCGGCGCTTCCGCTTTTTTTGTCGCATGCGGCACGCTTTCCGGAGCCGGAGCTGCTGCAGCCGGTGCGCGCTCCGCCGGCTTTTCCTTGACGCGAACGGGCTCCGCAGGCTTGAACATGGCCCTCACCTTGTCCGCTTCCTCGGTGGTCAGCTTAACCGTCGTAGTGCCTTTCTTGAATTCCGCACTCCGAATCTTGCCGACAGCGGTCACGATCTCGGTCGACTTGATGCCGAGCTCTTTTGCGAGGTCAGTGCTCTTGATGCCCTCAGATGTCATTCCTCTGCGTCCTCCGCGGTCTTGAATAAGATAAGTACAATTCAGCAGCCGATCTGATGGTGCTGCTACTTGTAACAGCGTAGCTAAAATGTTATCATATTTGTCTGTTTTGGTGCAATTCAGCGCAAGGAAAGGGGGTTTCAGGTATGGCATCGTGTCAGATTTGTGGCAAGAAAAAGACGATCGGCAACAACGTCAGCCACGCTAACAATAGAAGCAAGCGCTCGGTTCTGCCGAATATACAGCGCATTCGCATCGTCAAGGACGGGGGTACAAAGCGCGTCCATGTTTGCACGCGTTGCATCCGCTCCAACAAGGTCGTCAAGGCAGTCTAGCTCTCCGCTCGCATCATGATTCAAGCAGGGTCGGTTCTATCTTCGCTGTTCCGCCAGCTCGGTCTCGAAGATAGAATCCGGCTTGAAACCCTTCAGCGGCGATGGTGTGATCTTTTTTCCGAACCGCTTACGCTCCACGCCTACCCGGCAGAACTAACCGGACAAAAACTGACTATCAACGTCGATTCGCCCGCATGGTTGCATCAACTGCAGTTTCTCCGAAGCGATTTTCTTGCCAAACTTGTGCCTTTCGGCATTGCGGCGGTTCAGTTCCGCCGCGGCAGGATGCCCTGCCGACGCGGGGTCCTCCGCACGCCTGAAAAGACGCTCAGCCCCGCAGCAACGGTTGAAGAGCGCCGGTGGGCCGAAGACCTTGTGCGCGGGATCGATGACGAGGCCCTAAAAGAAAAAATTCGGCGGGCCGCCGAAAAATCGGTCGCCCGCCGCAAGAAGTAACTCCGTACCGGTTATGAATAATCCGCGCTATGCGGATTCCGCCTTCGGCTTATAGACTATCAGCGGCTTCTCCCGCTTCTCTACCGCTTCTTCGTTAAGCACGCATTCGACGACATCCGCCTGCGACGGCAGTTCATACATGACGTCGAGCATTACGTCTTCGAGAATCGCCCGCAGCCCGCGCGCACCGGCCTTCCGCCGCAATGCCTTCTTTGCTACCAGCCTCAGCGCGCCCTCCGTAAATTTGAGCTTCACCTCATCGAGAGAGAAGAGCTTCTGGAACTGTTTGATAAGGGCATTCTTCGGCTCGGTCAGAATCCTGATCAATGCCGATTCGTCAAGTTCGTCAAGGGTCGCGACCACCGGCAGGCGTCCGATGAATTCAGGGATGAGCCCGTATTTGATAAGGTCTTCCGGCTCCACCCGGCTCAACAGCGCACTCTTGCCGAGACTGCCGTTCTTTTGCGCGATAACATCCGCACCGAAGCCTATGCTCCGCTTGCCGATACGTTCACTTACTATTTTTTCGAGATCCACGAACGCACCGCCGCAAATAAAGAGAATGTTCGTGGTGTCAAGCTGGATATACTCCTGCTGCGGGTGCTTGCGGCCGCCCTGCGGAGGGATATTCGCCACCGTTCCCTCGATAATCTTGAGCAGCGCCTGTTGAACGCCTTCGCCTGAGACATCGCGGGTAATGGACGGCCCCTCGGTCTTGCGGCTGATCTTGTCCACTTCATCGATATAGATAATGCCTATCCGCGCCCGTTCGACATCGAAGTCAGCCGCTTGCAGCAGTTTCAGCAGCACATTCTCGACATCTTCCCCGACATAGCCGGCTTCCGTAAGCGTCGTGGCGTCGGCCATCGCGAACGGTACGTCGAGCATTTTTGCGAGCGTCTGTGCAAAGAGCGTCTTGCCGGTTCCGGTCGGACCGATCAGCATGATATTGCTCTTCTGGAGTTCGACCTCGGATTTCTGGCCGCGATAGATGCGCTTGTAATGGTTGTAGACAGCCACGGCAAGCGTCTTCTTGGCCTGTTCCTGGCCGATAACATAATCATCGAGGAATCGTTTTATCTCAAGCGGCGTCGGCAGCTTCTTGCCGGACCCGCGCACAGCCTGCTGCGCGTCTTCCTCAATAATCTCGTTGCAAAGCCCGACGCATTCGTCACAAATATAGACCGTGGGACCTGCGATCAGCTTCTTCACCTCCGCCTGCGCCTTACCGCAGAAAGAGCACCGCAACTCCTGGTCATTCATTTTTTTTGCCATTCACCCTCCGGCGTTGCCGCACTTCGAAAACATCTATTCTTTCTTTGCTGCCCGCGCAGACAAAATCACTTCATCAACAAGACCGTACTGCTTCGCCTCGGCACCGGACATGAAGTAATCGCGCTCGGTGTCGACCTGAATCTTCTCAATCGGCTGGCCGGTATGCTTTGCCAGAATGGCGTTCAGGTTCTCTTTCATCTTCAATATCTCACGCGCATGGATCTCGACATCGGTCGCCTGACCGTAAAACCCGCCCATCGGCTGATGAATCATGACGCGTGAGTTCGGCAGTGCAAAACGCTTGCCCTGCTTGCCCGCGGCAAGCAGCAATGCGCCCATGCTCGCCGCCTGGCCGATGCAATACGTGGCGATATCGGGCTTCACATATTGCATCGTGTCGTAAATCGCAAGTCCGGCCGTCACCGAACCACCGGGAGAGTTGACGTAGATGTGTATGTCCTTTTCCGGATCTTCGGTCTGCAGGAAAAGCAGCTGAGCAATAACAACATTGGCAACATGATCGTCGACTGCAGTGCCGAGAAAGATAATACGATCCTTCAGGAGCCGCGAATAAATGTCATACGCCCGCTCACTCCGCCCGGTCTGTTCTATGACTATCGGAATAATACTCATGCTAGACTCCTTTTTCGATCGTCGCCTTTTCGAGCAGCAGCTTCAGCGTCTTCTTCTCAAAAATGCCGTTGCGCAGCCCCGCAAGCGACCCGTCACGCGACGTATAATATTTTACGACATTCTCGGGAGAGATATTAAAGCGCGCAGCGAATCCGAAAATGGCGTTCTTCATCTCATCCTCGCTCACCTGAACGTTCTCTTTCTCCCCGATGATCTCCAGGAGAATCGACGCTTTTACGGCCTTCACGGCCTTGTCGCGATTCTGCTGCTCAAATTCTTCAGGAGTTCCCTCAAATGTTCCGCGCGCCTGCGCCTCGCCGAGCATGCGCTCAAGATCGGCCTTAATCAAGCCTTCCGGAACCTGGCACTCATGTGATGCAACCAGTTTCTCGACAATTTCGAGCTGCTGCTTCCGTTCGGCATCGAATGTCTTCTCAGCTTCGAGATTCTCTCGCACCTTGTCCTTGGCGGCATGGAGCGTCTCGAATCCGAGATCTTTGGCAAGTTCGTCATCTATCGGCAGAACTCCCTTCCGCTTCATCTCCTTGATGGTCAGATGAAACTTCGGCGTCTTCCCGGCAAAAGAACTCGGGATTGTGTCGGGGAACTCAACCTCGATATCGATAATGTCGCCCTTCCTCCTGCCGACCAGCGCATCAAAAAATACCGGCGGATACGGGCCTGCCCCTACTTTGATGAGCGTATCCTTTGCAGGTGTTTCATCACCTTCGACCGCATAGTCGACTGTAAGGAGATCACCGGTCTGCACGGGTGCATCAACCGGTTCATAGCTGCCCTTCTCCTCCGCGGCATTCTTCATCACGCCGTCGACCTCTTCGTCGGTAACCACCACCGGCACATCCTTAACTGCAATGCCTTCATAAACGAGCGGCTCGACCTTCGGGCGGACTTCGACCGTAAGTTGCATGGTAACCGGAACGGAACGCACAAGGGTGATGCCGGATTCCATTTCGGGCCGCGCGACCGGTTTCAGGCCTGCCTCCTCAAGCGCTTTCCCGTAATATTCGGGAACCAGCTTTTCGAGCACATCGTTTTCGATCCCCTTGCCGTATTTTTTCTCTATCATGGATGCTGGTATCTTGCCCGGTCGGAATCCCGGGATGCGGGCAAGCTTCTGCGCCTCGGTAAATCCTTTTTGAATCTCGGCTTCAATAACATCTGCCGGAATCTCTATGGTAAGACGCTTTTTTGTTGCTGACAGATCCTCGACTGACTTTAACAAGGGGCCCTCCTGAAAGAAAATTGTGCTTATTTTTCAAATTATTAGTTTACGTATTTCAGCGCCGGTTTGTCAATTTCAGCGCTTGGGCAGACAGCGAAAAGGGAAAACCGCTACACTAAAACATGGCCGCGCAAAAGATCTTGGTTATCGGATACGGGAACCCGCTTCGCGGTGATGACGGCTTCGGAGTTTATGCCTCCGAACAGTTGCAAAGAATTCTGAAAGACGATTCCGTGAACATACTGACCGTTCATCAGCTGGGACCGGAACTTGCCGAAGATGTTTCAGAAGCGGACTTCATCATATTCATGGATGTGCATCTGAGCAGCCATGTCGGCGAACAGCGCTGCCGCAGAGTGTTTCTCGACGGCAGCATGCCGCTCACCTTTTCGCACCACATGAAACCCGGCGCGCTGCTGGCCTGTGCGCAAGCTATTTACGGTACGCACCCGCAGGCGGTCATGATATCGGTCGGCAGCAATCTCTTCGATCACGGCCCAATGTTGTCGCCAATCGTGGAACCGCTCGTCGCCCCGGCGGCCGACCTGGCCAAAACCATGATAGAGCATATTTCGGAACACGGCGTCCTTCCTGAATTAATCACCGAGTAATGGTCCGGCCCCTGGCTATCCTGCACCATATATCGCAAGCATTGGGAAGCGGTCTCGACCTGACCGCTGCGTCAACCTCTGCACAGATCTAAGAACTGCCATGCGGGATAAGATCTTTATTCCGGCTTTTTCCATGACTGAACCGGAATAAAAGCCGTTGCAGACGTACTGACGTTGTGATATAGTCATGAGGAAAACAAAAGAGAAAACCATTAGATACTGAAAAATGAGCGATAGATATGTCGATTTGCTTCATGGGCAGAAAGCGCACGCTTTGCTGGATGATGGTTTTTTTGTCGAACTCTGGCGGAAGCTTTATGAGCAGTGTCCGCATGCGACCGCGTTTCAGGGGCCGAATTTCGTGCGCACATGGTACAAAACCTACCGCGAGCAGTGGCAGCCCGTAATTCTTCTGTGGCGGCATTCAGACGAAGAATTAGCCGGGCTTTGGATGCTTGCATATAATATATCCGCAAAAGAACTCTCCCATGCCGGAACCATTCAATCCGAATACCAGGCATGGCTTGCGCTACCCGGAAAGGATATTCCGTTTCTTTCCGCGGCCTGGGAAGAAATCAAGCGGTGCTTTGCCTTCGCGGCATTGCGCTTCATATATTTGCCAGCTGCATCACTCGGCGGTATCCTGCAGGCGGTTCCATCCATGAAGAACTGCGTCGCCGTCCGCAAACAGAGCAGGCCGCTCCTGCCACTCACCCCCGAAGGCATCAAGGAATCGTTCTCAAAAAAAAGCAATAAAAGCCGCTTTAATAGACTCAAAAAACTCGGCAGCCTCGAGTTCCGTCGCATCACTGATCCAGCCGAACTCGATCGCATGTTCAGCGATATGATCATGTACTACGATTTCAGGCAGACCTCGGTGAGCCACATAGCGCCCTTTCAGGCAGATCCGCTGAAGCGTATTTTTCACATGAACCTGTTTGCCGGAAGTCCGGCTGAGAATTACGTAACCGCCGCCTATCTCAATGAACGTCTTATTTCGGCCTTCTGGGGTGCGGTGAGCGGAAGGGTAGTGCATCTCGGCATGCTCGTCTTCTCGCCGTTTGTGGCGGAGCATTCGCCCGGCAAGCTTCATATCATGCAGTTGAGCGAACTCCTGCTCAGGGACGAAAAGACATTGCTCGATCTCACGCCCGGCGGCTGTACCTGGAAGGAGCGTTTCGCCGACGCCCATGATGAGGTCGCCGAAGCAGTAATCTATTCCTCCGCCTCGGTAAAGATGCGGGACGATGTCCTGCATGAGTTCTTGCATTTGGGGAAGCGATGCGCCTCTGGGGTCGGTATCCCTGTTGCTACCGTGAAGGCCGCTGTTTCGTGCCTGCGCGATTTTCGGCCGGCCCGCGTTGTGCAAAAAATGAAAAACCGGCATGGTCAGAGCCGCCAGCTGTGTGTCTATCGATGCAACCGGGCGCGCGCTGAAACGTTTCAATGCGATGGCGATCTCAACTGCAATTCGATTACCGACCTCTTTTTATTCGAAGCCGTGCGTGCAGATGAGGACCGCGACGCCTTCCTCTCCGAGGCACTTGCTCGTCTGGAGCACGGCCAATTCGTTTACACAGCCCGTGCAAACAATCGCCTGGCGTTCTGCGGATGGATGACAAAAACCACGACCGCTTTCCCTGCAGGTGAAGTCGGTCAGTCGCTTCCGCTTCCGCCCGGCAGCGTCGCATTGCGCGATTTCTACTCTCATCCGGATTTGCATGATGCAGGATGTTTCGAATCAGCAATCCGCCGCATGGTGTGCGAGGCATTTGCTTCGGAAGGGGTATCGGAAGCCTATATTTTCTTGCAACCCGACGTTCTGGACATTCGGCAAGCCATCGAATCCTTGGGGTTCGAACATATCCGAACCCTCGCATTGAAGTCTGCGTCTGAATAGCGGGACAAGAAGGGTTATAATTGAATGAATATACTCGAAATCGAACTTTGCAACTGGCAGCGGAGAACCAGCGGCAAGCATGAACCTACCCCACATATCTTTCATCAAGGAGGTAAGTATGGACGAGAGATTTAAACAGCACGGGGCATTCAGCTGGTCTGAACTGTTGACGACGGATGTGGAAGCCGCCAAGTCCTTTTATGTAAAACTTTTCGGTTGGGAAACCGAGGAGATGGCAATGCCGGGCATGACTTACACCGTGGTCAAGGCCGGAGGCAAGGAAGTCGGCGGTATTATGGCGATCCCGAAAGAGGCCCAAGGCATGCCTCCGACGTGGGGTACATACGTGACGGTCGATGATGTCGATGCGACTGCCAAGACCGCCGAAGCGCACGGCGCCCGTTTGTTGCTGCCGCCGCAGGACATCCCCAACGTCGGGCGCTTTTGCGTACTACAGGATCCGCAGGGCGCCGTGATAAACGTTATCACCTATAAAGCAATGTAAGATATTCGGCACTTTGTATCCACAACCGCGGATGATACTGTACGTCCTCGATCTCCTGGGAACATTCGCATTTGCACTGTCCGGTGCATTTCGCGCCGTAAAGTACGAACTCGACGTTCTCGGGGTGATGGTGCTGGCAATCGCAACCGGGATCGGCGGAGGCATAATCCGCGATCTCCTGCTCGGGGCCATTCCCCCCACGGCGCTTCATAACGAACTCTATCTGCTCATCTGCCTTGCCGGGGCCCTTGTGGTATTTGCGGCCGCTCCAAAGATTGCGCCCCGATGGGATTTCGTCATGCTGGCAGATGCGGTCGGACTCGGCGTCTTTACTGCTATTGGCGCCGCCCATGCAGAGACTGCAGCCGCGGGCCCTTTCACCGTTATCATGATGGCTGCCATCACCGCGTGCGGCGGCGGTGTTATCCGTTACGTGCTGGTGCAGGAAATCCCTGCGATTCTTACGAGTGATTTTTACGCAACCGCGTCACTAGTCGGAGGCGGCTGTTTCGTTGCGCTAAGCTATGCTGGATGGGGCACGGACGCGCGGCTTGCGGCGGCAATTATCATTACCATCTGTCTGCGACTCGTTGCGATGAAATATGGAATCTCTCTGCCTCATGTAAAACGGCTGCCCGCCTCTCCTTCGGAGCTCACTGAACTGCGCAAGGCCGAAAAAAGAAACAAACAAAGATCCCGCGCATAGAAAAGAAAAAACGGATATCGGGCGGCTTCCCGATATCCGGTCCGGAAAATCAGTTCGATACTACCTTAAGGCCTAGGGGATGCCTGCGGTAATCCGGTACTTGAGTGCGCTCATATTTTCCGCCATGGTCTTGTGCTTCTTTTCGTCTTCGAGAATAAGCTTCAGCAGCTGTTTCGTAATAGAGTCACGGGTCATCTCAATCGCCTGATTTGCCATATCAATAGCCTTCTGCTCAATTGCAATATGCTTGGTTAAAAGGCCGGCGACACCCGAAAGATCCTCGGGAGCGAGCTGATACGCTGCTTTTGTCATACTGTCGATAATAAGCTGAATAATTGCCGCATGCTTCTCGGAATCGTTCTTGATGGCTGTTGTAAGCGTTACCATGATGGGATTCTTCGCCTTCTTGAGAATCGCCTCACAACTCTTGATCGTTGCCGCCTCCGTACTTTTCCACTTTCTGAGCAGGCTGAGAAGCTCCTTATCCCGCGTGCGGGCATCTGACGCTGCCATTATTGTACTCCTCCTTAAGTATTGAGATGCTTCAAGTATAACAGGTTTCCGGACGAGTCCGAATAAGCCTATAGGGGAATAGAAAAAATTAATAAAAAAGCGCCCCCGCTCAAAAGAGCGGAGGCGCCGTGCATCACGAAAAAGGGAGATTACCCTCTCGTTGCCTGATCGCAGACCGTGCCGTCTGCATCAACAAGTTGTACGAGAAGCGGCATCTGCCCGAGCGCATGCGTCGAGCAGCTGAGGCATGGATCAAAGGCGCGGATAATCGCTTCGCAACGGTTCAGCGCGCCCTCCTTGAGGCTCTTGCCGTCGACAAACCGCTTGGCAACCTGCAGAACGCCCTTGTTCATTGCAAGGTTGTTGTTGCCGGTTGCGACAATCATGTTCGCCCAGGTCATCAGGCCGTCCCTGTCAATCCTGTAATGGTGGAAGAGCGTGCCGCGGGGCGCCTCGACAATGCCGACTCCGTCAAAGTGGTTCGGCGATGCAATGGAGCGGACGTGATCGCTCGTGATGTCGGGATCACGCAACAGCTTTTCCGCCAGCTCAATCGAGTACAAAATTTCGACGAGGCGTGCATAGTGGTTATGGAATGAGCTGAGAACCGGCCCGCGTTCAAGACTGCGGAACTCCGCCCACTCTTCATCGGCAAGCGGCATGCCGGTGCCGTTGCAGACATTCAGCCGTGCAGCCGGGCCGCACCGGTAGATACCGTCCGGATAGCCAATCGGCTTATAATACGGAGACTTCAGATATGAAAAATCTTCAGTCGCTTCGCCGATATACTTCTGGTAGTCATTCGCCTCGATCTGATCGACTACAATGTTGCCCTTCGCGTCGATAAACCGGAGTTTCCCGTAAACATGCTCAAGATTCCCCTCCGGAGACACCAGGCCGAGGAACATGGACGGGAAGTTGGCAAAGGTCCGAATCTCCTCGCGATAGCTTTCCAGCGCCTTCTTAAACCAGCCGAGCGTACGCTGGATGATCTCCAGCGCCTCCGGCAGCATTGCAAGCATGAGGTCGCGATTTTCAGTGGTAAGCGCAGAGTTGACGCCGCCGGGAACAACCCACGCAGGATGGATGCGCTTCCCTGCCAGAAGACGAATAATCTCCTGCCCGATCTTACGCAGTTTTACGCCGTCTTTTGCTATCGCCGGATTGGCCTCGATTACGCCGAGGATATTCCGCTTGGCTGGATCGGAGTCCATCCCGAGCAGAAGGTCAGGCGAAGACAGGTGAAAGAAGCTCAGCGCATGCGACTGAATGTATTCGCCGCAATTATATAGCTTCCTCAATTTGATGGCCGCAATCGGAATACGGACGCCGAGAAGCTCATCGCATGCCTTGCCTGCACCGAGCGAATGGCTTATCGGACAGATGCCGCAAATCCTCTCTACGATGGACGGCATTTCATAGTACGGCCGTCCTTCAACGAACTTCTCAAACCCTCTGTACTGGGTTACATGAAGTTTCGCATCGGTAACTTTGCCGTCGTCGTCCAGCTGTATCGTGATCTTTCCGTGCCCTTCAATGCGGCTGACGGGCTCAAGTATGATCTGTTTAGACATTCCCCAAAACCTCCTTAGAGTAAACTTTCATTCTCAATGTCCTTCTTTAATTATACCTCTAGGCTCCGAAACGCGTCTTGCCGGTAAGATCGGGCATGCGTCCAGCCAGCAGTTCCGCAATCACGAAAAATATTGCGTCCGCGGGCGGCGGGCAGCCGGGCAGAAACACGTCGACGCTCACAAACTCATGAAGCGGACGCGCACGATTCAACAGATGAGGAATATCTTTCGACGGATGCTGCTGGTGACAGGTGGCATTCTCAACGAATCCGCGATCGAGAATTTCGCTCACCTTGAACTGGTTGCGCATGCTCGGCACGTTCGCCGTTACCGCACAGTCGCCCATGGATACGAGAATCTTCGATTTGGAGCGGATTTCCTTTATCTTGTGTTCATCCTCATCGCTGCTGATGGCACCTTCGATAATTGCGACATCGACATTGTCCGGAAACTCTAGTGCGTCGACCAGCGGACCGTAGACGATATCGATCTTGTCTGCGATATCGATTATGCGCTCGTCTATATCAAGCAGCGACATATGGCATCCTGCGCAGGCATCAAACCAGGCAGTTGCGACTCTCACCTTTTTCACTACGGCTCCTCCCTTGGGCTCTGATGTCGAGGCGGTCTTGACGTTCTTCTTCGGGGCAGCCATTGCTATTCCCTCCCCCGCATGAGCTGGAGGTAGGGCAGGAACTGCCGGCGTTTGACCATTTCGGCAACAGATTTCCCCTTCTCGGAGAGTGCGCCCGTCGGGCAGACATGGACGCATTTGCCGCAGCCGGTACAGGTCTCGGACTCGCCCCATGGCTGATTCAGGTCGGACGTCACATATGTCGTAACGCCGCGACCCATAAGATCTTTGGTATGTGAGCCTTCGATCTCATCGCACACCCTGATACACCGCGTGCAGAGAACGCATCTGTTATGGTCGATAGAGAAGCGTTGGTGCGTTGCATCTATCCGCTGGCGCGGATAGCGGTACTCATAATGGACGTGCGTGATGCCATGCTCAAGCGCCAGGTTCTGCAGCTCGCAATGACCGTTTGAAACGCAGACCGAGCAGACATGGTTGCGCTCGCTGAAAAGCAGTTCGAGGATCTTCCCGCGGTAATCGACAACGCGCGGCGAGTTGGTCGTGACCTCCCAGTCCTGACGCGGATAGGTCGAACACGAGGGCAGAAGCCTCGGCATTCCTTTGACTTCGACGATACATATGCGACAGGCGCCGCGCTCCGACAAACCCGAGAGATGGCAGAGGGTCGGAATATTGATGCCGCTCTGGCGCGCAACAGTCAGGATCGTCTCGTCCTCGCGGGCGGTCACGTCCTTGCCGTCAATCTTGAACGTCAGGACCTTCGTGGGATTCAGGTCCCGCTCAAATGCTGTTTTCTTGTATGGACTCATGGACGATAAACCTCCTTAGTTGTTCTTCATGCGGCATACACCGGCAGAGCATGTCTTCTTGCTGATATGCTCCATATACTCATGACGGAAATACCGCAGGGTGCTCAACACCGGGTTCGGCGCCGTCATTCCGAGGCCGCACAGACTAGTATTCTTGACGAGATCGCACAACTCTTCGAGTTGATCGATGTCGCCGACCTCTCCCCTGCCCTCGGTAATCTTGCAGAGCAGATTGTAAATCTGCGATGTGCCGACGCGGCAGGGAATACATTTCCCGCATGATTCGCTCATGGTAAATTCAATGAAAAACTTCGCAACATCGACCATGCAGGACGTTTCATCCATGACAATCATACCGCCCGATCCCATAATCGATCCGATACTTGCCAGAGATTCATAGTCAAGCGACATGTCAAGATGTTCGGCCGGGATACAACCGCCTGACGGCCCGCCCGTCTGGACCGCCTTGAACTTCTTGCCACCCGGGATGCCGCCTCCGATATCGAACACGAGATCGCGCAGCTTTGAACCCATCGGGACTTCTATCAGACCGGTATTGACGACGCGCCCGGCTATGGCAAAGACCTTGGTGCCTTTGCTCTTTTCCGTTCCGATGCCGGCATACCAATCGCCGCCTTTGGCAATAATGGGCGGGACGTTCGCAAAGGTCTCGACATTGTTGATAAGCGTCGGATAGCCCCAGAGGCCGAATTCCGCCGGGAACGGCGGACGTGGACGCGGCATGCCGCGACGTCCTTCAATCGACGCGATAAGCGCAGTCTCTTCGCCGCAGACAAATGCACCGGCGCCGAGACGAAGCTTGATCGAAAAATTAAACGGTGTATTGAAGATCTGGTTGCCGAGCAGGCCGTTTCTCTCTGCCTGCTGAATGGCTATTTTCAGGCGCTTGATCGCGAGCGGATATTCCGCACGGATATAAATATAGGCACTCTGCGCACCGACGGCAAATCCGGCGATCGCCATGCCCTCGATAACACGATGCGGATCGCTCTCCAGAACGCTTCTGTCCATGAACGCTCCAGGGTCTCCTTCGTCGGCGTTACAGATAACATATTTAGTATTACTCGATGCCTTCGCAACGGCCTGCCACTTCAGGCCGGTGGGGAATCCGCCGCCGCCCCGGCCGCGGAGGCCGCTCTTCGTAATTTCGTCGATAACTCTGTTCGGCGCCATATCGCGCAGCACTTTATACAGGGCCTGATACCCGCCTGCAGCGATATACTCCTCAATGCGCTCGGGATCGATTTTGCCGCAGTTTTCAAGGACAATCTTCTGCTGCCGTTTGAAAAAGGGAGCATTCCCGTCACACTCGAGCCGCTTCACCGGCTTCTTGCCGAGCGAATCGAGAATTTCTTTGGCATCTTCAGGTTTGACAGCCTGGTACATGATACCGGCCGGTTCAACAATCATAAGCGGGCCGACCGTACAGAGGCCAAGACAGCCGACGCCCTTTATCTGAACCTGATCTTCAAGCCCGCGCTCCTTTACTTCCTTCAGGAGTGCATCCTTGACGAGAAGGCTCTGGCATGAGACACAACCCGCCGCCACACAGATCAGAACACGATGTTTGAACTGGGAGGTCCGTTCTTCTTCCGCCTTCGTTATTTCGAGTAGATCGTCGAGATTCATTACGCAACCCACCTCCCTAATTTTTCGAGCACGGCTTCTGCGGACAACTTGCCGGCGACTTCTCCGTCAAAAACAACGGCAGGGGCCAGACCGCAGGAACCGAGACAGCGCGCAGTCAATATCGATATCTTGCCGTCGCTCGTGGTTTCGCCGGGGCCAACTTCGTATTTTTTCTGGATTCCTTCAATGATGGTCGGGACTCCTGCGATGTAGCAGGCGGTTCCGGTACAAACAACGCAGGTGTGTTCACCGGCGGGTTTGAGGCTAAAGAAATGATAAAACGTCGCCACTCCATACACGAGGCTCAACGGCAATTTGAGCTGCTCGGCAACATACTTGAGCGCCCCCATGTCGAGGTAACCGAACGCCTCCTGGACAGAATGGAGCGTCTCGATGAGCGCATGCTGCGAATAACCGTTTAGCCGCATAGTCCTGTTGACTACTTTCCAGCGACCGTCCTCAGCAGGCTTGCCTGCCTCCTTCACCGCACTCTGCGAAGGCGCGGTAGAGGATGCAATGTTGGTTTCCATACCCTGTGTTCTCCTCTCTCAAAATGAATAATAGCTGCGTTGCGGGCTTCTGCTGACAACGCACGTGCCATTTTCCACTGCAATGACCTTCCCCGAGTCACTGCAGCATTTATTGCAACCCTGTTTTTCTTAGGGCTGAAGACTCTATGACCCTCTTCCGGCCGTGTTCACGGCCTCCGAAGGAGGGCGCCACGAAGCAGAGCCTCAATATATCACCAAGCGTTCAGTGTCGATCTGCCTCCTTTCTCATAACCTGAGCAAATTGAACGGCGCCATGCCGTCTTTATAACAACCTGTCTTTCGGGTCTCATTAAGACCAACAAATCTATATAGCAATATATATACCTGTCGTTAAACTTATTGATATTCTTGACGACTCCATGAAGGACCTGAAAGGACCGCAACGAGTTAATACATATTAAACCATGCGCCCCCGCAAAAGACAAGGAAACACCGAACGGGAACTGCATCAAATTGAGGCAATGCGCAAACACGCTGCAAAGTTTTTCTAACCTGCCTATTAAATTGTTTAATACCCTGTATTTTTTAGATTCTTTCCTATTCATGTTCTGATGCACTTTTTTGCAGATTCCTGTGATTACGAGCAGGAAAGAGGCTTGCTTGCTTTAAGCATCTTTTTGTTGCACTTCATGCGTGCTCTTGCCTATTTCGCCGCAATTCCGCCGGAAACGAGAAATGCCATAACCTGTCCGCTTTCGGCAGGAATCTCCTGCACGCGACTGCGGGGCACTACGATCAAATTCCCTGCGAAGTTATACGATTGAGGGAGATAAACGGCAACATCTTCCGTCATCCCGAAGGCCTCAAGCGACTTCTGGGTGATGAAGCCGATGACCTTGACCTGGCTTCCCGGAACCAATTCCACGGCGACCGGTTGGTTGAAGCTCTTTTTTTCACCGACAAATGCCGCAATAAGATCCTTCAGCGCGGTATAGATCATTTTTACCAGAGGAAGACGCCTAAAAAGGTTGTCGACGACAAGCACTATCCAGCGCGTAAAGAAATTGGAGGCAATAAACCCTACCGACGTGATAACGATGAGTGTCGCCAGGACCCCCAGGCCGGGGACGCTGAACCGGAAGAGGCCGTCTATTTTCGTGAAAACAAACCATAAGACATATAATGTTGCTGCCAGGGGAACGAGAAAAAGGAGTCCTTCAAAAAAATATCGCGTAACCTTCTTCATGCCGACCTCCTCAAGAACCGCTGTCTTTATCTTTGCGGGACGCCCTTCCTTCCGTCAAGCCTGAACAAGACGGCAGTCGGCCGGAATGCTTGACCTGTCGTGGAGCGACAAATCCCGCCAACGCGACGGCATCATATTTTATTCCTGCATCCAGGCCGGTATAATGAATAAATGGCAATTATATCCGTTGAGAATCTTTCGAGGGCGTTTGCCCGCACCAAGGCAGTCGATACTGTTTCTTTTTCGGTTGACGCCGAGTCAATCTTCGGCTTCCTCGGGCCGAACGGGGCCGGCAAAACGACCACCATCAACATACTCTGCACGCTTCTTGCGCCAACTGAAGGGCGGGCATCCATCGACGGCCAGGACTGCGTCCACGATGCCGCCTCAGTACGCGAACGCATCGGCATCGTGTTTCAGGACAATACACTCGACAAGGAGCTGTCGGCCTATGAAAACCTATGGTTTCATGCAAAGCTTTATAGGGTTCCGCGAGACGAAAGAAAGATTCGGGTGGAAGAAGCCCTCGTATTTGCAGGGCTAATCGATCGCCGCAACGACCCCGTCAAACGCTTTTCCGGCGGCATGAAGCGGCGGCTTGAAGTTGCCCGCGCCATTGTCCATCAGCCGAAAGTGCTCTTTCTTGATGAACCGACCATCGGGCTCGATCCGCAGAGCAGGAGCAGTCTCTGGGAATTTATCGGACAGCTCCCGAAGACGCGTGGAGTGACCATTTTCATGACGACGCATTACCTGGATGAAGCGGAAATCTGTGACCGCATCGCAATTATCGACCATGGTCGGATAATAGCCGAGGGAACCCCTGACGAGCTCAAGAAACTCGTCGGGGGTGACGTCATTTATCTCAAGACCACCAATAATACCGCCGCGATTCAGATGCTGCACGACAGTCTTGAACTGCACGCAGAGGAGCGTGAGGCGGAGATATTCATTTCAACGTCGCGCGGCGATGCTTGTATTCCCAAGCTCATCGGAGCCCTTGCAGACAGTGTCGTATCTGTTCGTTTGCAGCGTCCGACGCTCAATGACGTCTTTCTCAAGCTGACCGGACGTGCCATGCGAGAGGAGCCAGTTTCCGGAAGCGACACGGTTCGCGAGGCGGTGCGGTCTTATCGCAAGCGTTTCGAGCGGGGGAAGTAAATATGATCACACCATTTTTCAGCGCGGTTTCAGTGGTGGTCATGCGAGAACTTATCAAGTTCGTGCGCGAACGCGGAAAGCTGCTCTCGATGATTGCTCGTCCGCTGCTCTGGCTCTTTCTCGTCGGATCCGGCATGACACGGATGGTTTCATCCGACATGGGAATGCCGTACATTCAATTCATATTTCCCGGCATCGTCGGCATGACGGTCCTCTTCAGCTCAATCTTTTCTTCCATCTCGATCATCTGGGACAAGGAGTTCGGATTCATGAAAGAGATGCTGGTCGCGCCGGTGCCCCGCTCGGCCATCGTTGTCGGCAAGGCCCTGAGCGGCACGGCGGTTTCTACAGTGCAGGCATTGATTATTCTCCTCGTTCACCCCTTCATCGGCCTTGACTTGTCTCTCGGTCAGGCCGTGGGAATCTTGCTGCTTTCGGCACTCCTGGCGTTTTGCCTTTCATCGCTCGGCATTCTTATCGCCACATTTTATGAAAGCTTTGAGAGCTTCAGCGTCATCATGAACTTTATCGTCATGCCAATGTTCTTTCTCTCAGGGGCGATGTATCCGGTCCGCCTCCTTCCCGACGCGGTTGCGATGCTTTCGAAGCTGAACCCCCTTACGTATGGAGTCGATGCACTCAAGCATCTGTCGTTTCGTCAGCCGCATACGACGGTTTTTGATTTTACGCTGATGCTTGACCTCTCCGTGCTTGTGATATGCTCTTTCGTTTTTGTTATAATAGGTGCGTTGGCTTTTGAACGGCGCAAATAGTTGGCTGGTGTGCCATTCATTCTTGACAACACAGGGCGCGTATGTTAATAATTAATGCTGACATTGCCCCCAATCTTTGGCATATTGATTTGGAAGGAGGTGACGTTTACCAATGAAGAAGGCTCTCGCACTCGTTCTTTCGCTCATGCTCGTCGTGGCGTTTACGCTCGGCTGCCAGCAGCAGGCTCCGAAGGCCCCTGAAGCCCCGAAGCCGGCAGAAGCTCCGAAGGCTCCTGAAGCCCCGAAGGCTCCTGAGGCCCCGAAGGCTCCTGAAGCCCCGAAGGCTCCTGAAGCTCCGAAGGCTCCTGAAGCTCCGAAGGCTCCTGAGGCCCCGAAGAAGTAGTTTCAGCGCAACACCATGGAGGCCAAGGCCTTCATGGTGTTGCTTTTTTTTTGGCGCGTTGGTATAGTTAAACCATTATTAATACCTGAACGGCAGTACCAATTGAAAGAGTGGGCGTTCCCACTCTTTTGTTTTAGAGGGGACAGGAACATAGCATGGAAAACACCCAGCACAGAGTCTACGAACTTGCGGTGCAGGTAGCAGAAGATCTGCACTTTGAGCTGGTGAGCGCCGATTTTGTCGGTCGTGCGCGACGGTCTCTTGTGCGTGTTGTGATAGATAAGGAAGGCGGGGTCACCATCGCCGACTGCGAAAAAATGAGCCGCGCGCTTGAAGCACTGCTCGATGTGGAAGACCCTATATCGGGGGCATATATGCTCGAGGTTTCGTCGCCGGGGCTGGATCGGCCACTGGTTTCGCAGCGCGACTTCGAGCGGAGCGTCGGGAAACTCGTCAGAATCGTGACCTCGTCGCAGATAGATCGTCAGACGTTTTTCATCGGTCGGATTTCGGATGTCGGCGACGGGTGGGTGCGGTTGAAGCCGGAACAACGGATTTCGGGAAAACCGATAAAAGTGTCGAAACGGGCCGAAGCAGTGCGGGGAGAAGGGGCGGATGACATATTCATTCCGCTCGAAACCATCGCGAAGGCACGACTCGAAATCGAATAGAACGGAGAGCGCACATGTCGAAAGAATTGTGTCTCGTCATAGATCAGATCAGCAGGGAAAAGGGAATTGCACGAGACGCACTGGTCAAAGTGCTCGAGAGCGCCCTCTTGTCCGCAGCCCGGAAGAAGTTTTCGAATCGTGAGAACATTTATCTTACGATCGATCCAAAGACATGCAATATTTCGATATTCGAGACGAAGGCGGTTGTCGAAACGGTGGCTGATGCCGATCAAGAGGTCGCGCTTGCTGCATACCCGGACAAAGCGGTGGGAGACACTGTCATCTTCCCTCTTCAGATGCAGGATTTCGGCCGCATCGCTGCACAGACCGCCAAACAGGTCCTGTTTCAAAAGGTGCGCGAAGCGGAGCGGGATATCATCTTTGATGAATACAAAGACAAGGTCGGCCAGATTGTCAGCGGCACGGTCCTGCGCAAAGAGAAGAATCTCTATTTCGTCGGTCTCGGCAAGACCGAAGCTGTCCTCCACCAGAGAGACACGCTCCCGAGCGAGATGCTGAAACGGGGTGATATCGTAAAGGCGTTTCTGGTCGAGGTCCGCCAGACACCGAAAGGTCCGGTGCTGATCCTCTCGAGAACCGATCCGAATTTCGTTATCGGCCTCTTTAAAATGGAGGTGCCGGAGATCCATGACGGTATCGTCATCATCAAGGGGATCGCTCGTGAACCCGGCGAAAGAACCAAAATTGCGGTCATATCGAAGGACTCGGTTATCGACCCGGTCGGGGCATGTGTCGGCATGAAAGGTACGCGAGTACAATCGATCGTTCGCGAACTGAGAGGTGAGCGCATCGATATTATCCACTGGCATGAAGACCCCAGGATTCTCATTTCGCGCGCATTGACGCCGGCTACAGTCGACCGCGTCGGCATTAATGAAGGAGACTCCGAGAAAACCGCGATGGTCATTGCCGCTGATTCCCAGCTTGCACTCGCGATCGGCAAGCGCGGGCAAAACATAAAACTGGCCACGCAGCTCACCGGATGGGTCATCGACATCCTCAGTGAAAGCGAATACTCCAAGATTAAGCTCGAAGAAGCCGACAAGGCTTTTGATGAGAATCTCCGGAAAGATGCAGAAGCAGCAGCGTCCGAACCCGAAAAAGAAGAGTAGCATTCTAGCGGAAAGCCGGCCATACGGGCCGGCTTCATCCTGATGCCTGACCGTACCGATCTTTCATCTCCCGCTCAATTCCTGAAGGGCGTCGGCCCTCACAAGGCGGCCCTTCTTGCCCGTCTCGGCATTCATTCCGTGGAAGATGCCCTGTTCTTTCTTCCGCTGCGTTACGAAGATCGCTGTTCAACCGCCAGCATTGCCCGTCTTGTTCCGGACGCGGCACAATCAGTCGTCGGCAAGGTGCTCACCGCCGAAATAATCAGCCCGAGTCGAAAAAATCCCCGGCTGAAACTGCTGCAGGTCGTTATAACTGACGGCAGCGGAATTCTCAAGGGCAAGTGGTTCAATCAGGCATATCTGCAGCGCGTTTTCAAAAAGGGACAGGCCGTCATCTTTTTCGGCACGATCAAACGGGACTTCTCGGGGGCGGGGCTCGAAATCATCAATCCCGAATACGAAATTCTCGACGACCCTGAAGCGGATGCTGCAGATCCCGCTTGCGCGCAGATCCATACCGGAAGAATCGTTCCGATATATCCCCTGACCGATGGGCTGAGCCAAAAACAGATGCGCACCATCATTTTCAATGCCGTCGCATCGTTGGCTTCGCTCGTCAAAGAGTTCCTGCCGGAAGACATGATTAGACGCTTCGGGTTTCCTTCACGACAGGAGGCACTCCGCGCCCTGCACTTTCCGGACAAGTCCGCGTCGATTGACGACCTAAATCGCGGCGCAACCCCCGCTCACCGGAGGCTATCGTTTGAAGAGCTGCTGCTTTTTCAACTCGGGCTCGCTGGCCTCAAGGCCAAACAGACGAAAGAGCCCGGCATTACATTTCATGCGGAGGGAAAACTTGCGGGACAACTCGTGACGATGTTGCCATTCACTCTTACCGGGGCCCAGCAGCGTGTCCTTGCGCAGATACGCTCCGACATGCTCGTGCCGTTGCCCATGCACCGGCTTGTTCAGGGAGATGTCGGATCAGGAAAGACCATCGTGGCCCTGCTTGCCATGCTCGACGCCGTCGAGGCCGGTTATCAAGCAGCCCTCATGGCGCCGACAGAAATACTTGCGGAACAGCATCACATGACGATTTCCCGCCTTGCAGAACCGCTCGGCATCAAGATAGTTCTTCAAACGGCCAGCATGCGCAACCGGCATCTTGAGGATATTGCGGCAGGCGCTGCGGATATCGTCGTCGGCACGCATGCCCTCATTCAGGAAGGTGTGCAATTCCGGCGTCTCGGATTTATCGTCATTGATGAGCAGCACCGATTCGGTGTCATGCAGCGGGCGCTTCTCAGAAAAAAAGGCGAAATGCCGGACACCCTCGTAATGACGGCAACCCCGATTCCACGGACGCTCGCGCTCACCCTGTACGGCGATCTCGACTATTCGGTTATCGATGAACTCCCCCCTTACCGCGCACCTATTCTGACGAAGCTGATCCCCGAGCGCCGGAAAGAAAGCGTTTATCCGCTGATAAGAAAGGCGCTCGAAAAAGAAAATCAGGTATATGTCGTCTATCCGATCATCGAGGAGTCCGACAGAACCTCGCTCAAAGATGCGCAAACGGGCGCGGATGGGCTCCAACGGATGTTTCCGGAATACAGGGTCGGCTTGCTTCATGGCCGTCTGAAGCCGGGAGAACGCGAAGCAATCATGCGCGATTTCAAGGAAAGACGGATAGATATCCTGGTTTCCACTACGGTCATCGAAGTGGGCGTCGATGTTCCCAATGCAACGCTTATGGTCATCATCCATGCGGAGCGCTTCGGATTTGCGCAGCTGCATCAGCTGCGCGGACGCGTCGGACGCGGCGCCGACCAGTCGCACTGCATACTCCTCGCCTACGGACATGGAGACGAGGCCCGAAAGAGACTGGATATCATGGTTCAGACAACCGACGGATTCCGCATTGCGGAAGAAGACCTTGCACTGCGAGGTCCGGGCGAGTTCTTCGGCACACGCCAGTCGGGACTTCCTGATCTGCGCGTCGCGAATATCGTGCGGGATGCTAAAATAGTAGAGCTTGCGCGAGACGCTGCTTTTGAACTCATGAGCAGTGATCCCGCGCTCGCCACCGTACCGGCGCTGCGCGATGCCGCCGCCGGATTCTGGAGGGGTCGTCTTGAATGTTTCACTACAGCATGAGTACACCAGGCCTGATAATGCCTGAGATTTTTATCACTATTTTCGGCCTCGTCGTCGGATCGTTTCTCAACGTCTGCATTCACCGCATCCCGCGCGAGCAGTCGATCGTCTCGCCTCCCTCCGCCTGCCCTGGATGCGGGACGCCGATTAAGCCTTGGGACAATATCCCGCTGATCAGTTACTTTCTGCTTCTGCGCGGGAATTGCCGCTCGTGCGGTACTGGCATTTCCTTACGGTATCCGCTCGTCGAAGCAATCAACGGAGGGCTTTATCTTTGGGCCTTTCATCATTTCGGACTCGGATGGCATCTCCCGCTGCTCTTCCTTTTCATCTCGTCTCTCATCGTTATCATTTTTATCGATCTCGATTTTCAGATCATTCCCGATGTGATTACCCTGCCGGGCATGGCCATCGGCCTGCTTGCAGGAACGTTTTTGCTGCCCGATCCCTTTCAGACTTTCAAGGCCATGAGCGGGCATCCGGTATTTGAAATCATCGGTATTCTGAATTCGGCGATCGGCCTCGCACTCGGGTTCAGCCTCTTTTACCTGATTGCCATACTGAGCAAAGGCGGCATGGGCGGCGGAGATGTAAAGATGATGGGCATGGTCGGAGCTTTTCTCGGCTGGAAGGGTGTCTTTCTGACAACACTGCTCGGCAGTATGACAGGTGCGCTCATCGGGCTTGCATTGATGGCTTTCAAGGGAGCCGGTAGAAAGACGAAGATTCCATTCGGGCCTTTTCTCGCATGCGGCGCACTGGTGTCGCTCTTTTTCGGAACGCCCATTCTCAGGTGGTACCTCGGTTAACCGGGCAGCCGAATCTTTCTGAACAAGTGACAACAGATGGAGAGTGGATCTCTCCGCTGTCCGTTTCGCAATCAATACTACTAAACGCTGAAAGCAGGGAGCATTATGAAACAAGACAATTTAAGAAATATTGCAATCATCGCACACGTCGACCACGGAAAGACGACCCTTGTGGACGGAATGCTGAAGCAGGCTGGAATTTTCGCGTCGCATGAGAAAGTTCAAGAACGAGTCATGGACAGCAACGAACTCGAACGCGAGCGCGGCATCACTATTATGGCGAAGAACACAGCCGTAACGTATGACGGCATCAAAATAAATATTGTCGACACACCCGGCCATGCAGATTTCGGCGGGGAGGTTGAACGGATTCTTAAAATGGTCGACGGGGTATTGCTGCTGGTCGATGCATCCGAAGGTCCGCTTCCGCAAACAAGGTTTGTGCTGAAGAAGGCGCTCGAACTGAGCCTTCCGCCGATTCTCGTCATTAATAAAATCGACCGCCCCGATGCACGCATACAGGAGGTGCTGAACGAGGTATACGACCTCTTCATTGATCTCGATGCGAATGAAGACCAGCTTGAATTTCCCATCGTATATAGCAACGCAAAAAAGGGCACGGCAACGCTGGACCTGGCACAAGCGGGCGAAAACCTGAAGCCTCTTTTTGATCTGATTGTCGACTCTATTCCGGCACCCGTCGCAGACCCGGAAGGCGTCCTGCAACTGCTCGTGACGAACATTGACTACAATGATTATGTGGGCCGGCTCGCCATAGGCCGGCTGTACGCAGGCACCGTTCGCGTCGGCGATGCAGTGTCGGTAGTCAAGCAAGAGGGCGAGACAGTCAAAACGAAGATAACGCAGCTTTATACCTTTCAGGGGTTGGAGCGCATTCCTGCAAAAGAGGTTACGGGCGGAGACATCTGCGCCCTAGCCGGGATTGACGGCATCACGATCGGCGATACCGTTAGCGATGCCGAATCGCCGCGTCCGCTTCCCCGCATTACCGTCGATGAACCCACAATATCGATGGTATTTTCGGTCAACACCTCGCCCTTTGCCGGGAGAGAAGGCAAATATGTAACGTCGCGCAATCTTCGGGAACGCCTCGAAAAGGAACTGCTTTACAATGTCGCGATCCAGGTTGATTTCAGCCAGACCGAATCATTCAAGGTCATGGGCCGCGGGGAGTTGCAGCTCGCAATCCTGATAGAGATGATGCGCCGCGAAGGGTACGAACTCGCGGTTTCTATGCCCGAGACCATAACAAAAGAAATCGACGGCAGGCTTCATGAACCGATGGAGTTGCTTGTGATTGATGTGCCGGAGGAATTCGTCGGCATTGTTACGCAGCAGATAGGCATGCGCAAGGGCCGCATGCAGAAGATGCAGAACAACGGCCACGGCCGCGTGCGCATGGAGTTTCGCATCCCGTCGCGCGGGCTTATCGGCTTTCGCTCTCAATTTCTCACTGACACGAAAGGCACCGGGCTGTTGAATCACCTCTTCGACGGCTACGAACCGTGGCACGGGGTAATGAGCAAACGCCAGACGGGCGCCCTTGTTGCCGACAGACAAGGCACAGCGACGATTTATGCGTTATTTCATTTACAGCCGCGCGGCACGCTTTTCATCAGGGAAAACACGAATGTCTATGAAGGCATGATCATCGGCGAAAATGCTCGCGACAATGACCTTGATGTGAACGTCACCAAGGAAAAGAAACTGACCAACATGCGCGCTTCAGGCGCCGACGATGCATTGATGCTCATTCCTCCGCGTCCCATGAACCTGGAGCAGGCTCTCGAATTCATCAAGGAAGACGAATTGGTTGAAGCGACTCCACACTCCATCAGGCTGCGCAAGAAAGTGCTCGAGTACAGCAAACGGCCGAAGAGGTCGGAAAAATCGTAGCAGCACAACATGCGATGGGTCAAGAAGATCATTGTCCTTTGCCTTGCGCTCGCACTTGCGAGTCCGCTGATCCATTTCGTTTATCCCGACGTCGGCAGGCTCGCGAAAGATAATCCCAGAAAAAGCGCCTTTATGGAATACCGCGAGGCCGAATGGGCCGAGCAGGGGAAGAAGATAAAAATAACACAGTCATGGGTCGGACTTGGCCGTGTATCGCCCTATCTCGTGAAAGCGGTCCTCATCGGCGAGGACGACAAATTCTATCAGCATGAAGGGTTCGACTTCGAGGCGATGCAGAAGGCTGTAGAAAAAGACATCGCGGAGAAGAAGTTCAAGTTCGGCGGCAGCACGATAAGCCAGCAGCTTGCAAAGAACCTTTTTCTGACACCGTCGAAGAATCCTATCCGCAAAATTAAGGAAGTAATCCTAACATGGAGGATCGAGCATGCCCTCAGCAAAAAAAGGATTCTCGAACTCTATCTGAACGTGGCCGAATGGGGTGAAGGCATATTCGGCATAGAAGCCGCCGCCCGTCACTATTACGGGAAATCCGCGTCGGCCCTTGGCCCATATGAAGCCGCGCGCCTCGCCTCAGTACTGCCCAATCCGCGCAAATACAATCCGCTCGGCCAATCGCGGTACGTCGAAAACCGATCCCGCATCATTTACACCATCATGCAGCGCCGCGGAATAGCGCCGCCGGACCTCCCGGAGATTACCGAAGATCCTGCGGAAATTGCGCCTGAAGATAAATTCACTCCGCCACCGGGCCAGTTGGAACTCCCTGCCCTGCCTTCTGCCGGCGCAAAAAGCGAGTTTTTGTGAGGCGTTATCTCGCTGCATTGGGGAATAAACATAACGGTCTTCATACGGCACGTCACCCCCAAAATCATCCGAGGTATCTCTGCATTATCTTCGGACACAGGGTTCAGACGGTAATTTCGTCGTGATGCTTGACAAACACCCCTGGCGCACAATATGTTAGTAATTACTTACATGATTAATGTTCTTCATACGAACAAAATTAAACTTATTGCATGGAAAATGCGTCTCAACTGTAAAAGGGATAATACGATGAAGATACAAATGGGAATAAAACGTAAAACGGCGCTTGTCGCTCTCTGTACGGCTGCAAGCGCAATTATCCTCGTTGCGTGCGATGACGGCAAGGCAAAGACACAGCGGCCGCCTGCGGTCGTCTCGGTCGGGCAGACGGTACAGAAGGCGATTCCCTTTGAGATTAGGGCCGTCGGCAATGTCGAGGCCTATGCCAGTGTTGCTGTTAAAGCACAAGTGACAGGGCGCCTTGACAAGGTGCATTTCAAGGAAGGTCAGTTCGTAAAGAAAGGCGCGTCCCTCTTTACGATAGATCCGCGCCAGCAGCAGGCTGCCGTTCGTCAGGCCGAGGCCGCGGTTGCTCGCGATGTCGCGCAGTTCGAAAATGCCCGCGAAGATGAGCGCCGCTATGCGGAGCTTTTAAAGAAAGGGTACATATCGCGTCAGCAATATGACCAGGCGCGGACGAGCTCGTCTGCCCTGGAGGCCGTCGCCGGTGCAAGCAGGGCGAATCTCGAAGCGGCGAAGACTCAGTTGAGCTACTATTTTATCTCTTCTCCGATTTCCGGTCGGGCAGGCGCCGTGCTCCTCGACGAAGGGAACATGATCAAGGCTACGGATGACAACAAGGCTTTGGTCACAATCAATCAGATTGAACCCATTTATGTCACCTTCGCGGTGCCCGAACAACAACTCGCCGAGATCCGGAAATACATGGCGATCAAGAAACTCCCGGTTGATATTTATGTCAACAAGACCGACCCGCAGCCTTCTGAGCGCGGTGTCCTTGAATTCATCGACAACGCCGTCGACACGGCAACCGGCACCATCAAATTAAAGGCGACGTTCGTCAACAGCGGCCACCGCCTCTGGCCCGGCCAGTTTGTCACCGCCGTGCTCAGCCTTTATGTTGAAGACGGTGCCGTCGTTATACCTACGGACGCAGTGCAGACCGGACAGTCAGGCCAATATGTCTACGTCGTCAAAGAAGACCTCAGCGCGGAGAACCGCCCGGTCGTCGTTGCTCGCACCTTCGGCAATGAAACAATAGTCAAGCAAGGGCTCAATCCCGGAGAGCGCATAGTAACTGACGGGCATCTCCGTGTCGTACCGGGGGGGAAGGTGCAGATCAAGGAGCCGGTCGACGCCGTACCATCCGAAAAGGGCGATAAAAAGGCGGCCCAGTGAGTCTTTCCGAACTGTTTATCAAACGGCCCATCATGACCTCATTGGTCATGTTCGCCATTCTGCTCTTCGGGCTGATAAGCTATCGTCTTCTGCCGGTCAGCGACCTGCCGAATATCGATTTCCCGACTATTCTCGTCACGGCGAATCTGCCCGGAGCGACGCCGGAAACCATGGCCTCCTCGGTTGCTACGCCGCTGGAACGGCAGTTCTCTACCATAGCCGGGCTTGATTCAATGACATCGTCGAATGCGCAGGGAGTCACATCGATTACGCTCCAGTTCAGCCTCGACCGAAGCATTGATGCGGCTGCCCAGGATGTCCAGGCGATGATCTCGCAGGCTGCACGCCAGCTTCCGCCCGATATGACAACGCCGCCGTCATTCAGAAAGGTGAACCCTGCGGACCAGCCAGTGCTCTATCTGGCTGTCAGCTCAACGGTCCTTCCGCTTTACAAAGTGCATGAGTATGCCGACACCTTCATTGCCCAGCGCATTTCAATGCTGAACGGCGTTGCACAGGTTCAGGTATTCGGCGCCCAGAAATATGCGGTGCGGTCCCAACTCGACCCGAAAGCCCTCGCCTCGCGAAAAATCGGCATCGACGAAGTCGCGGCAGCCGTTGCAAAGGGAAATGTCAACCTCCCGACCGGCACCCTGCAGGGGCAGTCTCAGGCATTCTCGATCCAGGCCTCAGGACAACTGAACGACGCTGCCGCGTATCGACCGCTTATCGTTGCGTACCGCAATGGCAATCCTGTTCGGCTCGATGAACTCGGCCGCGTTATCGACAGCGTCGAAAATGATAAAATCGCCGCCTGGTATAACGGAACGCGCGGTATCGTGCTCGCAATTCAGCGCCAACCCGGCACAAACACCATCGAGATAGTCGACAGCATCAAGAAACTGCTGCCGTCGCTGCGTGAACAAATCCCTGGTTCTGTAGAGGTGAACACCCTCTATGATCGTTCAGTATCGATTAAAGATTCGGTTTATGACGTCAAGTTCACGCTTTTCCTGGCGGTCTGCCTGGTGGTGCTCGTCATATTCATCTTTCTTCGCAATCTGTCGGCAACCGTCATTCCGAGCCTCGCCCTTCCGTTCTCGATTATCGGAACATTTGCCGTAATGTATATGCTCGGATACAGCATCGACAACTTTTCGCTTATGGCGCTTGTACTGGCCGTGGGATTCGTCGTCGACGATGCGATAGTCATGCTCGAAAACATCGTGCGCCACATGGAAAAAGGCGAAGGACCGCTGGAGGCCGCATTCAGGGGGGCAAAAGAGATCGGCTTCACAATCCTCTCGATGACCCTTTCGCTCGTCGCGGTTTTTGTCCCGGTTTTCTTTCTCGGCGGCATCCTCGGCCGGCTTATGCATGAGTTTGCAATGACGATCAGCGTGGCGATTCTGGTTTCGGGCTTTGTGTCGCTCACCCTGACGCCGATGCTCTGCAGCCGCTTCATCAGGCCTCAGGCAGAACAGAAACATGGCAGGATATATCAGGTCTCCGAGCGATGGTTTCAGGCCATGCTCTCCTTTTATGAGAAGACACTCCAGGCGGCTTTGCGCCACCGGCGGGCAACCATGCTCTCCACGCTCTTCCTCATTATTGCCAGCGGCATTCTCTTCTATTTCATTCCGAAGGGATTCCTGCCGTCAGAGGATACCGGACAGCTCTTTTCATTCACCGAGGCTAAACAGGGAATTTCATTCGATTCAATGAAACAACACCAGCTTGCGCTTATGGATATCGTAAGGAAAGACCCGAATGTCGAGGCCTTCATGTCGGCCATCGGACCAAGCGGCGTCAGTGCTACCGGCAACAGCGGCAGGATATTCATGAAGCTCAAGCCGCGATCGGAGCGCGAACTGAGTGCAGATGAGCTGGTGCAGACGTTAAGGCCTAAAGTATCACAGGTGCCGGGCATCCAGATGTTTATTCAAAACATGCCGTCGATCCGTATCGGCGGGCGAATAACCAAGAGCCTGTATCAATTTACTCTTCAGACGCCCGATACCGAAGAGCTCTACAGGAACGCCAGACTTTTCGAGGCGAAAATGGCAACGCTGCCGATCCTCCAAGACGTCACCAGCGATCTCCAGATGAACAACCCTCAAGTCAATGTCGTGATCGATCGCGACAGGGCATCGGCGCTCGGCATATCTGCACAGCATGTCGAAGAGGCGCTCCAGACCGCATACAGCACCCGGCAGGTTTCCACTATTTACGCACCCAGCAATCAATATCAAGTCATTATGGAACTGCTGCCGGACTATCAGATGGATCCTGCTGCGCTTTCGTTCCTGTATGTCAAATCGGCAAGCGGCGCGCTCGTTCCCCTCAGCACTGTCGCAGCGCTGAAAGAGGATCTGGGACCTTTGACCGTGAACCATTCAGGGCAATTTCCGTCGGTAACCATTTCATTCAACACTCGGCCTGATGTATCTCTTGGAGAAGCGGTCGATAAAGTGTCGAAACTGGCGCGCGAATCGCTGCCGCCTACGATAAGCACAAGCTTCCAGGGCTCGGCCCAGGCCTTCCAGGACTCGTTCCGCGGACTCTGGATACTGCTCCTTCTGGCAGTCGTCATTATTTATATCGTCCTCGGCATCCTATATGAGAGCTATATCCATCCGATCACAATTCTTTCCGGATTGCCTGCCGCAGGCTTCGGTGCGCTTCTGACGCTCATGATTTTCAGGCTTGAACTGAATGTTTATTCCTTCGTGGGTCTTATCATGCTCATCGGCATCGTCAAAAAGAATGCGATCATGATGATCGATTTTGCGCTCGAAGCACAGCGGACGGAAGGCAAGTCGCCGCAGGACGCGATATATCAAGGCTGTATAATCCGCTTCCGCCCGATCATGATGACGACCATGGCAGCCTTGATGGGCACCCTCCCTATTGCGCTCGGCCTCGGCGCTGGCGCGGAAGCCCGGCGTCCGCTGGGCCTTGCCGTTGTCGGCGGATTGCTGTTTTCACAAATTATAACCCTGTATATAACGCCGGTGTTTTATCTCTATATGGAAAAATATCAATCGAACTATCTCCAGTGGCGTGCCGGGCGGAAGAAGCATGCCGCAGGAACACACATGAAAGAGGAAAACGCATGAAGAAAAAGCTCTCCGGACTATCGCGCATCCGACGCTGGGGTGCTGTGTTTCTTATCGGCGTATGGTGCATTCCGGTCCTTGCCGGCGCGGAAGAACCTTCGGCACCGTTCAAACCTGGGGAACAGCTGACTGTTGATCAATGCGTTGGCATTGCCGTTGTCCGCCATCCGCAGCTTGCCGCGGCCCAAGGTGCGGTCAAGGCGAGCGAAAGCAGAATCGGCCAGGCAGTGGCGGCCTACCTGCCGCAGGTCAATGCATCCGGGAACTACATGAAGATCAAAGCACCGAATGGGACTTCGATCACCTCCCTTGAATCAGGAAGTAATAAACCTTATCAACAATATTCCGGTTCGATTAACGCATCGCAGCTTATCTACGACTTCGGCAAGACACCGAACCAGATATGGATACAGAAATACGGCGCCGAGGCATCGCGCGGCGATTTTGCTGAAACAAAGGTCTCGCTGGTGCTTGCCGTTCGCCAGGCGTATTACGGGCTCTTGCAGGCGCAGCGCAACCGGGATGTTGCAAAAGAGGTGGTCGTGCAGTTTGAGCAGCATCTGCAACAGGCGCAGGGATTTTACGAGGTCGGGACGAAACCGAAGTTCGATGTCATCAAGGCCAAGGCCGACCTGAGCAACGCGAAATTGAACCTGATCAAAGCGGAAAACGCCCTTCGCATTGCAAAGGTGACTCTCAATAACACTTTGGGATATCCGGATGCTCCCGATTATTCAATTGTGGACTCGCTTGATATCGTCAAGAAAGAAATTCCGCTTCCCGAGGCGGTCGAGCGTGCCTACAAAAACCGGCCGGAGCTGCTGGCCTCGGATGCTCGCGTGAAGGCATCCGACGAGCAGGTTTCATATGCTTACAAAGGATTCCTTCCGTCCATCAGCGCGGTCGGCTCCTATAGCAGGACAGGGCAGGATTTCCTCCCGCCGGAGGGATGGACGGCAGGGATAGCCCTCAGCTGGAGTCTTTTCAACGGCTTTCAGACTGTTCATCAGGTGGGTGAGGCAAAGGCGAACCTTGAGACGGCAAAGGCGAATTACGACCTTCTGAAGCAGAATGTGCTGCTCGAAGTACAGCAGGCGTATCTCCAGCTCATGCAGGCAAAAGAGAGTATCCCAACGGCTGAACTCGGCGTGCAGCAGGCCACGGAGAACCTCGATATCGCTAATGGACGATACAATGCAGGCGTGGGGAGTCCGATTGAGGTCACGGATGCCCAGGTAACCTATATAAATGCTAAGACTGCCCATACTCAGGCTCTTTATGATTATCAGGTAGCGGTCGCCAGCCTTGAGAAGGCAATTGGAGGCATGGAGCAATGAAACTTCCAGGCAGGAAAGTCATTGCGGCAGGAGCGGTATTGCTTGTTGCCGTCGCGGCAGGGATCTTTTTCTATATGCAAAGCAGAAACGGCGAGGTCACCTATCGGACCGAAAAGGTCGTACGCGGCGACATATTTGAGACGGTCACCGCTTCCGGAACAGTCAATGCCGTAACTACGGTACTCGTCGGCACGCAAGTATCCGGTACCATCAAGACCCTTTATGTCGATTACAACTCTCAGGTAAAGAAGGGGCAGCTCCTCGCGCTTATCGACCCGGCAACCATGCAGGCGCAGGTAGATCAGGCCAGGGCAAATCTTACGAAGCTCAATGCCAATACCCTTGATGCAAAAAGAACGCGAGATCGCAACCAGCAGCTCTTTGAGCGCAGCCTCATTGCCCGGAGCGATTACGATACCTCGGCGGCGAATTACGACGCCTTTGTCGCGCAGGTAGATCAAGCACGCGCTTCTCTTCGGCAGGCGGAGACGAATCTTGCCTATACACGCATTCTCTCGCCGGTCGACGGCATCGTCATTTCGCGCAATGTCGATGTCGGACAGACCGTCGCCGCCAGCTTTCAGACGCCGACCCTTTTCACCATCGCTCAGGACCTTACCAAGATGGAAGTCGATACGACGGTGAATGAGGCTGATATAGGTCGTGTCAAAGAAGGGCAGGATGCGGAATTCACTGTTGACGCCTATCCGGGTGCGGCATTTAAAGGAAAAGTCTTTCAGGTGCGCAACGCACCGGTCACGGTGCAGAATGTCGTCACGTATACGGTCGTCATTCAGGTCGACAACAAGGACTTGAAGCTCAAACCGGGGATGACTGCAAATGCCTCTATTACAACGGCGATAAAGAAAGGTGTCCCTAAAATTCCGAACGCGGCGCTGCGTGTGCGTATTGCGGAGAAAGCAAGTCCCGCCCAGCAGAAGTCGCCGGGGGCGCGCAGCTCAGGAGTTTGGGTTCTTGACGGCAAACAGCCGAAGCGTTTCAAAGTAGTGCTGGGCATTAGCGATGGGACATATACTGAAGTGGTCGGGGGAGACCTGCAGGAGGGGGCTGAGGTTATCGTCGCCGTACAGGGAGAGGGTCAGGGAAGCTCCGGACAGTCCAGCTCGGGCGCCCAGCAGCAGCGCGGGCCGCGCATGTTCTAGATGCCGACGCATTGATTGTCCATTATGGCACTTATCGAAATTATCGATCTCGTCAAACAGTACTGTATGGGTGAGACATGCGTGAGCGCCCTGAACTCCGTTTCGCTCACTTTCGCACCAGGAGAATTCGTTGCAATCATGGGGGCATCCGGCTCGGGCAAATCAACACTGATGAATATCCTCGGCTGCCTCGACACGCCGACCTCCGGGATATACCGGCTTGAAGGTATCGATGTATCGGGGCTCGAACGCGATGAACTCGCCCAAATCAGAAATCAGAAAATCGGTTTTGTCTTTCAAGGGTTCAACCTCCTATCGCGAACCTCTGCATTGGAAAATGTGGAGGTACCGATGCTCTATGCCGGGGTACCGGCTGGAGAGCGTAGAGAGAGATCCTTGCAGGCGCTGAAGAGCGTCGGCCTCGAAAAAAGAGAGCATCACCTGCCGAATCAGCTCTCGGGCGGGCAACAGCAGCGCGTGGCAATCGCACGGGCACTGGTAAATCGCGCTCAGCTTATCCTGGCAGATGAACCGACTGGGAACCTCGACTCCAAGACCAGCGCGGAGATCATGGACCTCTTCGTGAAGCTGAACCGCGAGTCGGGCATAACCGTCATACTCGTCACCCATGAACCTGATATCGCCGAATACAGCAAGCGCATTGTTCGGTTTCTTGACGGTAATATCGTCAGCGATGAGCGCAGGGAGACGAAAATATGATTCATATAAGCTCTTCAATCAGAGTGGCTCTGCGGGCGCTTCGCGTCAATAAACTTCGCTCCGCCTTGACAATGCTGGGGATCATAATCGGTGTTGGGGCCGTCATAACGATGGTTGCCGTCGGCACCGGCGCCAGCAAGAAGATATCCGAACAGATTGCCAGCATCGGCAGCAATTTACTTCTTGTCCTGTCGGGATCACAGACAGCCGGAGGTGTTCGTATGGGATCGGGAACGCAACCGACTCTTTCGCTGGATGATGCCGACGCCATGCTTAGGGAGTGTCCGGCCATTGAAGATCTTGCGCCGATTCACGGCGGTTCAGCACAAGTAGTTTATGGGAACCAGAACTGGGCTACAAGTATTACCGGAACGACCGCGAGCTTTCTCAACGTGCGCGACTGGCCGCTGCAGTCCGGGCGGTCCTTCAACGAGCAGGATATTCGTACTGCTACAAAAGTAGCACTTATCGGGCAGACTATTGTTGAAAAGCTCTTCGGCGATGTCGATCCCATAGGACAAGTGATTCGAATCAAGAATATCCCGTTTACGGTCATCGGAGTTCTTGCTGATAAAGGACAGTCTCCTCAAGGAACGGATCAGGATGATGCAATCTTTGTTCCGGTATCGACAGCTCAAAAGAAACTCTTTGGAGTATCATTTCCAGGCAGTGTTCGGACGATCATTGTAAAAGCAAAAAGCTCTCAGGACCTCCCTGATGCGGAACTGCAGATAACCGACTTGCTGAGGCAGCGTCATAGGATTGGACCGCGCCAAGAAAATGATTTTACCGTCAGAAACCTTACTCAAATTCTTCAAACAGCAGAACAGCAGTCTCAGGTAATGGCGCTCCTGCTTGGTGCTATTGCTTCAGTATCACTTTTAGTCGGTGGGATCGGCATTATGAACATCATGCTGGTTTCCGTGACGGAGCGAACCCGAGAAATAGGCATACGGATGGCAGTCGGCGCCCGTACGCTCGATATCCGGCTGCAATTCATCGTGGAAGCGGTCACGCTTTCGCTCATCGGCGGCATCATTGGAATACTCGTCGGTGCGGCATCATCTCAGCTCGTCTCGATGCTTGCCGGATGGCCGACTGATGTCTCGATAGTTGCCGTTGTAACCGCGTTTCTTTTTTCGGGCTTCGTCGGCATCTTCTTCGGCTTTTATCCTGCATATAAGGCATCGCTCCTGAATCCGATTGATGCTCTACGGTACGAATAACAGAGACCTTGTTTGACTTAAATTATTCATAGCCGGTGCGGGGTGTAAAACGGCTTCGACCCCTCTTGACAGAATTTCAGCGGTCTGATATGTTAGTAAGCACTTACTAATGTTTTCCGTGCAGTCGAGGTGTACCATGCAAACACGATCCCAAGCGACGCGTGAGCGCATCATTGATGCAGCGCTCCATCTCTTTTCGGAAAAGGGCTTCACCGGAGCGACCACGCGTGATATCGCAAGACATGCCGGCGTGGCGGAACTGACGCTCTTCCGCCATTTTCCAGCCAAGGAACTTTTGATTGAGGCCATCCTGAAGAACAGATCTGCGCTTTCGGCGATTCGCGCTGCAGCCCCGTCTTTTCAGAGCGTCTCTTATGAGGAGTCGCTGCGTATTATCGCGACAACCTTACTGACAACCTTGCGGCAACGCAGGGCCCTCGTCAAGATATTCCTGAACGAATGCTCGCGGTATCCCGAGCAGGTGAAAGCCATGCATTTTTCTTTTATGAATGAACTTTTTGAGGTCATTGCGGCATATTTCAGGGACCTACAGAAAAAAAAGATTCTGCGCAAACAGGACCCCGTCGCCGCTGCGCAGGCATTTCTCGGTATTTTTTATGCGTACTTCATCAGCAGGAATATTATCGGATATGAAGATCCCGCCGGCGACACGGAAGAGAGCGACATCGCCAAATACATAGATATTTTCATCCATGGAACCAAAGGGACTGCATATGATAAACGTTAGGTATCTCGCGATTGCATCGGTGATCTGTTTCTTCATCAGCTTCCTGATCGTTATAGCTTACAGCTTTGCCGCAGCAGAGCCGCCACGTGAATATACGCTCGACGACGCCTACCGCCTCGCGCTTGCACAGGCCGAACGTATCCGCATCGTTGAACAAGATGTCGCCATAGCAGATCGGGGAAGAGATAAAGCGCTGTCTGCGCTCTTGCCGCGACTTACGGCATTCTACGGGTATACCCGTTTTTCGGATCAGCAAACGGGCGGGGGGTTCGTCATCCAGCCGGACAGTGCGCAAAACTGGGGCGGCCGCGCCGATTACTCGCTCTCTCTCGGCGGCAAGGAGTTTTTCGCGCTGAAGTCGGCATCGCTCGCCGCGGACAGAAGCAAATTCACGTACGATGCCTTCAGAGAGGCATATTTGCTGGGCACGGCGGCCGCATATTATGACGTACTGCAGGCAAAGCGGCAAACCGAGATAGCCCGCGCAAGCATCGAGCGGCTGACAAAATATCGCGATGCCGCAAAGACACGGCTCAGAATCGGCGAGGTGACGAAGACCGCCGTACTGAGGGCCGAAGCCGAGCTGTCGGGTGCACAGTCCGACCTGATACGGCTCGATAATCTTGAAAAATACGCCAAGGCGTTTCTGGCACGCACCATCAGCATAGAAGGGGATTTTACGGTTCAGGATGCAGCAGATATCGACGAAGAGAGCGCCGGTCGGATTGTCCTGGGCTGCGCGCCCCTTACGCTTCAATGCGCCGCTGAACGTGCTTACGTCGAGCGGGCCGAGGTGAAGGCGGCGGAACTGCTCATCGGTTCCGCACAATCGCAGGTTTCGGCAGCGCGGGCGGCCTTCTTTCCATCGTTGGGGCTGTCCGGGGTTTACTCGCGATCCAATCAGTCGCCGTCTTCCATCCTGGCTGTCAAGGAGAGCATTTATGGAGCCCTCACCCTGACATTTCCGCTCTTCGAGGGCGGCCTGCGGGTGGCCGAGGCAAGGGAGGCGTCGTCCAAACTGCGTCAAGCTGAACTGACCTTCTCCGATACAAAGCGCGATATTGCCCTGGATGTCGAACAATCATATCTTCAGCTCATGACGGCACGCGGGGTCCTTCATTCGCTGGCCGACCAGGTCTCTTTCGCCCGAGATAACTATACCGCCGTATCACGCCAGTTCGATTACGGTCTTGCAACAAGCCTCGATGTCCTGGACGCCAATAATCTCCTCGTGTCAGCCGAGCGCCAGTATGCAACGGCAAAATACGCGTACCATATTTCGCTGCTTCGCATGCAGCGGTCTGCAGGGCTCTTTCTCAAGAGCATCCCTGCATCCGCATCCGGGAAAGTCGAGTAAGGAATTCATGAACTGCCGATCGCTCCTCGCCCGGCTTCATTCCGAGAGTGGTTACAGCGCGTTGCATCTGCTGACGGTCTTCATTCTTCTGACCCTGGCGGCTTCGCTTTCCGCTTGCGGGAGCAAGGACTCCAAACCGCAGGAGCGCGCATTGAACGTGCAGGTAGCTCCTGCCGGCAAACAGGCGCTGCGTCCGTATTTATCGGCAACCGGTTCGCTGAATCCCTTTGAAGAAGCGATCGTCAGCAGCGAAATCGAGGCCGTTGTGAAGGATATCAGGGCGGAAGAAGGGACAAGAGTCGCAAAAGGAGCAGTCCTTGCCGTATTGAATGATACCGATTATGCACTCGACGCCAAGAGGAACACGGCGGCGCTCAATCAGGCGAAGGCCACGCTGAAGAATACCCAGATTGAGTTCCAGCGCAAAGAAGCGCTTTATAAGGAGCAGCTCGTGACGCAGCAGCAATTTGACGATATCGTCACGCGTCGCGCGCTTGCGGAAGCGGATGTCGAGCGCGCCCACGCATCACTTGCACTCACTCAGGAAAGGCTTGCAAAGACACGCATCGTCGCGCCGTTCGCAGGGGTCGTTAAGGAAAAGAAGATATCGCGGGGCGATTTTGTGAAAAACGGATCTCCGGCGTTTGCGGTGATCCAGACGCACATCCTCAAACTGAATTTCAGCGTTCCGGAAAGAGATGTCGGAAAACTACGCCAGGGGCAGGAGGTTGCGATTCGGGTCGACGCATTCCCCGAGCGGGAATTCACGGGGAAAATCAACATTGTTTCACCGAGCCTCGACGACAAAACCAGGACGCTGAAGATCGAAGCGCTCATTCCGAACGATGACAATATCCTGAAACCGGGGTTGTTCGCCCGCGTTCAGCATTACACCGGCCCTGTCCGGGCGGTCATCGTCGTACCGATAGTCGCTGTCCTCTACGAAGGAGAACAGGTGCGCATCTTCACCGTCGAAGGAGACAGGGCAAAGGTAAGAAACGTGAAACTCGGCAACAAATACGGAGAGACGATTGAAGTGATTGAGGGACTGAACGAGGGAGAACAGGTCGTCGTCATAGGCCAGCAGAATCTTTCAGAGGGTGCAAAGGTCAATGTGGCTCGCTGACACCTCGATAAAACGGCCGGTCTTCGCAACGATGGTAATCGTTGCACTGGTCGTACTCGGCATCGTCAGCTACCCGCGTCTCGGCGTCGACCTCTTTCCGAAGGTCGATTTTCCCATCGTCAGTGTTTACACGGTGCTTCCCGGCGCAAGCCCCGAGATTATTGACATCGATGTCACCGACAAAATAGAGGAGGCGGTCGGCACCATAAACGGGGTGAAATCGATCACATCGACCAGTTCGGAAGGGGCGTCATCTGTCGTGGTCGAATTTGTCCTCGAACGAAATATCGACCTGGCAGTTCAGGATGTTCGGGAAAAGATTTCGACTATCCGCAGCAAACTGCCGACTGACGCCAAAGAACCGATTATTCAGAAGGTCGACCCGGATGCGAACGCCGTTCTCTGGATCGCACTGTTCGGAGAGCGGACGCCACGTGAACTCTCGACCTATGCCGATGAAGTGCTGAAGGAAAAGCTCCAGAAAGTGACCGGCGTCGGCGCCGTCCAGATGCCGGGGCTTCGGCTCAGGCAAGTTCGCCTCTGGCTCGACCGCGAAAAGATGATTGCACACGGCATTACTGCGCAGGATGTGATGCGGCTGCTCCAGCGCGAGAATATAGAACTTCCGAGCGGCCGCATCGAGAGCGCTGCGCGTGAATACGCCATCAAGGTGAAGGGCGAATTGCGTTCGGTCGAGGCGTTCGGCAACCTCATTATCGCCTACAACCGCGGGGCGGCGGTCCGGCTGTCCGACATCGGGCGGGTCGAGGACGGCATGGAGGAGAAGCGAACCATCGCCCGATTTAACGGCCTCAATGCGGTCGGACTCGGCATCCAGAAACAGTCCGGCACGAACACGGTCGAAGTCGTCGATCTCGTGAAGAAGGAACTCGCATCGATTAGCACGACCCTGCCGCCCGGGATGAAGCTCGACATAGCCTTTGATCAGTCGTCCTTCATTAAGCGATCGATCAAAGAGGTCCAGGGGCACCTGATCATCGGCGGTCTGTTCGCAGTGCTCGCGGTGCTTCTTTTTCTGAAAAGCCTGCGGATCACCCTCATCAGCGCACTGGCCATACCGACGTCGATAATATCGACCTTCACCATCATGAACATGTTCGACTTCACGTTTAACAATATGACGATGCTCGGGCTTTCGCTCTGCATCGGAATTCTCATCGATGATGCAATCATCGTTATCGAGAACATCCATCGCCATATCCGGCTCGGGAAATCGCCGATGGAAGCCGCATCGTTTGCAACATCCGAAATAGGCCTAGCGGTTATGGCCACGACGATGGCTATCGTTGCAATCTTTCTGCCGGTCGCGTTCATGAAAGGCATCGTCGGGCGTTTTTTCCTCCAGTTTGCGCTTACCGTTGTCTTTGCTGTTATCATGTCGCTGTTCGTTTCGTTCACGCTCACTCCCATGCTCGCATCCCGGTATCTTTCGCCGCACTCGACCAAGACCGCCGATGCAAATCATCTCTCGGCCCTGATGAAACATCCTCGCATTACTGCGATCGCAGATAGACTGGAAGCTTGGTATAGGAAGGCGGAAGCATGGTATCGCGCTTTGCTGGTATACGCAATGTCGCATCGCAGGAAGGTTGTGCTGCTCGCCGTCGCCGTATTCATACTGAGCATGCTTATGACCCTCGTAATGGGCAAGGAATTCCACCCCCAGGAGGACCAGAGCCGCTTTATCATCAGGCTGGAATCACCGGTGGACTATTCGGTCGACGAGGCCGAGAAGATGTTCAGGAAGGCCGAAGATCTGCTTCGGAAAATGCCCGAGGTTCAGACCGCATTGTATGCGCAAGGCCTGAGCGGACAGATCAACAAGGCCATCGTCTTTGTCGGCATCTCGCAGAAATCGGAGCGGAGGCGTTCCCAGCAGGTCATCATGCAGGATTTACGCAAGAGCCTCGGTTCGATTGCGGGACTCAAAACGACAATCGAGGACATCTCTCTGATCGGTGGAGGTGTCCGCAACGTGCCGGTCCAGTATGCGGTTCAGGGCAGTGATCTTACCGTAATCCAGCAGTATATGCGCCGGATTATCGGCGAATATTCAAAACTTCCCGGTATCGTCGATATCGATACGTCACTCGAAACGGGAAAGCCTGAACTGAAGGTATACATCGATCGCGACAAGGCGGCCGACCTCGGCCTCGAAACAACAACCATAGCCGAGGCCATCAACTTTCTGATCGGCGGAGAAGTCGAGGTGACGAAATACAAAGACGAGTCGCGAGGCCGTCGTTATGATGTCAGGGCGCGGCTGAACCCTGAGGACAGAAAAAACCCTGCCGATCTCGGGCGTCTCTATGTCCGCGCGAAGGACGGCAGGCTCGTCGAGATATCAAACCTTCTTGAAATTCGGGAGGGCGGCGGACCGAGCACCATCCAGCGAGTCGACCGTCAGCGCGCCATCATGCTGTTTGCCAACCTCGAAGGCAAGCCGCTCGGGCAGGCAATGGACGAACTCAATGCAATTTCCGCACAGATTCTTACCCCCGGATATACCGGCGTTTATAAAGGCGCAGCCGATATCATGGGCGAGACGTTTTACTACCTGATATTCGCGCTGGTGCTCGGAGTGGTGCTCGCCTATATGATCCTTGCGGCCCAGTTCGAAAGCTTCGTTCACCCGATAACGGTTCTCATCTCAATGCCGTTTTCATTTGCCGGGGCCTTCGGCGCGCTGCTCCTTACCGGCCAGACCCTGAATCTCTTCAGCTTCATCGGCCTGATCCTCCTGATGGGGCTCGTCAAAAAGAACGCCATTCTGCTCGTCGATTACACGAACACGCTTCGCGAGCACGGCATGTCACGCAGAGAGGCAATTCTCGAGGCAGGCCCCGTCAGGCTGAAGCCAATCCTGATGACGACATTCGCCATGGTCTTCGGCATGCTTCCCATTGCGGTGGGCCTCGGCGAAGGCGCCGAAACACGCGCACCCATGGCGATCGCAACCATAGGGGGCTTAATCTCCTCGCTTTTCCTGACACTCCTCGTCGTTCCGGTCGTTTACGACCTCTTCGATGAGGTGCAGGAGCGTGTCAAGGCGCGGCTGGCAATGCGGAAGGCAGTCAAGATAGAGTCGCAGGTGGAATAAAAAGATGTCGCTTTTTTTCATAACATTCTTTACGACATTCGCCCTGATGCACCTCTACTTCTTCATGAAGCTGAGGTGCTGCTTCCGCCTGGGCCGAACGACACAAATATTGATTCTCCTGAATCTTGCAATCCTCGTCTTCTCGCCGTTATTCGCCCGGCTTGCGGTACGCGACGTCATGCTGCCGTGGGCATATATTCTTTCCTATACGGCATATACCTGGCTCGCCTTTCTCTTCCTCTTCTGTTCGACAGCCCTGGTGATGGATACGGGCGGTATGCTGCTCTGGGCCTGCCGGAAGGCCGGTATCGTCAGGAAAAAGCAATGGAAGCTCTGGCGCAAGATGCGGCGTGCACCGTTTCTCATCCCTCTTTTTGTTGCCGCAGCGGCGTGTCTGTACGGATACTTCGAGGCGCTGGATATCCGCACGGAGACCATTACCCTCGCATCTTCGAAAATCACGCCAGCCCAGGGCCGCATTCGCATCGCGCAGATAACCGACGTTCACCTCAGCCCGACGATGCAGGACGATCGATTCGAGCGTATCATCAGGGCAGTTGAAAAAGCGGCTCCGGATATAATCGTATCTACCGGAGATCTTGTCGATGCGCCGCCGGAGTTCCTGGCAGGCCGGGATAAACGACTCCGGGCCCTTCATCCGCGGCTCGGCAAATATGCGATCTGCGGGAACCACGAATTCTACTGGGGGCTCGACGATGCACTTCGTTTCACTGAAGACGCCGGCTTCCGGATGCTGCGCGGAGAAGCGGTCGGCATTACCGACGATCTGATTATCGCCGGAATCGACGACCCTGCAGGAAGCCCGTTCAAAAGTTATCGTCCTGTTCCGGAGACAAAACTGCTCAGCGCGCTGAAACAGGACAGGTTCATCCTTTTCCTGAAGCATCGGCCCCTCGCAGAACCGGCCTCAGTCGGCCTTTTCGACCTCCAGCTCTCGGGGCACACGCATAAGGGCCAGATATTTCCGTTCAGCATATTGACATGGGTTTACTACCCCAGGCATGCCGGAATGCTCCATCTGTTGAATGGCTCGTTTCTGTATGTCAGCAGGGGTTCAGGCACATGGGGACCGCCGATACGCCTTCTGGCACCGCCCGAAGTGACGGTTATCGATCTGGTCCCCGCGGCGAAACAATAAGATCTCGCGACGAGAGAGGATTCTCCATGACGGAATCAAACAACAGCAACGGAAAAAGAAAGAAAATAGGATTAATAGTATTCGGTGTGACCGTAGTTGCATGCATAGCTGCCGTTATATTTTATCTGGTCTACAAATCCACCCATATCACAACCGACGACGCCTTTGTGGAAGGGCCTATTCATACTATTGCGCCAAAGGTAAGTGGCACGATCCAGGCTGTATATGTTCAGGACAACCAGATGGTCAAGGCCGGGGATCCGCTCGTCGAGCTTGACGTTGCCGATTATGCAGCCAAGACTTCCGAAAACAGCGCTGCGGTCGCTGCCGAGCGCGGCAAATTGGCTGAACTCCAGGCGCGGATAGCCTCGCGGCGTGCAAATGTCGTGCTGCAACAGGCGAATCTCCGTCAGGCAGGCATGGATCTGGAGCGCGCCGAAGCGCTTCAGAAGGAGGAATTCATCCCGAAGGAGCGTTACGATCGCGCAAAGACGAATTATGACATTGCACAACAGCAGGTGCATGTGGCGACGGAGGAGTTGCGGCAGGCCGAGTACGGAGGCGGTGCGCAAGGCGCATCGATCCGCGAAAAAGAGGCGAAACTCCGCAAGGCCGAGCTTGATCAGTCTTATACGAAAATTGCGGCTCCTGCCGACGGCATGGTCACCAAGAAGAATGTCGAGGTCGGCAATCAGGTGCAGCCGGGGCAGCCGCTGATGGCAATTGTCCCGGTTTCCGGGGTCTGGATCGTTGCGAACTACAAAGAAACACAGCTTGAGAAGATTCGTCTCGGACAATCGGTCGAGATTTCGATCGATAGCTATCCCGGCAAGAAATTTTCAGGCAAGGTCGAGAGCATCATGGCGGGAACCGGTTCGGCATTCTCGCTCTTCCCTCCCCAGAATGCGACCGGCAATTACGTGAAGATCGTCCAGAGAGTGCCAATCAAGATCATACTCGATCAAGATACCGACCCACAGCACATCCTGCGGGTGGGCATGTCCGTCATTCCGACGGTAATAGTAAAATGACCGACGGGAACCCGGCGGGTCGGGACGCAGATGCTTCCGGCTTTGCCGTCTCCTGCGCCGAGCGAAGATAATGAATAAGTGGCTCGTCGCATTCACGGTCATGCTCCCAACGCTCATCGAGATTATCGACATCTCGATCGTGAATGTCGCATTGGATCACATTCGCGGCAGCCTCTCGGCAGGCATCGACGAAGCGACATGGACACTTACGTCGTATCTCGTTTCCAATGCAATTATCATCCCGATGACCGGCTGGCTGAGCCGGATGTTTGGCAGGAAGAGATACCTCCTCTTTTCGATAGTGCTTTTTACCGTCAGTTCATTCTTCTGCGGGTCGGCATGGAGTCTTGAAAGCCTCGTCTTCTTCCGCGTGCTGCAGGGGCTCGGCGGCGGTGCGCTCCAGCCGATATCCCAGGCCGTTCTGCTCGAAAGCTTTCCCCCGCGCCAGCACGGCATGGCGATGGCGGTATTCGGCATCGGCATCATGGTCGGCCCCATCCTTGGCCCCGTGCTCGGCGGATGGATTACCGACAACTGGTCATGGCACTGGATATTTTTCATCAATCTCCCGATAGGCGTCCTCTCCATCTTCATGACCATGCTCATCATCAAGGACCCGCCCTATCTGCGGCGCGAGAAGATTTCCATTGATTACTGGGGGCTCGCGCTCCTGGCGCTCGGCCTCGGTTCTCTTCAGATCGTTCTCGACAAGGGAGAGCAGGAAAACTGGTTTTCCTCTCCGTTCATCGTCTGGCTTACCGCCATCGCCGCAATCAGCCTCACGCTCTTCATCATCATCGAATTGCGAGTGCAGCACCCCATCGTCGACCTTCGCGCCCTGCGCCGCCGCACATTTGCGCTCGGCAATATCGTCATGTTCTTCGGCTTTCTCGCTTTCTTCTCGAGCATTGTTCTGCTACCACTGTATGTGCAGACGCTTATGGGATACACGGCCTTCCTCGCCGGACTTGTGCTCGGCCCGGGCGGGATCGCGTCGCTCATCATGATGCCGCTAGTGGCTAAGTTGCTCCAGAAGGTCAACCCGAAAGGCATCCTTATCTTCGGCCTTGCGACAAATGCTTACGCCACATATGTCATGTCTCAATTTTCGCTGACAGCCGATTTTTCCTCTGTTGTCTGGCCCCGCATTCTGCTCGGCATAGGAATTGCGTGCTTCTTCATCCCACTCACGACTCTTTCCGTCTCAGGCTTCCCGAAAGAAGAAATGGGGAATGCCTCTTCGTTGTTCAATCTCGTCCGAAACCTTGGCGGAAGCTTCGGCGTTGCCTTTGTCACGACTGCGCTGGCGCAACGGACGCAGTTTCATCACGAGCGTCTTGCAGAACACATGACCCAATTCGACCGCACCTATCAGCTCGGAGTGCGAAGATATTCCGACGCCCTGGCCGCACAGGGATTTCCATCTCCGCTTATCGAACAGGGGACCCTCGTCGCCATCTACCAGGAGTTGATTCGCCAGGCAACCATGCTCGCATTCAACGAGCTTTTTCTCCTCACCAGCGCTATCATATGCGCAACCATTCCGCTCGTCTTTTTCATGAAACATAGTCGCTCATCTCAAGCCCATATTGACGTTCACTGACCGAAGTATTCGTTGAAAAGTTGTACAATTGAAACAGCACAGCGCGTATGTATGACCCGGAATGGGAGGGAGAGCCATGTGTCTTTGTGCATCGAATATCAGGGTAGCCGCTCAATGGAACTGGGAAGGCGATACCATTATCCACGACCCGATTATCAGGGCCTGCCGCACCGTTCCGAAAACGAACAAGCGATACGACATCGACATCCGGCAGTTCCTCACGCCCAGGAGCAATGCCGTCATCCGGAGAGAGATCGGCAGGATAGCCGACTCTCTGCAGAAAAACGACCGAGCGCTCTTTTTGTCACGTAAACAGCATTCATTCGATTTACGGCTCAGAGTCATTACCGCGTATCTGGCAGAGCGGATTGCATACAGAAGCCGCGGCCCCAAAGCGCGACAGCTCGACTTCTGGCTTTTCCCTGAAGAGACGCTCCGCAAGCGCTCCGGCGATTGCGAAGACCGCGCATTTCTACTTGCCTCACTGCTCCTTGCCTCCGGTATCAGCAGTTACTCAATTCGCGTGGCACTCGGGAAGGTCTACGATCAGGAAAAGAAGACCGGCTACGACCATGTCTGGCTTATGTACAAGAACGAATCCGGCATGTGGATGCTCATCGAACCGCTCCTCCATACGAGACGCGCCCGAAAAGAGACGGCACGACTCGGGCAGCGTCAGTCGAAGGGGCCTGAGGCGACCATCGAATATATTCCCTACTATGTGTTCAATGATGAACACCTCTGGAGGCTGAAGAAGAATACTGTCTCGACGACTTTCGAAGACTATGTGCGCGACAGAACATTCTGGGAGAGTTTTGACCCTGAATTTGCAGCAGGCGTTCACAACCACATCTTCGACGAAGCCCTGAGCGGCCTGAGCAGCTGGGATCTCTTGTACGTGAAGGCCATCAGCCTGGCCATGGACTTGAATCCCACCGTCTATGACCCGCGTGATCACTTCGACAACGGCTATGTAGCCGAAAGCTGGGATATACTGAAAGAGCGGCTGAAGGAAGGCACACTCAGCGGCCTGGCGCGGGCTGGTCATGCAGTTGCGGATTTTTATGCACATACCTCATACGAATTCTTCGGCAAGAGGACAGACGGCGAACTGATGCCGTTCGATCCGGACAATCCCGATGCATGTTTTACGCAGGCGCCCGAGTACGGCAGGGGCGGATTTGATTTCGCGCGATTTTCTGTGAACGAAAGCAAGTGTGACGACACGCTGCACACCGAGTCCATTCCGCATTGGAACGGAAAAAAGCTGGTGTCGGGACGCTTCGGTCAGCCGGGCGATCAGGCGCAGGGGGTGCTCGAAAAGACGTTCATCACGATTCCCTACGCCATGCGGCATGAGTCTGATTTCAAATACAGGACATGCCTACCGCATCACAACGAGATCGCGGTAGACGACGAAAAGAAACCGGACAGCCACATTCTTTATCAGGACGAGGAGCGCTTCAGAGAGGCTTTTCGTTTGCGGCGGCAGGCAGCGGTAAGACATATCGGCATGCTGTATCAACAGTGGCTGGAAGAAAACAAATAACGCTGGATTCAGCGGAATACGTCCGGGGATTCATCCTGTGTCTCCTGAGGCGGTCAGACAAGACCGGCATGCCAGGCATATTACACGCGCAACCCTAACGCCTTTGCCGCTGCAGCAGCATTTTTATCAGTGCAGAGGAAAACATCTGCGCCGACGGAAAGCGCGACTGCCAATTGGAGATCATCGAAGCGGGGAACGAAGGCTACCGATTGACACTGCAGTGAGCCAGTATCTGCTTTGCTATAATTTGATTATAAGAACCTATCCGGCAGCGACATTCCGGGCGGGGCATCGCGGCAACGACGGGAGGAACGATCATGTCAAAGGTACGGAAGATAAAGGCGGTATTCAGAAGCGTACCAACCGTCGAAGGTGCGGGGGTCCATCTCAAGCGGGCATTCGGCTATTATCAGGTTCCTCTCTTCGATCCGTTTCTGATGCTCGACGATTTTCATTCCTCGAACCCGGATGATTATCTTGCCGGGTTCCCGTGGCACCCTCACCGGGGGATTGAAACCATCACCTATATTCTCGAAGGAATGGTCGAGCACGGTGACAGCATGGGGAACAAAGGGGTAATCCGTTCGGGGGATGTCCAGTGGATGACCGCCGGAAGCGGTATCATCCACCAGGAAATGCCGAAGAAGAGCCCGACCGGGACCCTCTGGGGCTTTCAGTACTGGGCTAACCTGCCCGCAAAGGACAAGATGATGCCGCCGCGCTACCGCGATGTGCCGGCAGCAAGCATTCCCGAGGTGCGGGTCGAAAACGGAACGTTCGTCAAGGTGGTGAGCGGAACCCTCAACGGCGTTCAGGGACCGGTCAGGGACATCGTCATAGACCCGGAGCTGATGGATGTTTCCGTCAATCCCGGCGCAATTTTCGAGCACAGGGTGAAGCATGGACATACCGCGGTGGCCTATGTCCTGACCGGAGACGGATATTTCGACGAAGGGCGCGATCCCTTTTCATACGATTTTTCGGGCAAGGGATGGTTTGACGGCGAGCGAAGCTGCGTCTTCGGACCGGAGACCGTTGTGCTCTATGAACATGAGGGAGAGCGCATAAAGGTTACGGCCGGTGAGAAAGGTGTGCGTTTCCTGTTGCTGACCGGGAAACCGCTGGGAGAGCCGGTGGCATGGCAGGGGCCGATTGTGATGAACACGCGGGAGGAGCTGCGGAAGGCGTACGAGGAGTACCACAACGGCACCTTCATCAAATAGCGCATTACGCGCGACAACGCGAGAAACATTCGGCATCCGATAACGGACGTTTGGAGTATAATTTCCCATGAACGTATATCTTGTTGACGGCAATTCCTTTTTCTATCGCGCCTTCCATGCTATCAAGACGCTGACGAATTCCAAGGGCTTCCCGACCAACGCCATTTATGGCTTTACGACCATGCTCATGAAGATTCTCAAAGACAAAAAGCCCGATGCGATCGCCATCGCCTTCGATTCGAAAGAGCCCACCGTTCGCCACCAAATGTATGAACAATACAAAGCGCATCGGCCAGAAACACCGGGCGACCTCCTGCTGCAGATCCCGAAAATAAAAGAGGTCATCGCGGCGCTACGCATACCGACTTTCGAAATGCCGGGGCATGAGGCCGACGATATCATCGCCACGCTGGCACGTCAATGCGCCGCGCAAAAGGCGAATGTCTTCATCCTCACCGGCGACAAGGACATGATGCAGGCCGTCGACGGACGTGTGAAGATATACGACCCCATGAAGGATGTTGTCATTGATGAGGCCGGGGTTGTCGAACGTTTCGGCGTGCCTCCGGATCGAGTACCTGAAGTGATGGCCCTTATGGGCGATGCGGTCGATAATATACCGGGCGTCAAGGGCATCGGCGAAAAGACCGCAAAGGAGCTTCTCCACAAGGCAGGTTCGCTCGACTCGCTGCTTCAGTCTCCCGAAAAATACGCTTCGCAGCGCATTGCGGCAATGATACGCGTGCAGATCGATGCCGTCCACATGAGCAGAACCCTTGCGACCATCAATGCCGACGTGCCGCTTGAAGCCGACGTGCGTTCGTTCGCCCTGCAAGAACCCGACTGGCCTGTCCTTGTCGAGCTTTTTACGGAGTTCGAGTTCAGAAGCCTGCTGAAACAGGTCCCATCGTCCGGACACAAGCGCCGCGCCCAGTATGCTGCGATAACGGACAGACAGGCCCTGCTCGAATTTCTGGGGGACCGCGCATGAAACAGGCCTCGCTCTTCGATGATCATCAACCGCCAGAGAAGGACGCTCACCGGCAATCTCCATCGCCTCACACGCTGAAGGAGCTGGCGTTTGATGTCGAGACAACCGGCAACAATCCGATGAGCGACAGCGTGGTCGGGATTGCGCTCTGCCGCCGCGAAGGAGAAGCCTATTATGTTCCGGTTCGCCACGCCGACGGACCGAACCTGCCTGATGCCCCGGAGATACTGAGCAGCATATTCGAGGATGAAACGGTTGCAAAGATAGGCCACAATCTGAAGTTCGACATTTTCATGATGCGGCGCGAAGGGATCGAAGTCCGCGGTCCGCTCTTCGACACCATGGTTGCATCGTACCTGCTGAATCCGAACTGGCCGAACCACAGCCTCGAGGAGGTCGGGCTCGAATATCTCCACCACAGAAAACGTCCGTTTCGCGAGGTGCTCGGAAAGAAGGCGTCATTTGCGGAGGTTCCGCTGGAGAAGGCTGCGCCGTATGCTGCCGAGGACGCGGAACTCGCGTTCGAGTTGCGGCAGATACTTTTTCCGAAACTTGATGCCGAAGGGCTTGCACAGCTGTATCACGAGATCGAAATGCCGCTAATACGGGTTCTTGCGGATATGGAAACAGCGGGTGTGAAGATCGACATCCCGCTCTTGACCGCGTTGTCGAAAGAGCTGGAGCGCGACCTCGTAAATTTACAGACAACCATTTATCGCACTGCTGGACAAGAGTTCAATATCAATTCGCCGAGGCAGCTCGCAAAAGTACTGTTCGAAGACCTGGGGCTCAAACCCGGCCGCAAGACAAAGACCGGATTTTCGACGAGCGTCGACGTGCTCGAAGACCTTGCTCATCAGCATGAACTGCCGGGGCACATATTGAATTACCGCACCCTTCACAAGCTGAAGACGACCTACATCGATACGCTTCCGGCCCTTGCGGAACCCTCGTCCAAGCGGATTCATACCTCATTCAATCAGACGATCACCGCAACAGGACGATTGAGCAGCAGCGATCCGAACCTTCAGAACATACCGGTCAGGACCGAGTGGGGCACAAGAATCCGTTCGGCATTTATCGCAGACAGCGGAAGTCTTCTGCTGTCGGCTGATTACTCGCAGATCGAGTTGCGCATTCTCGCCCATATGAGCGGAGATGCCGGGCTGACCCATGCCTTTCAGCACAACATCGATGTCCACGCGCGAACGGCGTCGGAGGTCTTTCAGAAGCCTGTCGACGCTGTTTCCGCCGACGAACGCCGCTTCGCAAAGACCATCAACTTCGGCGTGATTTACGGAATGAGCGCCTTCGGTCTCTCAGAGGCCCTTGACATCGCCCCAAAGGATGCGGCGGAATTCATTCAGCACTATTTTGCGACCCACAGCGGCGTGAAATCCTATATCGAGGAGACTTTGGAAACCGCGCGGCGGCAAGGATATGTGAGTACACTGTTCGGCAGAAAACGCCAGATTCCCGATGTCAGGAGCACTAATGTT
>DATHDH010000093.1:0-4226 GCA_035319145.1 Dissulfurispiraceae bacterium | reverse complement strand
GGTGCCGATGAGTCTGCCGATAGCGTCTGCGAGAGAGGCCGAGGTGAGCGGTCCCGTCGCGATGATTACGGACTGCTGTTCGGGAATTACGACAATCTCCTCGCGAATAATGCGTATGGAAGGATGTCCCGCAACGCGATTCTGGATGTGGCGCGCGAAGAGTGTCCGGTCGACTGCGAGCGCCGAGCCCGCAGGGACTTCCGACGCGACGGCAGCCTCCATAATGAGCGATCCGGCGCGCAGGAGCTCTTCTTTCAGCAGTCCCGGGCCGGTGCTGATTTCCTTGGAGCGCAATGAATTGGAGCAGACGATTTCTGCGAGATCGCCGGTTCGATGGGCCTCGGTCATCCGGTCGGGCCGCATTTCATAAAGGGCGACTGATACTCCATGCCTCGCCGCCTGCCATGCCGCTTCGCAGCCTGCAAGTCCGCCGCCTATGACAATTAGCTCGCGCATTATTCTGGTGCAGCTGAATTCGACCGGTTTGAACCGGGCCGCGAGGCCAAAACTGTGGCCGTTATCAGGGAATTCCGTATTGACATCAGTAAGTTTCTCTTGGTTTAATAATACCCTATGATACCGAAAACGGAAAAGATCTGGATGGATGGGAAGTTCGTCTCGTGGGACAAGGCGAATGTGCACATCCTGACGCACACGCTGCATTACGGCCTCGGGGCTTTTGAAGGAATCCGCTGTTACCATACACCGAAAGGTCCGGCGATTTTCCGCCTGAAAGAGCATGTCAGGCGCCTCTTCCAGTCGGCCCATATTTTCATGATCGAGATTCCGTTCACGGAGGATGAGATCAGCAAGGCCATCGTCGAAACCGTTCGAAGAAATAAACTCAAAGAGTGCTATATCCGCCCAATTGTCTACATCGGATACGGCATGATGGGATTGTACCCGAAGAACAACCCAATCCGCGTTGCGATAGCCGCTTGGCCTTGGGGCGCCTATCTCGGCGAAGAAGGAATCGAAAAGGGCATCAAGATCAGGACCTCTTCGTTCATCCGTAATCACGTCAATTCGAATATGTCGCGCGGGAAGATCTGCGGCTATTACGTCAATTCGCAAATCGCCAAGAAAGAGGCGATTGCGTGCGGCTGCGATGAGGCAATGCTTCTCGATACCGAGGGGTATGTATCAGAAGGCAGCGGCGAGAATATCTTCATCGTCAGAAACGGTGCGCTGAAAACGACACCGTTGACTTCAATCCTGGAAGGCATTACCCGTGACAGCATCATCACGCTTGCGCACGACAGCGGCATACCTGTGGCAGAAGAGCGGTTTACGCGCGATGAGGTATATATCGCGGATGAAGCGTTTTTTACCGGGACGGCTGCTGAAGTGACGCCTATTCGTGAACTGGATGGACGGCGTATCGGCAGCGGTATGCGCGGACCTGTTACCAGACAGTTGCAGGCGGCATATTTTGATGCAGTGAAGGGCAAGGCGAAACAGTACGAATCCTGGCTGACGTACTTTTAAGCGTAAGCAGATACGACATAGAAACAAGAGGGGGCCGGCAATTTTGCCGGCCCCCTCTTGTTTTGTTTATTTGACGAACTTATTTTGCAACAGCTGCTTTGATATCGTCATCGGTCAGGCTCTTGTGGAGTCCGGCCTTCGGGCTGTTCCGCAGCGTATTGACAATATTGTCGGCGTTCAGTTTTTTGTCGGCCACGATCTTGTCAATCGCCTTGTCGCCTTTATGGCACTTGTCGCACTTTTCCGAGGCGGCAAAAGCCATTGTCACCATACCGAGTGCGAAAATAATCGCCACGACGACTGCTACGATCTTCTTCATTCAATTCACCTCCCTTTCTCCTGGTATGATTGCAGGCGCAAGGACTGCAATGTCGTTATCGGTTTGTCGGGAAAGCCCCCAAAATGTGATGAACATGGAATCCGCTCCCGGACCGCAGTGCCATTATTGTGCACGCCTCGGGCCGAAAATGCAACGCCATGTCATCAAAAAAAGGTTATCGTCCGAGTTTTCCCCGTAAGATTTCATTCGCCATCTGGGGGTTTGCCTTCCCCTTCATGGCCTTCATTATCTGCCCGACGAAAAATCCGAGCAGTTTCTCATCTCCGGCCCTGAAACGTTCGACCTCTGCGTGATGCTTCGCCAGGATCTCATCGATGGTCGATTCAATGGCACTCGTATCGCTGATCTGCACCAGGCCTTTCGCCTGGATGATGGCTTCCGCATCCCGTCCGGTCCGGTACATTTCCTCAAAAACGGACTTGGCTATTTTACCGCTGATTGTCCCTTTGTCGATGAGTGCCAACAGGGCGGCAAGCTGCCCCGGTTTCACGGGGCAATCTTCGATAGCACGATTTTCATCGTTGAGGTATTTCATCAGTTCGGTCATCAGCCAGTTTGCGACAGCCTTAGGGTTTGCTCCAGTAGCGGCCGCTTCCTCGAACCAGAGCGCAACCGGCTGCTCGGCCGTCAATTGCTCAGCATCCGCAGAGGACAATCCAAAGGCATCGACATAGCGATTCCGCTTGGCATGCGGCAGCTCCGGCAACGATGCGGCGATCTCCCCGATCCATTTCTGATCAACCACTATGGGTGCGAGATCCGGTTCCGGAAAGTAACGGTAATCGTGGGCCTCTTCCTTCGAGCGCATCGATTGGGTCACTCCGGCATTCGCATCCCAGAGGCGCGTCTCCTGTACAACCTTTCCGCCTTCTTGAACAACAAGAATCTGGCGCGAAATCTCATATTCGATCGCCTTCTCGACAAAACGGAACGAGTTAATGTTCTTTATCTCGGCCCTCGTGCCGAACTCCTGCCGGCCAATAGGGCGGATCGAAACGTTTGCGTCGCATCGCAGCGAACCTTCTTCCATGTTGCCGTCGCAGACCCCGAGATAGCGAAGAATGCTCCGCAACGTACGCATATAGGTTGCCGCTTCTTTCGCGCTCCGGATATCCGGTTCCGAGACTATTTCCATCAGCGGAGTGCACGCGCGGTTCAGGTCGACAAAGCTGTATGTGTTCCCTTCGTGAATATTCTTGCCGGCATCTTCCTCCATATGGATTCGCGTAATACCGATCCGCCGCGTTGCGCCGCCGACGGTTATATCGAGCCATCCTTTTTCACAGATGGGAAGTTCATACTGGCTGATTTGGTACCCCTTCGGCAGATCGGGGTAAAAGTAGTTCTTGCGGGCGAAGCGGCTGTACGGCGAAATCCGGCAGTTCACTGCAAGGCCGGTCTTGACGGCATATTCGAGAGCTTTTGCATTCAATACGGGCAGCACTCCGGGCATGCCGGTGCAGACCGGACAGGTCTGCGTGTTCGGTTCGGCCCCGAACGTGGTCGGGCAGCCACAGAATATCTTTGAAGCCGTTCGCATCTGTGCATGAACCTCGAGACCGATTACGGCTTCGTATCCGGCGCTCATAGCTTTGCCTTCCGTGCATGCCATGCGGTGCTTTGTTCATAGGCAAACGCCGTTCGGAGTATCGTCTGTTCGTCAAAGCCCTTTCCAAGGAGCTGAAGGCCGATCGGAAGGCCGTCCGACGTGAACCCGCACGGAATCGATATGGCCGGAATACCCGCGAGGTTGACTGAAATGGTGAAGATGTCCGACAGATACATCTGGAGCGGATCGGTCGATCTTTCTCCGACGGCAAAGGCCGGCCCCGGAGATGTCGGTGTTGCGATGACATCGACCTGTTGAAACGCCTGATCGAAATCCTGCCGTATGAGCGTGCGAATCTGCTGTCCCTTCTTATAATAGGCATCGTAGTAGCCTGCCGAGAGGGCATAGGTGCCGAGCATGATGCGCCGTTTCACCTCGGGACCGAATCCCTCCGCGCGCGTCCGCATATACATATCAATGAGGTCTTTTCCTTTTGCGCGAAAGCCGTACTTCACACCGTCGTATCGGGCGAGATTGGACGACGCCTCGGATGTTGCAAGAATGTAATAGGCTGCCACGGCATATTCGGAATGCGGCAGCGAGACTTCTACCGGAATTGCACCGAGCGATTCCATTGTCGCTATCGCGGCTCGCACGGACTGCTCCACCTCGGGGTGCATCCCGTCGATGAAGTATTCTTTAGGAATGCCGACTTTCAATCCCTTGATGTCCTTGCCGAGAGCAGCAGCATAATCCGGCACGTCATGCGGGGCCGATGTGGAGTCGAGCGGGTCATGCCCGGCGATGGCCTGAAGCATGAGCGCTGCATCGGTCACATTCTTGGTGATA
>DATHDH010000092.1:0-8059 GCA_035319145.1 Dissulfurispiraceae bacterium | reverse complement strand
AGCTTCTGCTTCGATACTACAACTACCGCCGCGGCTCCGTCATTGATGCCTGAAGCGTTGCCTGCGGTCACGGTGCCTTCTTTGTCGAATGCAGGCCGTAATTTGGCAAGCGCTTCTACCGTAGCTCCGAATCTCGGATATTCATCGGTATCAAAGACGATTTCTTCTTTGCCCTGCTTTACTTTCAGTGCAATGATCTCGTCTCTGAATTTCCCCGCCTTGATCGCGGCTTCCGCCTTGTTCTGCGACGCCACCGCGAAATCGTCCTGTTCCTGCCGCGTGATGCCGTATTTCTTTGCGATGTTTTCAGCAGTTACCCCCATGTGGTAATTGTTGAAGGCATCCCACAGCGCGTCGTTGATCATGGCGTCGATCATCTCGCCGTTGCCCATTCGCTGTCCCCAGCGGGCGGTCTTCAGCAGGTACGGGGCGGCGGTCATTTGCTCCATGCCTCCGGCCACGATCACATCCGCATCGCCGAGGGCTATTGCTTGTGCAGCCAGCCCCACGGTCTTCACCCCGGAGCCGCAGGCCTTATTGACGGTATATGATGGCACCTCTTTGGGTACCCCGCCTTTCATGGCGGCCTGGCGTGCCGGATTCTGCCCCAGACCGGCCGGTATTATGTTGCCCATGATCACTTCTTCGACTGCCTCCGCTGCGACTCCGCTTCTCACGAGGGCTTCCCTGATGACTGCCGCGCCGAGATCCATTGCCGTCAGATTCGCCAGGGTCCCGTTATACTTGCCGATTGCGGTTCTTGTTCCGCCAATGATATATGCTTCCATGGATGTCCTCCTCGTCGGTTAGATTCTCATGCCGCCGTCGACTTCGATGCAACGGCCGGTAAAGAAGTCATTGGTCACGATGAACTGAACCGCCTGGGATATCTCCTCCATCTCGCCGAGTCGTCCCCTCGGAATATTGGCGACGATCTTTTCGAGCATCTCGGGCTTGATCTTCGCGACCATTTCGGTATTTATATATCCCGGAGCTATCGCGCCGACCCGGATGCCGAACTTCGCAAGCTCCTTCGACCATGTGATTGCCATCGAGACGACCGCGGATTTCGTGGCCGAGTAATTCGTCTGCCCTACATTCCCCGCGCGGCTGATGGAAGAGATGTTGATGATGACGCCTTTCACATCGTTTTTGACCATGTGGTATGCCGCTTCGCGCCCGCAGAGGAATGTGCCGGTGAGGTTCACCTTGATTACGTTGTCCCACTTGGCAAAAGCGAACTTCGTAACCTCGGCATCTTTCTTCTTGATGAACAGGCTGTCTGCAGTTATGCCTGCATTATTGATGAGGATGTCGGCCGGGCCGTTGGCCGCCGTGTATTCTTCGAAAAACGCCTCTACCGCGGCTTCATCGGTAACATCGACAATCTTTCCGGGGATGCCGGTATCGGCCTTCAGCGCATCGAGGTTCTCTTGTACAACATCCAGGACATAGGGCTTTGCGCCGAGTGAAAGGAAATCTACGGCGAATTTCTTTCCCATTCCTCGCGCGCCGCCTGTGATAATGATATTCTTTCCTGCTATTTTCATTTACCTACCTCCAAGATCTTAATGAGCGACATCATTCGTATTACCGGCCCGATTCGGTTTGCCGCGCCGGGCCGGCAAAGCGTTAGTAAATGCCGGTGATGGCGTACAGCGCAATGACGACAAAGACCGCAGCGGTCTTGATAAGCGTGATCATACCGATGTCGGGATATGACTGCTTGTGGGTGAGTCCGCAGACCGCCAGAAGTGTGATTACCGCACCATTATGAGGAAGCGTGTCGCATCCGCCCGACGCCATGGATGCAACGCGATGGAGAATCTCGGGTGACATGCCGATAGAGTTTGCCCATGCAAGCCAGTCTTTGGCCATCAGGTCGAGGGCTATCGACATGCCTCCGGATGCTGAGCCGGTGATGCCCGCAAGCGTAGTGACCGAGACGGCTTCAGAGACCAGCGGAGTGCCGCCGAGCTTGATGCCGAGGAGGGCCGTGGAAATATCCTTGAAGCCCGGGAGCGCGGCAATAACGTTACCATAGCCGACTTCAGAAGCAGTATTCATGATCGCCAGCAATGAGCCGATCGCACCGACATTGAGCGCCTTCTGAAATGCGCCGGTCTTAAACGGAATGTTCTTGAATCCGAGCGAAAGGGCCAGAGCGATGCCGCAAACAAGCGCGATTATGAGCGACCATATGCCGATCACGCGCTTAACCTCGGTGACCATGAGCGGAAGCTTCAGCCCGACCAGCGGAGCCAGAATGCTGTTGTCCCAGACGTACACGCGAGTGAAATAGTAATTGACTACAAGGACAACCGCTAAAGGAAGAACGCCGATCCACCATGACGGAAGTTTTGCATCGGCGCTGGCAAGCGGCTCATTCAGCGTGTGATCGCCATACCCCTCGCCGCGCTCCATTGCCTTTTTCTTTCGCATCTCAAGCCACATCAGGCCGACAATCAAAATCAACGTACCGCCTACCAGGCCGGCTATCGGGGCGGCATATGCGTTTGTTCCATAGAAATTAGTCGGAATGATATTTTGAATTTGCGGGGTGCCCGGGAATGAATCCATGGTGAACGTAAAAGAACCCAGCGCAATGGTGCCCGGAATAAGGCGTTTCGGGATGTTTGCTTCTTTATAAAGGGCAGCTGCGAACGGATAGACGGCAAACACCACGACAAAAAGGCTGACGCCACCGTATGTCAGGATGCCGCATGAAAGAACAACTGCCAGCATCGCATGCTTATGGCCGAGCTTATCCATAATCGCATGCGAAATCCCTTTTGCCAGGAGCGTATCTTCCATGACCTTGCCGAAGACGGCGCCGAGCATAAAAATGGGGAAAAATGACTTCACATAGACGACCGCTTTTGCCATGAAGAGTTCGGTGTAAGAGGGCATAACCGGCAGTCCTTGCAGAGACGCCGCGAGCAGGGCGAAGACCGGAGCGAAGAGGATAACCGAAAATCCCATGTAGGCAAAGTACATCAGAAGAAAGAGACTGAGAACTATACCTATAACTTCCATGCATTCCTCCTTCTTTATTGCGAACAGCGTACGCTGTTCAAATTGTACCTATTTCATCTCGGGTCGGCATATCGGACGGACTGCGACTTCATTCTTGATGCCCATAGGTTCGTTTCTGAAAATACGGCTGTCCATCAGCTTGGGATTGTTCATGATCGGTTTAAAATCCATAAGCGCGAGAATTTCTTTCTCGATGTCGATGCCGGGCGCCACTTCTGTTAGTTCGACGCCCTTGTCGGTCAGTTCAAAAACACAGCGCTCCGTGACATACAACACAGGCTGTTTGTTGATCACGCCGTATTTGCCGCTGTAGGTCTTTTGCTGCACTTTTGCGACCAGTTTCTTCTCCTTGCCCTCCTGGTCAATCTTGAGCTTACCGTCGTTGATAGAGACCTTCAGACCGCCGGCGGTGAACGTAGAGAGAAAAATGACCTTCTTTGCGTTCTGGCTGATATTGATGAACCCGCCCGGACCGACGAAGCGGGGTCCGAATTTTGAGACATTGACATTGCCCTCGGCATCGATTTCCGCAGCACCGAGAAAGGCCGTGTCGAGGCCGCCGCCGTCGTAGAAATCGAACTGCTCGGGCTGGCTGATGAGAGCGTCGACATTCGTGCTTGCGCCGAAGCTCAGGCCTCCCGCCGGCATGCCGCCGATTGCGCCGGGCTCGGTCGTGAGGGTGAGCGAGTCGATAAGCCCTTCTTCATTTGCAACCCGCGATACGCCTTCCGGCATGCCGATGCCGAGGTTGACGATCGTGTCTATGCCGAGTTCAAATGCCGCGCGGCGGGCGATGATCTTGCGCTCGTTCAGTTCGAGCGGCGGTATCGACTGCATCGGCACCTTCACCTGACCGCTGAATGCCGGACTGTACGGCTCGCCGAAGGTCTGCCAGTGATTTTCAGCCTTTGCCTGAACAACGTAATCGACCAGGATTCCCGGCACGCGGATCTGACGCGGACTGAGGGTTCCTTTCTGGGTGATGCGCTCAACCTGGCCGATGACTATGCCGCACGAATTTTTTGCTGCCATGGCGATATTCAGAATTTCGAGGGTGAGCGCTTCCTTTTCAATGGAGATATTGCCTTCTGTGTCTGCGGTCGTGCCGCGAATAATGGCGACATTAATGGGAAGTGATTTATAAAAGAGATATTCCCGTCCCGCGACTGTGACGAGTTCGACGCGATCATCCCCGTTGGTTCGGGTGAGGTCATTGAGTTTGCCTCCCTCTTCTCGCGGATCGATAAAGGTGCCGAGCCCCACGTGAGTGATAGTGCCGGCCTTTTTGGCGGCGATGTCGCGAAAGAGATGGCAGACAACGCCTTGCGGAAAATTATACGCCAGACACTTGTTCTCGCGAATCAGTTCCTGAAGCTTCGGGGCCAGACCGATGTGCCCTCCGATGACCCTTTTGACAAGCCCGTCATGTCCGAGGTGGTTGAGCCCCTTGGTTTTGCCGTCTCCCTGACCCGCTGCATAAATGAGCGTCAGGTCCCGCGGCTTGCCGGACTGCAGAAAGGCCTCTTCAATCTTCATTGCAATTTCTTCGGCGAACCCGGAGCCGACAAATCCACCTGAAGCAACCGTATCGCCGTCCTTGATGAAGCTTACTGCTTCTTCAGCCTTGACGATTTTGGCCTTTGCCATAGACGCAGATCTCCTTTCATTTTTTATTTTTTAAACGCAAAACATATGCCATACAGTGCCGGGCTCATGCTTTGCATTCAACTTATTGATAATAAATAATAAATTATTCTCGTTCAAAGAAAGAAATTACCATAGTTGATTTTTATGTAGCAAAATTGGTACAAAATGTATATTAATTATGCTGTTGTATGGAGTCATATGGATACAATTCCTGATCTGAATCTCCTCAGTCAGCGTAGCAATTCTTCTCTCCCGACTGCCGACCTCGTCCAGAAGATTCATTTATACGAGGGCATCCTCGACGGCATTCAAAACGGCGTTATCATAACAGACCCTGACGGCTATATTGTCTTCATGAACAAGCCGTATGGCGATTTTATCCATGTCAGCCCCGAGAGCCAGGTCGGAAAACATGTTACCGATGTCGTCGAAAATACGCGCATGCACATCGTCGGACAGACCGGCAAGGCTGAAATCAATAGGGCGCAGCGGATCAACGGCAAAGAGATGGTGGTGCAGCGCATTCCGATCAAGGTCGACGGGAAGGTCATCGCGGTTTATGGCCAGGTCATTTTCAAAGACCTTGATGAACTTGGCAGACTCGCAAAGAAGGTTGGTCTGCTCGAAAGCAAGGCAAGCTACTATGAACAAGAACTGCTGTCACTTCGTTCGACGCGATACAACCTTCAGAGCATAGCAGGCGACGGATCTACAGTAAGGCACCTGAAGCAGATCGTCCAGAAGTCGTCAGCGACCGATCTCCCGGTGCTCATAACCGGCGAGTCGGGAACCGGCAAAGAACTCTTCGCCCAGGCAGTCCATCACGAGAGCAACCGCAAGATTTATCCGTTCATCAGACTGAACTGTGCGGCGATTCCGAAGAATCTCATCGAGTCGGAGCTCTTCGGGTATGAAAAAGGCGCCTTCACCGGCGCCGATTCGGTCGGCAAGCCGGGCAAATTCGAACTGGCCCATCGCGGTTCTATCTTTCTGGATGAGATAGCTGAGCTTCCGCTTGATATCCAGCCGAAATTGCTGCGTGTGCTAGAAGAAAAAGAGTTCGAGCGTGTCGGCGGAAAGAACTATATTCAGTCCAATTTTCGGCTCATTGCCGCCACGAACCAGAATCTCATGGAAATGGTCGGCAAAGGGTCTTTCCGCATGGACCTCTTTTACCGCCTCAATGTCATCCAGATCCATATCCCTCCGCTCAGGGAGCGGCGCGAAGACATTCTGCCGCTGGCACACCATATGCTCCGGCTCTTGTGCGAGGAATCGTCACTACAGCAGGTCTCTCTCCATCCTCTTGCGGAAAAGGCGCTGGTCGATTATGATTGGCCCGGAAATGCGCGCGAATTGCACAATGTTCTTGCGCGGGTGCTCTCTTTTCTTGACGGAGATGTCATTCATCTTGAAGACCTGCTTTATTATCTGAGCAAAAAAGAGCGTTCCCGCGAACCGGGCTACCAGATCCCGCTCAGGGATGTCGTGCTCGACACCGAAAAAGAGACGATATTAAAAGCGTTGGCCGCAACAAACAATAACAAGGTGCTGGCTGCCGACATGCTTGGCATTCACCGAACGCTGTTGTACAAGAAGATGGAAAAATACGGCATTCAGCTCAGGAAGAAAACAGGCAGAAAAAAAGGCGATCAGAAACCAAGCCCCGGTCGCTCAGAATACTCGCTGTCCGATGATTCGTCTGTTCGCACCCTCGACGAGTATCTGATGGAAGAACTATAGAGAACCGAGGCGAACAAAGCGTCTCATAATGGGTTCTTTTCGAAATGACGGCGGTCTGTCACAGTCCAGGAGACGACTTTATCGACGCTCCCATGCTTCTATCTCGCCGACAATTACCTCAAACAGAGGGTGTGCCTCCGGTATTTGTATTTTTCCCAATTTCTGATAGACGACGTTATTGCGCGCTTTTAATTTTTTCTTCAGGTGTGCCCACTCAAACTCTACTTGACCTGATGTAACGATCAATATTGCAGGCCCCTTCGTCGGCTGAATTTTATTTTTGTCAAAAAAATACCCACGCGCCGCTGCTTCTTCATGAATAGCCCGAAGGTACAGAGATATGGCTGCGAGAGGCGTCGGGTGGTTCTTGAAGCGCACGAGCTGCGGGTGGTTACGGTAGCCGCGCGTTTCTCCACGAAGCACGGCTTGCGCCAAAAGCGATTCCCGCCACAGTGCCACTAGACCATGCGGATCAAGATATTTCGGATGAAGAGACCAGAGTCGCATGCGCTATGGTAGCAAATGCCGAGGTCGCTTCAGGCACTATTCAGCATATCCGCACCACCGCAGCAGCATGCATGCCAGTACTTTTGTTGCGTCGATGACAGAAGGGATATCCACCCATTCATCGGCTCCATGCACATTGCCGGCAATGGGGCCGGTGCATGCCGCCGCCATGCCGAAGGCGCTGCTGAAGCGGGCGTCGCACGCCGCTTTTCGGCCTTCGAGGAAGACCTCTCGTTTCAGGGTGTCCTGCGCTGCATGGCGGAATGTCTGCACAAACTGATGCGCGGGGTCCTGATACCACGGCTCGGTCTGCACGCCGAACCACTCCACACCCGGCGGATGATCGCGCAGCCAGGGGTCTTTGTCCGCCGCAGAACGAACGGCCCTCTCAACCTGGTACCGCACATCCGCCATCGTCTCACCCGGAATGAAGCTGATGCGTCCCTCGATCTCGGCCGCACCGGCGACCGTGGTAGGCCAGTCGCCCGCTCTCATGGTACCGACGCTGAGATGGCACGAACGGTTCATTGCGCGTTCAAAGAGCGCATGATGAACCGTCCGTGCACGTTTTTCGTCAAGTTGCTTGAGCGCCTGAATGACGTGATATATCTTTTCAATGGCATTCACCGCGAGATGGGCCTGCCCGATGTGGCTGCTTCTGCCGACGACGCGAATCCGGAAGAATGAGACCCCGACATGGGCGATACTGATTTGAAGGGCGTGCGGTTCGGTGCAGATCATCGCATCGGCCGTGAATCCGGCATTCAGGCAGGCGAGTGTGCCGCCACCCCCGCCGGCTTCTTCGTCGACGACGCTCTGGAGCATCACAGCCCCGTTTAGCTCTATCCCGGCGTCCAGAACCGCTTTCAGGGCAAAGAAATTGGCGATGAGCCCGGCCTTCATATCTCCCGCGCCGCGGCCGTATAACCTGTCTTCCCTAATGGAGGCACCCCATGGGTCGAGAGTCCAGGCGTCGAGCGGTTCCGGCGGCACGACATCGCAGTGACCGTTGAGTAGCAGGGAACGACCGCCCCCTTTGCCTTGCAGGGTGCCGATAATATTCGGTCTCCCTGCATAAGAATGCGCAGAAGGGAGATAATCCCTGAGGGAATCAAGGGCATCCCGC
>DATHDH010000091.1:0-3794 GCA_035319145.1 Dissulfurispiraceae bacterium | reverse complement strand
AATCTCGATCATATCGACGGGGTATGCCAGCGCGCGGCGTACTGCGGCCATTGAATTTTCCAATTCATTGTATGAATCCCCGCGGTGGGCTATGACGAGCGGAAGCGTCATTATTGGTAGTATACCCGAAAAAAGGGCATTTGTCGCATTGATGCGTCATTCTTAAAGACAGATGACCCTTTTCTTTATTGCGCTCTCTGCGCTCTTTCGCGGCATTTATTTATTGTTGCTCTTCTGTGTTTCTCCCAAAGGTTAATCGAAATCCGGCTTGGAACCATCTCCCCGATAAAACTGTTTGCAGACATCGCAGGATAATAGTGTTGTTAGTATTATGGAAACGTGAAAAAATCAAAGTGGCAGGAGAACAACGGCACTATGTACCGTGGAATTGCAGCATGCTCGGGTAAAGGGTCGTGGGTCTGAGGAGGTGTGCCGGATGCGTCACTTTGTTCCAGTCATTTTTTCGACTATTTTATCCTTGATCGATTTGATCTGCTCCACCAGCCTCTTCTGGGGCATGGCGGCGCGCTGTATCGCGGTCCTGATGGGAATGAGTTTTTCCAGGGCTGCCCGCTCCCCTGCACGGAACAGGCTCAGGGGATCGCTGAAATCAGCCCAGTGCGTCGCACTCACGTCGGGATGGACGACTACATCGGCCTGCTGCAGCACAATCTCGTTCAGGAATATCCGTGAGACGGCATCGGCGCGCAGAACGATGTCAAGACCTGATTTGTCCTCGAATGTCGCCGCCTCGCTTGACACATCAACAGCAATCACGATATCTGCGCCCATTTCGCGCGCGCACATGACCGGCACGCGTTCCACCCACCCGCCGTCGATCAGGAGCATGCCCCGGTCGCGTACGGGTGGAAATATCCCCGGGAGCGAGCAGCTGGCGCTGACGGCCGTGCGCATCCTGCCGGCCGTGTACGTAACGCGTTTGCCGAACCGGATGTCCGTGGCAGTGCACCCGAAGGGGATCTTTGTTTCTTCGATGGCAATGTCGGGGATGAGGGGGTAGATGAGGTCCTCGTATTCCTGCTCGCCGATGAATGCCGACTTTGTGGCAGTCACACCCCAGAAGTAGCCTTTGCGCATCATGGACGCCATATCGCTGAAGAATCCGTGATTGTTGGCCGGCTGCTCCATTTTGCGCAGGAATTCAAGCCTCGTCTTGCGGGACCGGAAGCTCCGGAGAAACTGATCCATCTTTCCCATCCAGAGTGATGCATCCGGCTGGGAGGCGTACAGGCCGCCCATGAGCGCTCCGAGGCTGGTGCCCGCTATTATGTTGATGGGTATGGATGCTTCTTCGAAAACCTTGAGCACGCCGAGATGGGCGAGCCCCCGTGCAGCACCGCCGCCAAGCGCGAGACCTATCTTCGGCTCCATGAAGCGCTCCTTGAATCGGAAGGAATGATCCCGGGGAACACCAGCTACAGCGCGGTGCTCGGGCAAGATAAGCTCTTCCGCCTCACTCCGCGCGTCCGAATAATAACATCGCGAATGCGCGAAGTAAAGCCATTTCACCGTGAAAATCCTTGACAAGGGGAAGCATACCATGTTATGTTCATTTCATGAACATGGAACGCTCCACTCCTCCCGGCACCGACCATTTCAGGTCCCTGCAGATCCTCGATGAACTGTCCAGCAATGATTCCTTGACGCAGCGTGATCTGAGCAAGCGGCTCGGCATTGCGCTCGGCCTCGTCAACTCGTACATCAAGAATCTTATTGCAAAAGGATTCGTCACCGTAAAAACGATTCCACCCAAGCGGTATGCCTACTACCTCACCCCCAAGGGGTTTTCCGAGAAAACGCGGCTGGCCTACCACCTCTTCCAGGATTACACGCGCATATACCGTGAGGCAAAGGGTAATTTCCGCTCCCTGTTTTCAGAGCTGGGCGACCAGGGAATCCGGACAGTCGCGTTTGCGGGTTCCGACGAGGTGGCTGAAGTCGCTTACATCACGCTGCAGGAGACGCGGTTGAGCCTTGCAGGCGTGTACGATGTCGAACGATCAGGGGAGCGATTTTTCGACCTCGTGATTCGTCCCCTGCATGAGATCGTTCCGCGTGGCTTCGATTGCATTGTAGTGACGTCCCATCTTCGCGGCGAACAGCTCTACAAAGGTCTGATTTCCCAGGGAGTGAAAAAAAAGGACATCCGTACCATATTCCCGCAGCGAAAGGTATAGGAGTCCACTACGTGTACCATGAATACTGATTCCTCCCATACTGCAAAAGATCATACGCCGGAAATGGAATTCTCCGAGCTGAAGAGGAAGTCGCTGACCGGTATCGGCTCCCTGCTCCAGCGCCAGATACTCGGCTCGGGCATCATGTTCCTCGGCAACATCATCCTTGCGCGCATCCTGATGCCCCAGGTCTTCGGCATTTATGCGATCGTTGCCTTCATCGTGCAGTTCTTCTCCATCTTCAGCGACGTGGGCATCGGTGCGTCCCTGATTCAGAAAAAAGAGCGCTTGAACGCTGCAGAGGTCTCCACGCTCTTCTGGCTTCAGCAGATGCTGGCGCTAGCGCTCGCCGTGATCGTGTTTGCAGCGGCCCCGCTGGCCTTACGCGTCTACCCGTCACTGCCGGAGGTGAGCGTCTGGCTCATCCGCAGCATGGCAGTGACCTTCCTGCTGACGTCCCTGAAGACAGTTCCCGCGATTCTCATGGAGCGCGACCTCAACTTCCAGCGGATTGCAATCGTCGAAATCTCGGAAGCCTTCGTCTTTCAGGCAACAGCCATCACCCTTGCCCTCGCCGGCTTTGATGTCTGGAGCTTCATTATCGCTGCTCTCCTCCGCGGCCTCATAGGCGCCGTGCTCATCTATTCGCTCTCTTCATGGCGGCCGTCGCGTTTGTACCAGCCCGGCTCTGTCAAGGAACTTCTCCGCTTCGGCCTTCCTTATCAGGGCACATCGATTCTTTCGTTTATCAAGGATTCTGTCACGCCCCTCTTTGTCGGGGCATACGTAGGTGCCGCAGCCGTCGGCTATGTCAACTGGGCGCGGGATTTTGCCTATGCTCCGCTTGTGCTCTCTCAAAGCTTCGGAAGAGTTGCATTCCCATCATTTGCAAAGCTGCAGCACGATAAAGCGCGCCTGAAAGATGCCATTGAGCGTTCCATACGAATGATAACTTTTGTTATGTTCCCGATTACTGCGATCATGATGGTGTTTGCTCCCGACCTAATACGAATCATTTTTTCGGAAAAATGGCTGCCCGGAATAACAGCATACTATTTTTATTGCATTTCGCCGGCAGGAGTAGGTATTTTTATGCCGCTGGGAAACGCAATCTTTTCACTCGGGCTATCGCATATTTATTTTTTTCTGACTATCGTACTTGTTTTTTTCGAGTGGGGATTTGGAATACCGTTGATATTGAAATTCGGATTCGCTGGAGTAGCCATGACTCTGCCGATAACGGCACCGGTATTCACCTATCTATATTGGAGAATCCTTAGAAGCCAAGGCGTTTCTATAAACATTTTCAGGAATATTGGCTGGCAATTCGCCGCTGCTTGTGCGAGCAGCGCACTTGCTTCTCTATTATATTATGGACTATTCCCATACAAGAATTACGCGCTTATATTCATTCCGATCGCTTCCTTTTTCCTGGCCGCACTCTATCTGGCTATTCTCAGAAAATACCAGAAATCCTTGCTGGAAGAATTTCAATCATATATAAAGGACATATTTACAAGGAATACTGATGGACAACCTTAGACTCCATTTTATCGCAGACATGAGTGAAAGTAATGCACAATTCTGCCCGCCGCT
>DATHDH010000090.1:0-11443 GCA_035319145.1 Dissulfurispiraceae bacterium | reverse complement strand
CTCGGGAAGGCATCCCGCTTCACCCCCTCGAGTGAATTCAAAAGAGACTGAATGGATTGAGAAAAAGCTGATCCCGGCAGCTCGCCGGTCTGCAGATGGGCTATCGCGTACCGCGGCCCGAGCGCCGGGAAAAGCAGATACCCGACATAAGACAGATAGAAGCAGAGCATTATGAGGAAAAGATAGTAATTGAATGCATCATGGCGCCCCTGACGCCACAGGGTGACTCCCATGGCGATCGGAAGAAAATAATACGTTGTATAGGCAAGCTGCAGAATGTCGGTAAGGAACGGACTTGCCACACGTTCGAGTGCGACCGTCGGATGCAGGCCGAAAAGGCGATAATCAAGCCTGATCAGGAGGTGATCGATATCCTGCGGATTGACGGCATGGACTATCAGTCCAAGACTGTCAAAGACAGTCAGGATCGACACGACCGGAAAAATGATGTCGCGTATTGAATGCATCACTGCAAATTCCGTATTTATGCGCGGCAGGAGCAGTTGAAACCCGATAAGGGAAGCGTAGATGGATAACACCATACCGGCCCGAGGGACTTCGCTGAAATGAAGTGTAATAAGAAGCGCAAAGATGAAAAGAAAAAAGATGTTCAGCTCTTCAGCGGGTCTGAAAAGATGCCTTGGCATATGCGTATTCATGCCCCCCCGAGATCGTGATAAGTTCTGCGCACCAGAATTGGTTCCGGATACCGCGCAGCAACACCACTCAAAGTTTGCTCAAGGCCTGACGGATGGCTCGGTCTCTGCCGGACAGCCGGTGCGGATTGCCGCCCCGTCGGGAGGGTCGCTCGCCTTCTTCATCATCCTCTTTCCATGAAACCGGCATTTCATCGCCGGCCTCACGAGGCAATACCTCTCCACTCTGCAGACGTTCCAGAATAACCGCAAATCGTCCGGACGGTATCGGGACTGCACCGTGAGACCAGGCAAACTGTTCGATGGCCCGATCCGACGTAACGACAATCCAATGCCCGGGCTCCTGCACAATACGTCGTTTAATCACATCATCGGCAGACTCGCCGAGTCCGCTGTAAATAATGGCTACCAGACCCCGAACCATTCTGCGTTCGCTGCCGGGACCCATTTTATGACCATCAAATACGACCGTCACATCATGGTGTTTTATCTGCCTGTACTTAAGGAGTTGCTGAATAAGGGCCTCGCGCGCCTGCTCAAGATTTCGGTGACCGGTGCCTATCAGATTATAGCCGTCAATAATTACAGCAGCCAAAGTGCCCCCGCTTACAGCAATCCGCCTGGATCATTCATGACAAGTATTGGCTCGAAGAAACTGCGAAACACCAACACCTGCACGCAAAAAAACGTAAGGAGCACCCGTGTGTCGGACTGCAGGTCAGGCCCGGTTGCAGGGGCGCTCGCCAATCCGCTTCCAGGTCTCTTCATCAATGTCATCGGCATAATCAGATATCTGAAAGATATGCCCGCACTCCGTGCAGGCCAACAGAACACGCGCTCAGCCGATAACCAGACGCAGCATTCCCTCGCAATACCGGCAGATCATGCTCGCGCCCTTCCCGAACAATAAGAAAAATCCATAAGTGGCAGACACATATCAACTTACTATACCATAGAAAAATGGAAGCGAATGTTCGGACACGGTGGGATATTTCTTGGCGTGACGCTGACGAATGGCAGCATGCCGTAGCTATGCTGTCGAGTTTTTTTCGCACTCGCACGGATGATGCGCAACCGCTACGGCTGGCGGCCCTTCGGGTGAAGATGCTTATTGATGCCATAGACTCCTTTATACAGGAGCAGACTGCTGTCGTCTGTCCCTGGTGTACCGATGTCTGTTGCATCGACCGCCACGGGGCTTTTGACTTGCATGATCTGATTTATGCCTTCGCGCTTGATCTACCGTTGCCTCATTATTCTCACGATCACCGCGAAATCGACCCCTGCCGGTTTCTGGATGCGTCGGGATGCCGGTTGGTGCGATGGCAGCGGCCGTTTCGCTGCACGTGGCACTTCTGCGATGCCCTCATAAAACATATGCACAATCTCCCCGCAAAGAAGGTTCGGGGGTTCAATGCGGCGTTTCAGGAATTGCTGGCGGCCCGGGCGGAAATGCTCACTGCCTTTGAGCATATAGTGCAAAAACGGAAACAGCAGCATCACTAATCTTAGCGCATTATTCATGAACTTCTTGGCATAGCAGGTGCGGGATGTCCGGGACAAGCGAAGTGCCTGAGCTCCGTGAATACTTTGAGTTAGAAGCAATTTGGTAAGAAGAGGGGAGATGCCTATTTCGGGCATCTCCCCTCTTCTTACCACAGCAAAAGCTTGTTCGGTTGCTAATTCATATTATTTGTGGACGGCCTTACAGCTTCTTCCGGACCCATGTCAATGATTTATCGAGCATCTTTCCCGTCATGTGGAAAAACGGCTGCGGGTCTTTCCAGCTGAACCACGCCCCCTCCTCAAGACCACGGAAAGAGCGCATCCACTCGCGTGCGCTCAAGCTCCCTTCCCAGTGATAGTGAAGGGATGAAACGATATCGTAGTCCTCAATCATCCACTTGCGCCCTTCCCGCGGAACTATCGGCGGCTGTTTCTGCCCCGTCAGGTCCAGATAGAGCGACTTTACGACGTCCATATCGTTTTGCGCCACAAACAGCCGGAAGGCCTGGCCAACGCGGGGATTAATGTCGAGCACCTTGTATTGCCCATCCCTCGGATCTAGGCGGTAGCCGATATCCAGGATGCCCCGATACCCAATCTCCTTCATGAATCTGACGGTGAGGTCCGATACCGTCTGGTTCCATTTGACTATCCCGAGTGATGCGCATCCGACATGCACGGGGAATTGCCGTATCTTGTGGCCGGTAAATGCGGCAAGGCAATCCGAGTTTCCGTCAAAATACCCGTTGAAGATATAGATTTGATCGTCGCCGCCGGGGATATACTCCTGGATCATGAGATTGGCGCGTTCGGGGTCTTCGAGCAGCTTGTACATTTCGACCAGCTCTTCGTTAGAGTGAACAAGGACCATCTTCTTTCCGGTCCGCTCTTCAAGGCGGTTTCCGAAGATGCCTTTCAGCATGACGGGATACAACGGTTTCTTTGTGTACTCTAGGACATCGCCAAGATTTTTCGGGAAGAGGGTATGGGGTGTCGGCACATTGTGCTTGCATGCAAGATTGTACATGCCTTCCTTGCTGATAATTTCACCGACGAGATCCGGCGTATTGCGCGGAAACATAAAGTATCTGCTCAACTGATCGTAATATTTCGCACCGAAGACCGACAGTTCGTCGGACGTCGGGATCAGCAGCGCTTTTGTCCCTATCTTTTTGCCGAGACCGAGGACGTAATCGAGATAGTGCTGCTCCCGATTCTCATCAAAAGCCATGACATTTTTTTCACGGCAGTAGCGGGAAAGGAGGCCGGCCGAATGGACGTTCGCATCCACACCGTACAGATACACACCCTGGCTGCCCAGGGTTCTCATGATGGCCAGGGCGCCGAGCTTGCAGTTCAAAACAAGGACTGGTGTCGATACATCAGGAATTCTTGCGGTCATACCGCCTCCCGAAAAGCATTATTATGCTGCAGCAGGGCTTAAGATACAGCTACCAATTCCCTGTTAATCAGCGTGGGAACGATAGCAAGGTCGTCAAAGTGACCGAGGACAAATTCGAGATCGGCCGTCTGCTCGGTCTTGGTGAGATACGCGGCGCTGCGTCCGCCGCGGACCTCTTCAGGGCTCACGCCTTTCCAGTGGCCGATATATTCTTCAGTTTGGGCTGACTCCGGCTCAAATCCCATCTGCACAAGCCGCTCTGCCAGCCACGCGCAGCCCATCTGATCTTCTCTCCGGAACTGCCCGCGGGTGCCGGCTCCAAGAATTGCGACGCGTTTGTGTCTCGCTGCTATATACTTTGCGATAGCGGTCAGGTTGCGGAAACAGGCGGTGTAAACGGCTTCATTACCGGCGCCGGCGGTATTCAGCAACAGCTGAGTTCCCGATGTTGAAAGAAGAATCATCGGGCGGTCGATGTCGTTTCTTTGAGCTATCTGAGCCGGACTATTCGTGATTTCGAAGCCATACGGCATATTTCCCCCGAGCTCTCCGGCAAGAAGGGGGTTCGACAGCGTTTCCGCCAGAACGAACGCCTCGTCCGTCGTCTGCACAGGGAACACCCGCCTCCCGAGCGCAACAGCCGTAGTGGCGGTAGTTGTTGCTCGAATAACATCAATTACCACCGCAGCGTAACCATACCGATAGCGCGCTGCACTTTCCGGAAAACAATCAATGACAACCTTGCCGCCCATTTCGATCCCCCTGCGTGGCTTATTATTTCAACAAATACCTTAAAACGAGAACTGCCGAAGGAATTCCGCTGTTATTGGTTAAATCGTAGTGATGATGAAGCCCCGGCGTCGTGTTGATTTCATTAATAATACCGCCGCTCTGTTTCAGAGGAAGGGCCGGATCGCGCGTGATAACATCGACGCCGGTAAATTGCGAACCTATTGCTCTTGCAGCCAACACAGCCTGCCGCAGAATATCGTCGCACAGCACATCTGTTGCATTGTCCGTATAAATGGTCCTCACTTCATCGGTCCGCTGCAAGCGGTTTCCGACGCTCTTCGCGAGGATCCTCCGCCCTGCAGGAAGGATGTCTTTCCAAGATACTCCTTGAGCCCCGAGGGTTGCCTGCAGATCCCGATCGGCATCAAGGCGCGCATCAGTTCCTTCCCCCGCGTCGGGAGACTGAGCATAAGCGCTCTTCAGCAATTGCGCCACTGAAGAAACGCCATCGCCTTCAAGCCATATGCCGTTGCGGCGGGACGCATGAATTGGCGTTCCGTCGAGGACGAGAATCCGGTAACACTCGCCGATGACCAGTCGCTCAATGATAAGCTGATCGTGATAGAGAGATGCGAGCGCCGCTGCATCCCTGCATTCGGCAATCGTTGAAACATGAGTCGTAACCCCAAGGCCGGCCGACGTCCCAATTGCAGGCTTCACGACAAAGAACCCTTTGTGCTCGGACATGAATCGCTCCGCCTTTTCAAACTCGCTCAACCCGAATACCCGGTATTCCGGAATTGAAAGCCCTCGGGAGGCCATTGCGGAATAGCAGTAAGGCTTGTGCCCCGCGACCTCCAGTATGACCGGATCGTCAATCTGCACCATGTAGTTGCAAATGACGGTCGACTTGTCGCCCAGCCTTATTTCCCAAATCCCGTCGGCAAGCTCCGCAAATGCAGCAGACAGCTGCGTCGCGGCGTCCTTCCATATTTCCTTATAAAGAGAAACGCGATCCCAAACATAAACCGTCTTGTCAGCCCCGGTGAAGCGTTTCCATCTCTTGGCGAGTCGGCACCTCAGCCTCAGAAGTCTAAACATCAATCCCCCTGTAATCGGCACATTTGAGCAGTCTCTTCAGCGTGATACAACTTGTGAATCGGGCAGCCGCCTGCAAATCATCATCATGATCACTCAGCACATGTCATACAGGATGAAGAAGGGGCGTCCATGCACTGCAAGGCAGCGCAGGGATAAACCCGTACTTTCAGCTTTGCGCCATGCGATGACTGCTCTCGGGATATGGCATCCATGATTTCATCCCATGACGAGGTCACCGTGATGCCCTCGATATCCGGCAATGCGTCTATGTTTTCGACTGGCCGATAAACCCACAACCTCTTTGCATTGACCGGCAACTTATAGTTTTCTTCCGGGGCTTCTGCCCTTGTTCTCTTTTGGAACGTAAGGCGTTTCATGATTTTCTCAAGAATAACGCGCGGCTCCATGGTCATAATGCGGCGATACAGGATCCGGTACCGCAAAAAACGGGGCGGCGTCATGTGCTGAAACAATCCGTGCGTGCCGATGCCCTCATAATTAGACGCCACCATAACTCTTGTAGCGTTTGCAGGAGCACAGTCGAGGGCCTTATACGCTTTTCGCATGAATGTAAAAGAGGAATCGAACGGATATGCGTTTGCAATAACTACGTCGGCATCATCGGGACGCTCAGTGAAATATCTCTCCCGCGAAAAGCGGGCGGCATCCGGGAAATAGGCATAGTGATCCCCGCTCATGAGGCTCACTACCTGCAGATACGCATTCGTATGAACCGTGTAAATGGTGTTGAGGCCGATCATGCGCGCAATCTCTGCCAGGTCTTTTCTGAAACTGTTGTCGATATTATAATTTCCGTCGACGCTTTCATGCGTGTAATGCAAATGCATGATCGACTTTCTTCCGAGTATGCCAAGAGCGAGTTTGCACCCGCCGCCGAATCCGACGGTGTGTTGCGGATAGACGCCTCCGACGCCTATGACGAGGTCGCTTGATGCCACCTCCCGATTGACGTATACCGGCGTTCCGAAAGAGGTTTTGCCGACGAATTTTGTGTGCTTTGTATCGTCATGCACGATGATGCGGCAGGATTCCATCGCCTCTTTTCCTATCTTATTCGCAAGCCCCTTTTCGTTTTGCTCACCGTGCGTGCCCGTTGCCACAAGGATACGAATCGCATTCAAGGGAACGCCCGCCATCCTGAATTGTTCGAGCAGGAAAGGCAAGATACTGAAAACAGGTGTCGGGCGCGCCAGGTCATCAACAATAATGACTGGAGCCATTTTCCCCTTCGCCAACTCATGGAGCGGCCTCTGACCTACAGGATTATTAATACGTTGTGTGATTTCTTCGTTGGTAAGCGGCTCCGGCGTATTCGGCCAGTGCGTGACAACATCCCATGAATCCGGAAACGTCAGATGAATCGGATGATCGTTATACCAGATCCCGGTCCTAATCTCTATCTTTTGCATATGAATGTCTCCCGGAGGCGCTACTATGCCTGAGGTCCTTTCGGTTTCAGATTGTCGTGTTGGAAGGCATCGGAATGCAGCCCCCGGCGATAGATTTCGACACGAAGCAACTCCTCGATTCTGACATTGCTCAGGTGAACCACCGGACCGAAGTGGTTGAGCATCGCAAACTGGCTCGGCTTGGTCGGGGCCTCAAACACGGCAATATCAAATCCGAAGGCCTCTGCAAAGCGGTCCGCTGCTCTTGGATCGAATTCTCCCTTCGAGCCAAAAACCCCGATATCCTGCGCATTTTCCCTTGCTTCGACAACAATCTGTTTTGCACCGGCATTAAGCCACCTTTTCCCCTGATCGATAAGCTCACCGACAACGTCCCCGCTGAAGGTACCTTCGTGTTTCTTCCCAACCTCGAACTGCACCTCAAGACCGCGCTCATGAGCCATCCGGATGACTTCTTCAGGGGTAAACCGCAAGTCGGTGAATCCCTCGCCCGCCTCGACTCGCGTCAGGCCGATTGACGCGCAGAGATCGAGATAGTCGTCGAGCTTGCCGAATGTCGCAGCGACCTCGAAGGGTCCGCCGCCGGTGCACGTCCGAATCCCCAAGCGCCGTGCTGCGTCGACTTTTCGGCGCGTAGAAAGTTCATTAGCAATCTGCCAGCACGCCATGGATATTTTGAGCGTGGAAATGAGATGAGCGCTTTGCTCCAGGTGACTCTCCAGGGTCACGGGATCGTACCCCGGATCAAACGGAGATGTACGGGGCGGAAAATCAGGCACGCCGATCAGCTTCAGATATTCTTTCGTGCTCAGCGTCGGTTTCTTGTTCATTGCAGGTACTCCTTTCTATTCTTTAATGGGCATCAAGAAAATGAATACTCAATTGGGTCCGGAGAATCAGGCTTCAGCAAAAGAAGCTTATCAAGGCCGGATGAATAATAACTCCTGGTCAGCTCTCTCATCAGTTGCCCGGAAGGCTCCTGGCTGGCTCCCAGTCCTACCAGTGCACTGAGACCACCGTTCTTATTAACAATCATCGGATTTTGAGCAAAGAAGGCGGCGATTTTGGACGAATATTGTGGAATGAAATAGTAGACTTCCGTATCTGCTTCAACATCTTTCAACACACCGGCACCCCATCTCCTTTTCGTCACGAAAACCCCGTCGTTGAGCAGAGGGCGGCTTTTCATGGTATCGACTCGCTTAATCCCGTGTTCGAGTGCATAGCGTATGATGAAATAATACAGGGCGGACTGCATTCCCTGTTTGCGGAGGTCCTCTCGCCCGTCCAGCACCCCTGACCTTCGAAATATCAATGTGTCATTTTCCGCTACGCATAGCGCCCCCGCAGTTGCATCGCCGCCCGATTCAACAAACAGCAGAAATCCTTTGACAAAGTATTCATACATCTCCTCAAACAAATCGATGTCTGCCTGCCCGGCATATTGCACCTCAATAAGAGGAAGAAACATTCGCCGATAAAACAGGGCAAAATCCTCCTTGTCATGCGAAATGCGGCACTTCATGCCAGACTTGCGCTCTAGTCTGTTGGAGAACTTTCGTTTGCTATCATGAAACTTTTGTGCGATACTCTCCCAGCTTTTCGAAGTGTCGATTATTTGATCGATATATGGGTGCCCTTTAAAATCAGCCATGCTTGCCAATGGGTTGTCGCAGTTGTCGGGCAGAACGGCAATATACAGGTCGGCAGCATCCGCATTCCTCTGCAGGGTTCTTCTTAAGTCCTGAATCAGAACTTTTCCTTTTTTCACGACACGCGGCGGCGAAGCAAACATTCTGGCAATCATATATGCAGCATAGTTTGAGTTGTCTATAAACATGCATCGAACCGTTTCTCCGGCCTCGGATAATGAACCTTCAACCAACGTCGAATTACATATATAGCGCGCCACAAAAGGATACAATTTGTGTTTCACAGTCTCCACGAGTCGCATCATGTGTTGACAATCCCGGCGAGTCGGTAATGAATGCCAAGTGTAATGCGACGAATGGGCGACGGAATATAGGAAAGATATAAATAATGACGATTGGACTGCCAATCCGGATCATAATCCAATCCCTGCCTAAAACAGGTCCGCGCTGCTTTCATGTCACCATAGGCAAGCCATTTTTCCCCTATACAGTGATAGAGTTCGGCGACCCGAGTATTTAGCCAGCTGCGGTTGTTCTCATAATACTTCTCATCTGCTATCCCCCAATCGAGCACTGCCTGTAAAAAAACCTTCTCGATGCGGATCCATGTAAGAGCCGACTTCTTATTCCATTGTTGATTTACGGCTGAGATCTGCGTACCATGATAACGATAAAGATATGTGGGAAAATCGATAAACCCGACTCGGTAGTTTTTGCAAAGCCTCACAACAAATTCATATTCCTGCGCGTTCGGGTAAGACTCGTTTTGCAGGCCGACGTGCTGAAGAAATTCTCGCCGGAAAAGAATCGTATTGGACATGAGGACAGGCCCACGGAGGACATACCGGAAAACATCACCGATATAATAGGGAACGGTTCTTTTTTCTGCGGAATATTGGAATTCGCCTTTCTCGGGGAATACATCATCATAGGTCAAATTCAGCCTGTTATATATCTGATGATATGAACGCAGATGATATTCTTCAAAAATGCCGGAATCGTTCATTCCCGAGACTTCAGTGCAGACAACGCCGACATCCGGATGTTGCTCCGCAAAACAGACTTCAAGTTCCAGCTTGCACGGCAGATACAGATCGTCAGAATCAAGAAAGGCAATGTACTTGCCGGTTGCCGCTTTCATGCCGGTATTTCTTGCATGGGCCGGCCCCTCGTTATCAGTGACTATATAACGAATTCTGTCGAGAAAGCAGGCCATGACGGTTCTCGTAGTGTCGGTTGAACCGTCATCGACGACAATAACCTCGACATTGGGGTATGTCTGATCCAATACACTTTGCACCGCCGCCGGAAGGAGATCAGCGCGATTATACGTTGGAATTACAACGCTGACAAGCGGCTTATCCGACATGTGTCTTTTCCTTCCCCTGTTCAATCACTTCCTTCAATGCCCTCACTGCCGAAAACTTCTTCAGATACCCCTTCATCCCGTATTTCAGCGCATATTGACTCCAGCCCTTCGCTGATTTCGGAAACACCTCGATGAAACCGTAGTGCTGCGTATTGTGCGTCCACTCCATTTTCCAGGCATCACACGCCCCAAGGAAGTGAAAAGATGTGCCGAGTTTTTCTTTGATGAGGTGTGTGAAGAACTCAGCTCGAAGAAGGTTGCTCGGCGAGAACTGGCCGAATGATTCGTCGTAGCCGGTCTTGAGGGTGAATACTGACTGGCCCGAGAGCAGGCAATAATCTGCTGCCGCAGGTCGGTCATTGATGGTGCAGATCGGCAGAAGCAGTCGTCCCTCCTTTGCAGCATCGTGCGCGAGGCCACGATAGAATTTCTCAACCCGACCGTCTGATTTGATAGCTGTTCCGTTTCTGCCTTTCCAGTTTCTGCATTCGACATCGAACATCTTATCGAGCATGGCATCGAGAGATCCGCCTCCGCGAAACACCTCAAATCCGAACGATTCTTCCTTTTCGGCCTTTCTGCGGCATAGTTTGATGGTCTTTCGCAACCTTCCCGGAAGATTTGTCAGGAGCGCCGGCGCATCATTTCCGAGCTCCATCCATGGAGCCCATGGTTGCATATACTCGTGAAAGGGCTGCCCCGCGCCACGAAGCGTCTCGGCAAACGGTGTCGTAACCGGTCCTGACGCCGCAATATTGTCAAAAAACATCGATCGGTTGGGATAGTGCGTCTGCATAAAACGAACAAAGACTTCACAAATATCAACTGCATCACCCATATCAATCGGGAAGGCGTAATGACAGGTATGATCGTTTGTCAGCGAATGGAGAAACGGTTCCCCGCTGCCCTGAACATCGGATTGCATGCGGCAAGGGAAGACGCCTTTGGGAACGTCCTCCTTCATCAGCACAATGACAAACAGCTCTCCAGGCGTTCCAAATGCCTTCCACCAGTTTTCAAACCATACATAATCAATGAATACCGCGTGGTCGCCGTGCTGCCGCGCGAATAGTTCCCATGCTTCGACAACGCTAGTGGGGAAGGCCCATTCATCATAAATTACTGCCGTCCAGCCGTCTGTAAGTGCAAAACTATTCATTGTTCATACAATTTTCTCTATTCGTGATCAGGATATCAGTACGGCAGAAAAGGCTGCGCGGTATGGCGAAACCGGGCAGGCGTGATTAGTCGCGGATGTAAAAGACCTCGGGCAGGGAGACGAGAGCAATAAACTCCCAAAGGCTTTCCGGAGCGGCGACTCTTGGGAAGGCAAACAAATCCATTTGCTTTATCTCCTTGGGCCTTCCTCCCATGTAAGAAAAGGCAATCTCGAATCCGGCCGCGCGGGCAGCGGCCATTGTTGTCTCGCTAAAGGCATCGGGTGCGCCGACTGGGTATGCGAGCGTCCGGACAGTCCGGCCAAGACGTTCTTCCAGAAGCTTTTTGCAGATTGCCAAGTCCTCATATTGATCTTCTTTGGTCATCGTAGAAAGGACTTTATGCTGATGAGAGTGAGCCCCGATGGAAATTCCGTT
>DATHDH010000089.1:0-2025 GCA_035319145.1 Dissulfurispiraceae bacterium | reverse complement strand
CGGGGCATCGGAACCATCAGATCCCCGTGCCCGCCCAGCACCAGCGCTTCGACGTCCTGCACGGACGCCCCGCATTCAATAGCGACAAAGGTGCGGAATCGCGCGGAATCGAGAATGCCGCCCATGCCGATAACCTTCTTTTTGTCGAAGCCGGTCACCTTCAGGGTAAGCTGCGCCATGACATCCATGGGGTTCGTGACGACAATGATGACGGCATCAGAAGAGAGCTTTGCGCTCTGCTCCGCAACACTTCCGACAATCTTTGCATTGGCCATGAGCAGATCGTCCCGGCTCATGCCCGGCTTGCGGGCAAGGCCGGCGGTGATGACAATCACATCGGAATGCGCGGTCGGGCCGAACTCATTCGTGCCGGTGCAAATCGAACCCGACCCGTAGAGCGGGCAGGCCTCGGCCATATCCAATGCCTTACCCTGCGGCACTCCTTCGATCACATCATACAGAACGACGTCGGCCAGTCCGGATTGTGCTATCAGCTGCGCGAGCGATGCGCCGACATTGCCCGCCCCGATAACCGTCACTTTCTTTTCCATATCCGTCTCCTTAGCATAACGTAGTATTCAGTAACTTCTTCGCGCAGCAGGCGGGGATCGCCCGCTCTGCTGAATACGCGGATGAGGTATCCGTTAACCGCATAAATAAAACGGTTGCTGAATGTGCACCATGATGTGTCCGCTGCGTTTTTCAGCATTAAAATGGGCCCGACAAGACCGAAGGTACATCTCTAATCGCTTCAGATCGGACGGATGATCGTCGATCAGCAATTCGACATCCTCGAAGACAGCGCATATTCCTTCAAAACGATCGCGAAATGCCCTGATGTGTTCAGGGTTGCGCAGCCCTCTGGCATCGATCGAAATCATTGGCCGCGCAGCCCCTCAACGGTCTTCATCAAGGAATCCGGGTCTTCGACGTTCATGCATGCGGCAGCGGGTGCATTGCGTTTGACAAGGCCGCACAGCACCTTTCCGGGGCCGACCTCGACAAATGTCGTCGTCCCAACGGACGCAATTGTTGTGATGCAATCCTCCCAAAGCACCGGCAGGCTGAGCTGGCGCGTCAGCGACGTCCTGATCGCATCGGATGAGGATATGAATGCGGCATCAACGTTATTCACGAATCTGATTGAAGCGTCCTTCACCTGAATGCGATTCAACAGGTCGGCAAAACGAGTTCCGGCTTCGGTCATCAGCCTGCAGTGCGAGGGAACGCTTACGGCGAGCGGCAGGGCCCGCTTTGCGCCGGCCTCTTTTGCCTTGACCATGGCGGCCTCGACCGCCGTTTTTTCGCCGGAAATGACCGTCTGGCCGGGGCAGTTGTAGTTCGCCACTCCCACATAGCCGCTTGTTACCGATGCGCAGATTTCATCGAGTTGATCTCTGTCGAGGCCGAGGATCGCTGCCATCAGGCCGGTTCCGGCCGGCACCGCATCCTGCATAATCCTGCCGCGTGTCTCGACAAGCCTGACCGCATCGCGGAAATCGATACTGCCGGCCGCTACGAGCGCCGAAAATTCTCCAAGGCTGTGGCCGGCGACGACGTGCGGGACGATACCTCTTTCGCCAAGGACGGTGAAGGCCGCGATGCTTGCCGTCAGCAGGCAGGGCTGGGTGATATGCGTCTTGTTCAGTTCTTCGGCCGGGCCTTCGAAACTCAGCGCTGCAACATCATAACCGAGGGCGTCGGATGCCGCCGCGTAAAGGGCCTTGACGGAATCGAACTGTTCGTGAAGAGACCGCCCCATGCCGACGGCCTGTGAACCCTGCCCGGGAAAGATAAAACAGATCTGCATGTTATTCCTTCGCCTCCTTCAGTTTCTTGATTAGGAGCGGGACAATCTCGTAGAGGTCTCCTACGATGCCGTATGTGGCCACATTGAAGATCGGCGCTTCGGGGTTTTTGTTGATTGCGACAATGATATCAGATGAGGACATTCCGACGAGATGCTGTACCGCGCCTGAGATGCCGCATGCAATATAAATCTTCGGGCAGACGGTTTTACCGGTC
>DATHDH010000088.1:0-7433 GCA_035319145.1 Dissulfurispiraceae bacterium | reverse complement strand
CGATACCGCTCAAGCTGAGGATCAAGCACTTCCTTTTTGAGATTGCAAATCTTGGTGCGCAGAATGAGGCGCCCATGATCAAAGTGGCTGCGCCTGAGCAGGGTTTCAAGGAAAAGGCTCATGTTGCTGTAGTGACGCTCGATGTGCTCATACTCGGCGCGAAGTCCGCGGGTCGCGTCGCTCAGCTCGTCATGAAGCCGCTGAATGTTGAGTTCATTGCCGGGCTTCAGCTTGCCCTGAGCGATGCGTGCTTCAAGCTGCTCAGCCTGCTGAATGCGGCCGTTCAGCTGCCGCAGATAAAGACGGTAAATCATGTTTGGCACTATCACATTGTGTTCGATATCTGCAACCAGAACCCTGATAAAGCGAAGATGCTGTTCGTTTTTCAATGCCAGGAATTTGTTGTGCAGGTTATACCCGATGCGATTGGCGTATTTTCTGAAATAGAACATGCGGTGCGGAGAATAGCGGGGAAACGGCAATAATTCGAGAATGCCGATAATGTTGTTTACGGTTTTGAAAGGAAGCTGCCCCATCAGGACTTCCCTGCCCTTGATGCTGAGTATCAGGCTGTTTTGTTCCGTAAGATAGGGATCGGCCTCGACGCGGATTTCCGCACCTGGGGCGTCGCCCTCTTTCCGATCATCGGTCGTCTTGGCCGCAAGAGCGAAGCGCTCCAGCTTCTCGTGCATCATATAAAGGCATGCATCGAGCCCGAAAAATATCTTTGGGATACCGACACAGAGGGCATAAAAATCATCCAGGGAATCGAACTCCTGGGAAAGGTCGAAAAAGGTTGTGAGCGCGGAACTTTCGGCAGATGAAAAACTGTAGTCGATATAATCCTGTTTTTTTTGTACGATGCGCTCAAATACCCGCTTGGTATCGCTCATGACGCCTCCTGGCTTGCTAAGTATAGCACTTTTTCAGAGCGCGCATTATTTAAAAAAATGGATAGTCAGCGGTGCTTAGGTGAGCCAGATGACGAGGAAATAACTCAAAACAGATATGAAGAGCGTCACGATAACGCTCAGGAAAAACGGTCGGAATCCGACACGCATGAGCTGCCGGAAGTCAGTCTCAAGGCCCATGCCGGCCATGGCCATCGTAAGCAGAAACATATCGAACAGTTCAATCCAGTGAACAGCCTTCGGCGTAAAGAAATCTACCGAGTTCAGCGCGACCATACCGATGAACCCGAGCAGGAAAAAGGGAAAAGCCACAGCTGCCTTGTCCGTACCTTCACCCTGCCGGATCGTTCCCCGCGCCACCAGCATGGATATGATGAGGGCAACCGGAATAAGGGCGGCAACGCGGGTTAATTTGATAATGATTCCTATCTCTCCACTTTCATCGCCCCCGCTGAATGCTGCGGTGATAACCTGGGCAACTTCATGAATGGACGCGCCGACCCAATACCCATACTGCTCAGATGAAATGGGTAGAAAGTCGAGCTTGAAGGCAATAGGATAGGCCAGCATCGACATGGTTCCGAATACGGTGATGGAACTGATGGCAACAATTACGTCTTCGTCCTTTGCGCGGGTAACCGCGCCTGTCGTAAGAACCGCCGCCGCTCCGCAGATAGACGTCCCGGTCCCTATCAAAAGCGCCGACATTGGGGCAACCTGCAGCGCCCGGCCAAGAATCACGGTCAGGAGAAGTGTGAGCGCAAGCGGCACCAGGGCGATGACAATCCCCTCCCACCCCAGTCCGATGATCTTCGCAAAGGTTATGCGGATACCGAGCAGCGCAACCGCAAAACGGAGAATCTGACGCATAGAAAAGAATATGCCTGCCTTATAAGCGTCCGGAATAATGAAGGCATTCCGCAGCAAAATACCCATCCCCATTGCCGCGATAAGCGGTGTTACATAGGTAATTTTTGCTCCGGTGTGCAGTGCGAGGGCTGATATGATGCTCGTAAGGATAAGGCCCGGCATCAGGACCTGGACGTGCGGGGGAATAAAGAAACGCGTCTTGATCATCAAGCTCGATGCATCAAGGGGCTCCGTGCCTTCAGGGGCTTGCGGCGGACATTCCGGCTGCTGTTGTGGTGTCGTCATCTTCTTCTCGCGCGATTAATCAGGACTAATTTACTCCTACTTAATCGATTTGTCAAGCCTGTCGTTAACCGACCCGTCTACACCTAGGCACCTCGCCTCGAAGCGGACATCCCGCACCCGCGCTGCGAAGAAATTTATGAATAATGTGGTCCAAGGGCGGAGGTATCTGCGAATGTTACTGCTTAAATGCCTGTCGGGGGAAATGGCTCCCGGGGAGGGACTCGAACCCCCGACAGGGTGGTTAACAGCCACCTGCTCTGCCAGCTGAGCTACCCGGGAAGCCGAAATGCAGATAAGTATTATGTCAATATTGCTGTGGATTGTCAATTACATCCCCTTGCCCGGGAGGCGATTGATACGAGCGATTTTCAGGCAATCCCATTGATAATTAGCTGTTATTTGACCGGGTGCTGCTATTGCCTCCCGAGAAGACGCTTTGCTATACTAATAGCTCCGGCGGTGTAGCTCAGTTGGTAGAGCATGCGACTCATATTCGCAGTGTCCGGGGTTCGAATCCCTGCACCGCCACCAGCGAGCATCAATTGAGGCATAGTCATGCGCAATAAACAGACTATGCCTCAATTTTTTTGTCTGGTTATGCAAGCAAGCGGCGTAAAACCGCTCTTTAAATGCGTTGACTGAGAGAACTCTTCATTGAGCTCATAGCGCCTGCGCAATCCGGGACGCTCCGCCTTATGGTACCACGTCAGCATTCCGCTGCATATTCTTTCTGATACTCCGTCAGGTATCTGCCTGTTGCCGAGCTTTCGCAGTGGGCAAGTTCCCCCGCAGGCCCCTCGAACAGTATCATCCCGCCGCGCTCTCCTCCTTCGGGGCCGAGATCAACCGCCCAGTCAGCCTGGCAAATAACGTCAAGATTGTGTTCGATAATGACAACCGTATTGCCGTTTTCAATGAGCTTTCGGATGATGCCCATGAAGAGGATCACATCGTTGTGATGAAGGCCGACGGTCGGTTCGTCAAGGAGATAAAGCATTCCCTTTGCTGAACCTTTTGCAGAGCGGCGCGAGGCATGTTCGGCCAGTTCCGCGCATATCTTCAGTCGCTGGGCCTCTCCGCCGGAAAGCGTTGTTGCAGGCTGCCCAAGCCGCAGGTAGCCGAGGCCGATCTCCTGCAGCAGCCGCAACCGGGAAACGACGTCGGACGTCTCGGCAAAAAAAACGCCGGCCTCGTCGACCGTCATGTCGAGTACCTGGCTGACATTCTTGCCGTTGTAAGCGACACGGAGCGCCTCGTCCCGATAACGCAGTCCTTTGCAGTCTTCGCATTTCACATACACGTCCTCAAAAAAGAAGAGTTCGAGCCGTTCGTATCCCTCGCCCTTGCAGGTCTCGCACCGTCCGCCCGGGACATTGAACGAGAAAAACCCAGGAGTGTAGCCATGCGCCTTAGCCTCGGGCTGTGCGGCGAAGAGCTTGCGGATTGGCTCGAATATCTTCAGGTAGGTGAGCGGGTTTGAGCGGGGAGTCTTTCCAATCGGACTTTGATCAATAAATTGCACCCCCCGCAGGCGTTCGGCGCCTTCAAGGCTCTCATGGGGAAGGGGATTTTCGGAGTCGGTTTTGAAATGGCGGCCGAGGGCATGGCATAGCGTTTCTATGATGAGGCTGCTCTTTCCGGAACCTGAGACCCCGGTGACCACGGTGAACAGACCGACCGGAATCCGCAGGGTAAGATTCTTGAGATTGTGGCCGGTAGCGCCCTTGAGGACAAGTGATGACTGATGGGCGCGGAGAGGGGCCGATTTTTTGCCGTTTGTCTGGAAACAGGCGCTGCCGTCCCGCGCACCGCGTACATAGTTTGCAGTGATTGTATCGGATGCGAGAAACGCTTGCATCGGTCCCGAAAAAACAATTTCGCCTCCGCGGTGGCCTCCCCCGGGGCCGAGCTCGACAACCCAGTCGGCTGAACGGATCACATCGCGATCATGTTCGACAACAAGGATCGTGTTGCCCAAATTCGAGAGTTCCCGGATGATTGCGATGATGCGATCCGTATCGAGCGGATGGAGCCCAATGGTAGGCTCATCCAGGACATAAAGAGTGCCGGTCAGTGCCGATGCAAGCTGATTGGCCAGGTTGACACGCTGGTATTCACCGCCCGACAACGTCTTGGCCTGACGGCTCAGGGTCAGATACCCGAGGCCGACCCGCTTGAGAAAATGGAGCTTCAGCAGGAGCTGTTTCATCGCCTCTTTGGCGATATCTCGTTGCATGGGCGTCAGATGCAGGCCTTCAATCCAGGAAGCAAGGGTATCAATCGGCATCTCGCAGACATCGGCAATATCGTATCCGTTGATTTTATATGCGAGCGCCAGGGTGCAAAGGCGTTTGCCGAGGCAGAGCGGGCAGGTTATCGGCGTGCGGTATCTGCTGAGAAAAACGCGGACATGCAACTTGTAGCGTTTTGTCTCCATCTCGTCGAAAAATGCCTTAATCCCGTAAAAACTTTCTGTTTCGGTAAAAATCCGTTTCTGTGCCTCTGCGCCGAGATGGCGATACGGCGTATTCAGGTCGATGCCGGCCTTTCGCGCGCCCTTGAGCATTTGCTCCTTCCACCAGCTATAGCCGGGCTTTTCCCAGATATCTATGGCCCCCTTGTTGAGCGAGCGATCCTGGTCGGGGACGATTATCTCCTCATCGTATTTCAGGATATTGCCGAACCCCTTGCACTCTGGACATGCACAGAGCGGATGGTTGAACGAGAAGAGAATCGGCGTCGGTTCGGGCAGAGAAATATGGCAATCGTCGCAGGCATTCAATGACGAGAACGAGAGGGGTGAAAGCGTTAATGCCCCTGCAGGGTCCTCGCCGACAAGCATGACCTTCATTTGTTCGCCGCCCTCGCGCCATGCCATTTCAATAGAATCGGAGAGACGCGGATCATCGCGGATGACAAGTCTGTCGAGCACAACCTCGTATGTCTGATGGCAGGCCCGGTCTCCCTGCATCTCGTCTATTTCCCGGATTTCGCCGTTCACGAGCATCCGGTGAAAGCCCCGTTGCTTGAGCGATACCGGAGATTCATTCGTCGAAAAGACGATGAGGGCTTTCTGATCTTGATGATTTTCGATAAGGTCTGCAACTATCTGCGACGGATCCCATCTCCTGATCTCCTTGCCGCAGACTGGGCAAAACGGGGTAGCGACCCGCGCAAATAGAACGCGCAGGAGGTCGTAAAGCTCAGTGAGCGTGCCGACCGTGGAGCGCGCGCCTTTCACCGGATTTTTCTGCTCCAGCGCAATGGCCGGTCTTATATTATGGATGGCATCGACATCGGGTCGGTCGAGTTTTTCGAGGAAGAGGCGGGCGTAAGCGGATAGGGATTCGATGAACCGCCACTGCCCCTCCGCGAAAATGGTGTCGAACGCCAGTGACGATTTGCCCGAGCCCGAAAGGCCTGTAATGACGATGACCTTGTCATGCGGCAGTGTAAGGCTGACATTCCTCAGGTTGTTCTGTTTTGCGCCTTCAATGATCAGATCGCGAACCGACATCCTGACAGTTTACCCCACTTTATCCGTGAATATCGACCAATCTTCCGTTCTTTCGGGAATCCACGCTATAATGAGCAATGATTGAAAAGGTCCACACAAAACTGGATGCAGGCGGTCGGCTGACCCGCCGTGAGGCGGTCAAGCTCTTTGAATCGGACGATCTCTTCGGTCTCGGAAGGCTGGCTGATGAGGTTGCCAGGAAGAAGAACGGGAAGAAAGCATATTTCATCGTCAACCGCCACATCAACCCGACGAATATCTGTGTCAACCGTTGCAAATTCTGCGCATACAGCAGGTCATCCGGAGAAGAAGGGGCTTTTAACCTGTCTGTGGAGGAGATGCTTGCGAGAATCGAGGCAGCGAAAGAGGGCGCAAAGAGTCTTTCTGAGGTTCACATTGTCGGCGGCCTCCACCCCGACAGGCCGTTCAACTTTTATGTCGGACTTATTGCCGCGATCAGAAAACGCCACCCGAAACTGAACATCAAGGCATTCACGGCGGTTGAGATAGACTACTTTTCGCGAATCAGCGGACTGAGCGTACAGGAAGTTCTTATCCAATTGCGCGATGCTGGACTCCAGATAATGCCGGGCGGCGGGGCCGAGATATTCGCCGAGGGCGTGCGCAACAAGGTCTGTCCGGAGAAGATACCGGGGAAGCGCTGGCTTGAGGTGATGAAGACTGCGCACCAGGTCGGCATCAGGACGAATGCTACGATGCTGTACGGGCATTGGGAAACCTATGCCGACCGTGTCGATCATCTTTTCAAGCTCCGTGAGCTTCAGGACCAGACCGGCGGGTTTCAGGCCTTCATTCCACTAGCATATCACCCGAAAAATACCGAAATGGGCGGTGCCTACTCATCCGGCATCGATGACCTGAAAACCATTGCGGTCAGCCGCCTTGTGCTTGATAACTTCGATCACATCAAGGCGTACTGGATCATGCTCGGCGAAAAGATCTCCCAGGTCGCGTTGCTCTTCGGTGCCGACGATATCGACGGTACGATTATCGAGGAGAAGATCGCGCTCATGGCCGGCGGGCTTACTGAAGGGGCCATGACGCGGGAAGATCTGATAGTGCTTATCCGCAAGGCGGGCAAAAGGCCGGTGGAGCGGGACGGCTTGTATAAGGAATTGTGGAAAGAGTAGTGTCCAGTCCCCTCTGACTCCGGCTCAGGAACGCTCGAAAAATTGTGATGGCAAAAAACTTGAAATATTCCAGAAAAAAATGAAATAAAACTTGTGGCTGAGGAGGAGACAGTATATCTGGCGCGAGTTGATGGCGCATTGCAGGGCGTGCCACTTCGGCCCAGGTTAATTGATCTTTTCTGCGGTGCTGGCGGGATGACCCTTGGGTTTACAAAATTGACCGGCCATAGCTTCGAGGCGGTTTGGGCGTCAGCCGCTCAGCGAGACAGCGTGCAATATTATAGTCAGAATAAGCCGTCTGCCGAGAGCTGCCCAGAAAGAAGTCTACGAGATACTGGAAAAAACGTTTGCAGATTTGCAAATGGGTGAAGATGCTCAATTGAATCTACGCTTGACGGCACAAACCGATGGTTGGTTATAATAGACTGAATTCTGGTTAACCAGAAAGGAGGTCTCATGTGAAGACGCTATCACTGTCCGAGGCGAAGATGAAGCTCAGCGGCCTCGTAGATTCCGTGTATTCTACTGATGAAGAGGTGGTCATAACGAGGAACGGCTCGCCGGTGGCGGTTCTGATCAGTCCGGATGAATTTGAGGGATGGAAGGAGACAGAGGCAATCCGTGCAGATGCGGATTTCATGAAGGATATCAGAAAAGGGCTCGACGCCCTCAGGAAGAGCAAGGCGAAGCTCTATTCGC
>DATHDH010000087.1:0-5945 GCA_035319145.1 Dissulfurispiraceae bacterium | reverse complement strand
GCTCCTCTCGAACGGCAGTTCGGTCAGATGCCAGGGCTCAGACAGATGACATCAACAAGTTCCGGCGGCAGTTCCGTGATTGTACTTCAATTCAGTCTCGATCTCAGTCTTGACGTTGCCGAGCAGGAAGTGCAGGCAGCCATAAATGCCGGTGCCAACTTCCTGCCGCGAGATCTCCCCAATCCACCCGTTTACAGCAAGGTGAACCCGGCAGATGCGCCGGTACTTACCCTGGCGCTGACGTCACGAACCCTTCCATTGCCGCGGATTGAAGATCTGGCCGATACACGCCTTGCCCAGAAAATATCACAGCTTTCGGGGGTCGGTCTGGTCAGTATCAGCGGTGGACAGCGCCCGGCGGTGAGAATCCGGGCTAATCCGAAGGCACTGGCCGCCTATGGTCTCACGCTTGAAGATATGAGGACGGTCATTGGATCCGTAAATGTGAATCAGGCAAAAGGCGGATTTGACGGACCGAGACAGTCTTCTATCATCGGTGCTAATGATCAGCTTCTGACGAGCAAAGATTATCGCCAGATCGTTGTCGCCTACCGGAATGGGGCGCCAATCGTGCTATCCGATGTGGCAGATGTCTTGGATGATGCTGAAAATGTCAAACAGGCAGCATGGATGAATGATACCCCGGCAGTGATTGTCAATATTCAGCGGCAGCCGGGATCGAACGTGATTGAGGTCGTCGACAGAATCAAGAGATTATTGCCGCAGTTGCAAAGTTCCTTGCCTGCGGCGATACAGGTTTCCATCCTTACCGATCGCACTACCACCATCCGCTCGTCGGTTCAAGACGTTCAGTTCGAACTCATGCTGGCAATAGCTCTGGTCGTAATGGTGATATTTCTATTTCTCCGCACATTGTCGGCTACCGCTATTCCGAGCATTGCTGTGCCGTTATCACTCGTCGGCTCATTCGGGATAATGTATCTGCTGGGTTTCAGCCTCAACAATCTCACCTTGATGGCATTGACGATAGCGACTGGTTTCGTGGTAGACGACGCTATCGTCATGATAGAGAATATTGCTCGGTATATCGAACAAGGTGAGCCACCGCTTCAAGCTGCACTGAAAGGGTCGGCACAGATTGCCTTTACGATTCTATCCCTTACGGTTTCTTTGGTTGCCGTGCTCATACCTCTTTTGTTCATGAGCGACGTTGTTGGGCGATTATTCAGAGAGTTTGCTATAACTTTGGGAGTCACAATTGTTATCTCTGCCATCGTCTCACTTACCCTCACGCCTATGATGTGTGCGAGACTGCTCGGCAAGAAACCGGAAGAGAACCGGAAGAAGTTCTTTGTGGAATCTCAGAGAATATTGGATGGCATTATCGAGTTTTACGGCAAGACGCTTACATGGGTTTTGAAGCATCAGAGTGCCGCATTGCTTGTTGCAGTCGCGACGCTCGTTCTTACGGTGTTTTTGTTCATTATTATTCCCAAGGGCTTCTTTCCGGTTCAGGATACCGGGCTGATTCTGGGGATATCCGAAGCCCCGCAATGGAGTTCATTTCCGGCGATGGCCGACAGACAGCAGAAACTGGCGAAGGTCATCTTACAGGACCCTGCAGTGCAGAGTCTGTCGACCTTTATCGGTGTGGACGGCATAAATACTACGCTCAACAGCGGTCGAGTCCTCATCAATCTAAAGCCATTGGGAGATCGCACGATAAGCGCAAGTGAGGTAATCCGCCGCTTACAGCCGGAAATAGCAAAATTACAAGGAATCTCGCTTTTTATGCAGCCTGTTCAGGACCTTACCGTTGAGAGCAGGGTGAGCCGCACTCAATATCAATTCAGTCTCGAAGATCCTGATTTTAACGAGCTGAATGCATGGACTCCGCGAATCGTTGAGGCATTGAATGCCCTCCCTGAACTGCGGGATGTGAGCAGCGACCAGCAGGATAAGGGGCTTCAGGCGATGGTGGTAATTGATCGCAACACAGCATCAAGACTTGGGGTTTCACCGCAGCTTATTGACGACACCCTGTATGATGCCTTCGGGCAACGGCAAGTCTCGACGATTTTTACGCAGTTGAACCAATATCGCGTAGTTCTGGAAGTCAGGCCGGAGTTCAAACAACATCCGAACAACCTGCGAGATCTGTTTGTACGCGGCGCCAGCGGCGGGCAGGTTCCGCTAACCGCCATGACAAATATGAGTGAGACGCTTGGTCCGCTCATCATCAGTCATCAGGGACAATTCCCGGCCACAAATATTTCGTTCAATTTAGCCCCGGGTGAATCGCTCGGAAACGCCGTCAAGGCGATCGAATCTGTTTCCCAACAACTTGGCATTCCGGCGAGTATTCGGAGCGGCTTTCAAGGGACCGCACAAGCCTTCAGAACATCTCTGGTTAACGAGCCAATTCTCATCCTGGCTGCTTTGATCACGGTTTATATCGTACTCGGCGTTCTGTACGAAAGTTATATCCATCCCTTGACCATACTTTCCACGCTGCCGTCGGCCGGCGTCGGGGCACTGCTTGCGCTTATGCTATGCGGAACGGAATTCAGTGTGATCGCGCTGATAGGGATCATCTTATTGATCGGGATCGTCAAAAAGAACGGAATCATGATGGTCGACTTTGCGCTCGATGCAGAGCGCAAAGAAGGGAAAAGCCCTGAGGATGCCATCTATCAGGCTTGTCTTTTGCGATTCAGGCCAATTATGATGACGACACTGTCAGCATTGCTGGCTGCAGTGCCACTGGCCCTTGGCGGAGGCGTTGGGTCAGAACTGCGACGGCCAATGGGTATTTCAATCATAGGCGGTCTCCTCTTTAGTCAGGCGCTCACCCTATACACCACCCCGGTCATCTACCTCTGGTTCGATCGGTTATCACGACGAGTGAGGCGAAATCGTCCTGAATCCTTCAGACAGGAAGACAGCCACAATACTGCTTCGTCGGGTGGAGCATCTCAGTCGACCCTTACCAAATGAACGTTTCGAGGCCGTTCATCATCAGACCGGTTGCTACCACGCTTCTGACCATCGGCATAGCACTGGCCGGCCTTGTGGCACTGCGCATGCTGCCCGTTTCCCCACTTCCGCAGGTGGATTTCCCCACCATATCGGTACAAGCCTCATTGCCGGGAGCCAGCCCGGAAACTATGGCTACATCCGTGGCAGCACCTCTGGAGCGGCAATTTGCGCATATTGCGGGTGTTGCTGAAATGACGTCATCAAGCACTTTAGGAGCGACGTCCGTCACCCTGCAATTTGAACTGAGCCGCAATATCGATGGTGCTGCGCGGGACGTTCAGGCCGCTATTAATGCAGCACGAACAGACTTGCCTGCGGCGCTCCCTGCCAACCCGACGTACCGCAAGGTCAATCCGGCTGATGCTCCGATTCTTATCGTAGCGCTTCAGTCAGAGACTCTGAGCAATGCACAGATTTACGATGCAGCCTCCTCTATTCTTCAGCAAAAACTTGCCCAGGTGGAGGGAGTGGGCCAGGTCTTTGTCGGCGGCAGCTCTTTGCCGGCGGTGCGGGTGGAGTTGAATCCGAACGCTTTGGTCAAATATGGAATCGGTCTGAATGATGTCAGGAGCCTGTTAAGCAGCACAAATGTGAGACGACCCAAGGGACAGTTGGAGGATGCCGTTACAACATGGGAAGTCCGGACAAATGATCAACTGTATAAGGCGGAGGAATACAGGCCTCTAATCGTAACGTATCGGTCCGGCGCTGCGGTCAGATTGTCCGATATTGCAGGGGTGGAGGACTCAGTTGAAGATGTCCGAAACGCAGGGCTTGTCAACGGTAAGCCTGCGGTGCCGCTCATTATCTTCAGGCAGCCCGGTGCAAATATCATTGAGACGGTAGATCGCGTTCGCAGCCTTCTTCCTCAGTTGAGCGCATCGATCCCGAATGCCATACAAACGTCGATAGTGATGGATCGCACCATCACCATCCGCGCCTCTCTGCGGGAAGTCGAGAGAAACCTCGTCATATCCGGTTTATTGGTAATTCTTGTTGTCTTCTTCTTTTTGAGAAATATACGAGCCGCACTGATCCCGAGTATTGCGGTCCCGGTCTCCCTAATCGGCACGTTTGGCTTCATGTATCTTTTCGGTTACAGCTTGGACAACCTCTCCCTTATGGCTCTCACTATCGCGACGGGTTTTGTCGTTGACGATGCTATTGTCGTGCTGGAGAACATTACGCGTCATCTGGAACAAGGGGTGCCTGCAAAAGAGGCGGCGCTTCTGGGGGCAAAGGAGATAGGGTTTACGGTACTCTCCATCAGCATCTCGCTGGTTGCAGTCTTTATCCCCGTCCTGCTTATGGGAGGCATACTCGGCCGGCTTTTCCGGGAGTTTGCAGTAACCCTATCAGCGGCGATCATGATTTCTCTCGTGATCTCGCTCACCACTACCCCTATGATGTGTGCTTTCCTGCTCAAATCCGATGCAAAGAGCTCTCATGGTCGATTGTTTCTCATGGGAGAGCGCATGTTAGCATGGATGCATCGAAAGTATGAAATCAGTCTGGCTGCGGCGTTGAGGCATCCAAGACTGATGCTCGGTTTGACGCTCATGACTTTCGTGCTCAGTGTTTTCCTTTTCATAGTTATTCCCAAAGGATTCTTCCCGCAGCAGGATACAGGCCGGCTTATTGGGACCATTCAGGCATCGCAGGACATATCGTTTCAGGCCATGAAAAATAAATTGGAGGCAGTAGTGGATACAATCCAACGGGATCCTGCCGTAGATTCCGTGACGGCATTTACGGGCGGCGGCGGCGGAGCCACAAGAAATACCGGTCGGATGTTTATCGGGCTGAAGCCTATAGAAGAAAGAAAGCTCTCTGCGGATCAAGTGATAGGACGACTTCGCAAAGGACTCAGCAGCATTCCGGGCGCTCCCGCCTACTTGCAGCCGGTTCAGGATGTGCGGGTTGGAGGGAGGCTCAGCGGTGCACAATACCAATACACACTGCAGGGAGAGAATGTGGAGGAGCTGATGGCGTGGGCGCCGCGCATTGAAACACAGATGCGCTCCCTTCCGGGAATCGTGGATGTGAACAGCGACCGGCAAGACAAGGGACTGCAAACCAATATCGTCATCGATCGCAGTACGGCTTCGCGGTTCGGCATCACGCCACAGCTTATCGATGATACGCTCTACAGCGCTTTCGGCCAGCGACAGGTTTCAATAGTGTATACATTGCTTAACCAATACCATGTCGTTATGGAAGTTGCTCCTCAATATTGGCAACGACCGGAAGCCCTGCGCGGCATCTATGTTCAGTCCCCATCAGGCGGGCAGATCCCGTTAAGTGCCTTCGCTCATTATGAACCAACCGCCACTACCTTGGCTATCGCTCATCAGGGGCAGTTCCCGGCGGTAACGCTATCTTTCAATCTTTCTCAGGGCGTGGCATTGGGAGATGCTGTCAAGGCTATCGATGGAGCGACCCGCAAGATAGGTATGCCTATGAGTATTCACGGCAGCTTCCAGGGAACTGCACAGGCATTTCAGGCATCTCTCAACAACCAGCCTCTTCTCATCCTAGCTGCTGTGCTGACCGTGTACATCGTACTCGGCATTTTGTACGAAAGCTATATCCACCCTATCACTATCCTGTCGACTCTGCCTTCTGCCGGAGTAGGTGCGCTCCTGGCACTGCTGATAACGGGAACGGAGCTCAGCATTATTGCCTTGATTGGCGTCCTCCTGCTTGTTGGCATCGTGAAGAAGAACGGTATCATGATGGTGGACTTTGCACTTGAGGCAGAGCGAAAAGAAGGCAAAAGCCCCGAAGATGCCATCTATCAGGCGTGTCTGTTGCGATTTCGACCGATCATGATGACGACAATGGCGGCTCTCCTGGGGGCGCTTCCTCTTGCAGTCGGCGGAGGGGTGGGGAGTGAACTCCGCAGTCCTCTCGGGATCGCCATCGTGGGAGGTCTCATCGTCAGC
>DATHDH010000086.1:0-23783 GCA_035319145.1 Dissulfurispiraceae bacterium | reverse complement strand
CAGACGTGTCTCCATAAGCCCGAATGTTATTACCGTCGCGGGTTTCCTGATTACCGTCGTGGCTGCTCTCGTGATGCCGGGAAATCTTATTGCAGGCGGCCTCCTGATCCTTCTCGGCGGTCTTCTTGATATGCTTGACGGTGTCGTGGCGCGCTCCAACGGAAAAGTCTCGCGGTTCGGAGCGCTTCTTGACTCGACGCTTGACCGGTATTCCGATGCATGTCTTTTTATTGCAGCTGCGTGGTATTTCTTTACGACAGACCATATTGCGGGTGCCGTGCTTTCGATCGGCTCGCTCGTCGGAGCGGTGCTGGTGAGCTATGTCAGGGCACGCGCCGAGGGACTGAAGATAGCCTGCCATGTCGGTATCATGGAACGGCCGGAACGGATCGTGTTGCTGGCTTTCGGCTGTTTAACAGGCTGGCTTTTTCCGGTCATGATCGTTCTTTTCGTCCTCAGCCACGTCACCGTCATACAGCGCATCCTCCACGTTTCGCGCCACGCGTAGTATCCTCGGAGTCTTTCAAATGTGCTATACTTTTCCCGTAAGGAGGGGATCATGGAGAGCAATTCCTGGCTGATTATTATGAGCATATGCTTTTTCATTATGACGCTCACATTCGTAGCGGTAATCGTTTTTATTCTTTTTGCCGCTATCGAACTTCGCAAGGCATCGATAGCCCTCCGGGAATTTCTCGGTCGGACCGAGGAAAAGATGCAACCGCTTTTGCAGCAGTCCGAGTCAACGCTTGCAAGCCTCCGCAAGGTAAGTGAAGATGTACGGGGAGTCAGCGGCAACGTGCGGCTGGTGTCCGATTCGGTGGCGGAATTCGGCGCCAATATTCGTGCTGCCAATGCGCTGCTCGGTGAAGTGCAGAATGCGGTGACCTGTCGCGCCTCGGGCCTGCGGGCCGGGCTCAGCACGGCACTTTCGGTGTTTATGGGACAATTACGGTCTGGGAGGTAATGCATATGAGAGATGATTACGGGTACGGTGCAGGTTCGGTTTTTCTGGCGTTTCTGCTCGGTGGCGCGGTCGGTGCTGGGATTTCGTTGCTGCTGGCTCCTCAATCGGGGGTCGAAACGCGCCGTAAGATCCGCGAGTTTTCTGATGACATGAGAGAAAGGGCAACGGATTATGCCGAGCAGGCCAAGACGTCGGCTACAGGTTATTATGGACAAGCCTGCGAGACGATGAATACGACGCTCGACAAGGCGAAAACAGTTGTTGAAGAGCAGAAATCAGCTCTCTCGAACGCATTTGAGGCCGGCAAGGAGGCCTACACCAAAGAAGTCAAAAAAGAAAATGCATGAGGTTTCGATAGCGCAGAGTCTGCTTGACGTCGCCGTCGAAAACTGCAGGACGAACGGATTCTCGACAATCAAGCATGTCAGAGTTCTTATCGGAAAGGCCTCCGGCGTGATGCCGGAGGCCCTTCTGTTTGCGTTTGATTCCCTGAAGGAAGATACCATCGCCCGCAAGGCTGACCTCGAGATTGTGGAGGTACCGCTTCGCGGTGAATGCCGGGAGTGCGGCAAATCGTTCGAAACCGAAGAGCGATATGTCCTCTCGTGCCCTCATTGCGGCAGCGTGGAGTATACGCTCTCGAGCGGTCGTGAGCTGACTGTGGCCGACTTGGAGGTTGAGTGATGAAACTCAAGGTAACAACCAACATTCTTACTGCCAATGAAAAGATAGCCGAGGGGAACAGGGCATTGTTTGACGATGCAGGGGTCTTTGTCCTGAATCTTATGAGTTCTCCGGGAGCCGGGAAAACCACGCTTCTTGAGGAGACAATCAAGCGTCTCAAGGATCGTATCCGGGTTGGTGTCATAGAAGGCGATATTGCTGGCACTGATGACGCGATGAGGATTGATGCCCTGAAGGTTCCGGTCGTCCAGATAAATACGGGCGGGGCATGCCACCTTGACGCCAACATGATAAGCGAGGTTCTTGAGGATATTCCCTATCGTGAGCTTGATCTGCTTGTTATCGAAAATGTCGGCAACCTTGTTTGTCCGGCGGAGTTCAAGCTCGGCGAGCACATGAAAGCTGCCGTGCTCAGTATTACCGAAGGCCATGACAAGCCGCTGAAATATCCGATAATGTTTCAGGAATCGAGCGCCTTGGTGATTAATAAGATGGATCTCAAGCCGTTTCTTGATGTCGATGTTGAGAAGATAAAGCGCGACGTTCTTTCCCTGAATCCGGGCTGCGTCATTTTTGAAGTTTCATGCAAAACCGGTGAAGGCCTCGATGCATGGATTGCGTGGCTTCAGACGACCATTTCATGAAGCTTGCCTTGCGAGAGGCTGAGAAAGCCTATCGCAAGGAAGAGGTGCCTGTCGGGGCGGTTCTCGTCATCGACGGAAAGGTAGCCGGGCGGGCGCATAATATCAGGGAATCTCAATTCGATCCGACCGGTCATGCCGAAACCATCGTGTTGAGGAGGGTTGCGCGGAGACTGAAGAGATGGCGGCTGTCGGACGCAACGCTCTATGTGACGAAAGAGCCGTGCGTTATGTGTGCTGGGGTAATCATGCATGCGCGGCTCGGACGACTTGTATACGGGTGCGGTGACGCAAAAGGCGGGGCGCAGAGCCTCTTTCAGATATTTACGGACCTTCGATTAAATCACCGCCTGAATGTGCAAACCGGAGTATGCGAAGCCGAGAGCGCGGCGCTCTTGAAGCGATTCTTCGCGGAGCGCCGGAAGGCGGTTAGGGGGGATCATGAGTCTTCGACTGATCAAGAATGTCTTTAAAGTTTCATCATTTGTCTTGCGGAGCGCTTTAGGAGGCGCTGCGGCGGCAGCATTTGCTACCGCCTTGCTCCTGCGAAAGAAAAAGAAATAATTGCAGGGTTGTATTTTATCGGTTTGCTCCTGAGATCCAGCCGAGCAGCATGTTCACGATACTCGCGATGATAGCACCCCAGAATGCCGGCCAGAAGCCGTGAATCTGCAGCCCGAGGTCAAGAGGACCCGAAAGATAAGCGGTCAGCATCAGCATGAGCGCATTGACGACGAGCGTGAAGATGCCGAGCGTCAATATGATGAGCGGAAAAGAGAAAAAGGTCACTATCGGCTTGATGAGCGTATTGACTACGCCGAACACAAGGCCTATTATAATTATCTTCCACCATTCACCCGTAAATACAATACCGTCGACCAGCTGGATTGCAGCACCGATGGAAAGCGCATTAATCATTATACGGAGCACTATGTTGGTCATTGCACCTGTCCCTTCCCCTGCCGTAAATTCAAAGCCTGAAATCATTTTATACTAGCATATCAAGAAACTGGCGGGCCGGATAACCCATTCGGGCTGTCCGGCCACTGGATATGATCGCCGTTGTGCCAACCTTATAAGCTAATTGAGATACCCCCTGTCATATCGCTGGCTGTCACATATTTCCTTGACATAATCTTTTACGAGCCTGTCTCCTTCAAAAACGCGCTCACGTACCTTTTTGCAACGGGTCGATGCATTTTGATCATAAGGTTCTGCAACATACGTATACTGACCATTATCCGAGCGATACTGTACCGGCCGGTTCGTTACCGCCGCTTCCCTTGTGCCGCGCACCGAAATGTCCGCAAGAGTTCCGCCGAGAAGTGCACCCAGACCGGCTCCGATGACACCGCCGCGCCAACCATTGTGTCTGTCGAGCAATGCACCGGCGGTTCCGCCGGCAAGCGCTCCGGCGCCGATTCCCTGAGCATGATATTCGGTACATGCGGTCACAAACAACATGACTGCTACCAGTACGAGTGCTACGGCTTTCCTGATTGCGTATATTGATGCATTCATTGTCGTCCTCCTTTGGTGCTCTTTGCCTGTTCAGACTGCATTTCGCATGCCATGGTTTAATTGGCACCCCAACAGTTTGAATAACAAGGAATATCAACCTTGGATTTACTGTCCTCAGTTCCCGATTTCAGGAATGCTTCCTCATGTTGGAATCGTATAACGAATGGAACGAATCGTGGGTACGTCAACAAGAACTTGAAACTCAGACGGCGTGTATGGCAGTGCCCGCAATGCCTTGTCGTGCATGATCGGGATCATAACGCTGCTGTAGATATTGATGTTATAGGGCGGGACACTCCCGAAGTTACGCCTGCCGAGAGAAGGGCCGCTGTTAAATCGACTCTGTCGATGAAGCAAGTCGTTCGCTGAAACAGGAAGCTCTCGCATCTCAGTAGCTTAAGATGCATGGGAATTGATTCCCGTGAGTATGTCACTTATGCGTGAAAGGGAAAAGACGGTGTGCTGCTGATCAGGAGAATTCCTGAAGGGCGCGCAGTTTGCGCACGATAGCGGGGAGGGTATCAAGAAGAGTGTCTATCTCGTAGTCGTCAGTAGCTCGTCCAAGCGTAATCCTCAGTGAACCTGCAATATGGGCATCGGACAGGCCCATAGCAGCGAGCACATGAGAAGGTCCTGTTTTCGCAGCACTGCATGCGGACCCTGTCGAGCATGCGATGCCGGCCTCGTCAAGCTCGCGCAGCATCAATTCTCCTTCGGCATGAGGAAATGAGATGTGGACATTCCCCGGCAACCGATGCACCGGATGTCCATTCAGGAATGTCTTCTTAATCCGGTTTGTCAGTCCCTCGATAAGGCGCAGCCTTAGGCGGGTAAGAGAGGCAATCTCATCAAGCATCACCTCGCGTGCAAGATCCGCAGCAACTCCCAAGCCGACGATTCCGGGAACATTCAGCGTCGAGGAGCGTATTCCGCCTTCCTGGGCCCCGCCGTGCAGGAGCGGTTGTATCTTGCTGCCGCTGCGGACATACAGCATGCCGATGCCTTTTGGGCCATACAGCTTGTGAGCCGACGCGGACAGGTAATCGATCTGCAGTTCATCGACCAGCACCGGCAGATGGCCGAAAGTCTGTACAGTATCGGAATGCACCGCGATTCCGCATTCTCGTCCGATACGGCCAATCTCGGCAATCGGCTGGATGCTCCCGATTTCATTGTTCGCATGCATTACGGAGATAAGAATTGTGCGAGGAGTGATGGCCTTGCGCACTTGATCCGGATTTACCATGCCGTATTTATCCACAGGGAGGTATGTTACCCGAAAGCCATTCCGTTCAAGATAATTGCAAGGCTCAAGCACAGATCGATGCTCGATTGACGAGGTAATAATGTGATCGCCCCGTCCGCGCAGAGAAGCAGACACTCCTTTCAGGACGGTATTGTTGCTTTCTGTGCCGCTTCCGGTAAATATGATTTCATCATTCTTTGCGCCGATAAGCCGAGCGAGCGAGGCGCGTGCCTTATCAACCGCCTTTTTGGCCTCTTTGCCGAACGAATGACTGCTGGAGGGATTTCCGAACAGCGAAGAAAAATAAGGGGCCATGGCCTCGCACACTGCGAGAGCTTGCGGTGTGGTGGACGCATGATCGAAATAAATACGTCGGGCTGTATTCTCATCAATAGCCATTTTGCTAGCTTAACAGCCGAAGGTCATCCAGGGCAAAAGATATCCCCTACCGTCAAGTAATGTCATTTGCCGGAAATAATGCGGACATGAGCAAGAAGGTCCTTTTTTTCTCTGCATGAAGAGCGATGCCGATGCTATAATAATCGTCTCAAGCCGTTCGCAGCACATCTGGAGAGGTGGCTGAGCGGTTGAAAGCGGCGGTCTCGAAAACCGTTGTAGGGGCAACCCTACCGGGGGTTCGAATCCCCCCCTCTCCGCCAGTATCTAACCCGCTCGCAGAGTGCCACGAGCATTTCCGTGGCACCTACTCTAACTCCTCATAAACGAAAGCAGGTGCTTTCGAGATAGCTCCTTTTTTTCTGATGGGCTGAAAATAATTCTCCAAATCCGTTAATGCTCGATTATGTTGACTTCCGGAAGTTGAGAACCTATAAATGAGAATGAAAATACAGCTTATTGGTTTGACGTGTCTTTGGACGCTACTTGTTAGTTGCTTCCCAGAATTAGTTTTCCCGCCGATTTATTCGTGGTTTGCAATTTCTTTTTTCTATGAAATCCTTTGTGACCGCCACGCTGCAAGAACCGGATGCGATTAATACGACTGGCGATGGTGGCGGTCTTTTTGGATCTATCAGAAAGGGAGGTTAAAGCCAGTATTGGGGGGAGCAGCTTCAGCCACGCTTCTGGTTTTGTAACAATGCGGATTAGCTGCGATAGAAATAGGTAGTCAAGCCTGCCTGAATGTTAGGCATACCTTAAGCACGTACCGGTGGGATATTGATAACGGTGGCTGCTTAGCACAGGCCGAGGCTTGCACGATCGCTCTTCCACCACTTGACTGGACGCGGCCCGTTGATTTTCCGTGTGCAGATACTTAATGTTAAAGCAGATGGATTGCGTGCTTTTAAGTGGAAGACCGTTTTCCGAATATGGTTCGTTTTTTCGTGATTGCAGGATTGAAAAGTTGAAAGGGCACAATATTAGTGATTCGCAATTATCTCGGTAAGATGCTTCCTGCGACACTGCGCGCTCGATTGCTGCTTATGGCGTTCATTGTTGTCAGCATCCCTATTATTTCAACAGGATACGTTCTTGAGATCAAGGGTCGTCAGGCACTCATTGAAGAGAAGCAGACCAAACTGTTCGGTTTGGCGAGAATATTGGACCAGCACCTCGGTCATGGATTTGATGCGCTATTGAGTGACTACAACGGAGTCCCGGACGACCGGAGGGCTAAAATCGCATTCCTGAACTTACAGCTCCGTAACTTTACCGATCATATTGCTGAAGCAAATCCTGGCGTTGGAGTCGGCTATTACAGCAAAGCCCTGAACGCAATCATAACGTATGGACCCAGCAAGGAATATGGGGGGAAAGTCGGTATTTCAATTCAGCCATCTCATCCCGGTTGGAAGGTTATGGAAAAAGGTGAACGAATGGTCGAATCAGGGCCTCTCGTTCGAGGACATATTATGAATGCCATGCTGCCAATCGTCAGAAATAATGAGGTCATTGGGTATATTTGGGCAAATGAATTTACGGAAGCGATTGAGCGACAGGCAATGGATATGGATAAGACGATTATCTGGGTGATTGCGGTGGGTCTTATGTGCAGCCTTGCCCTCAGTTTTTCGATGGCTGACCGGGTGATCCGACATGTGAACACCATAAAGAATGGGTTGCGCCGGATGCAGAGCGATCTGCATACTCCCATTACGCCTCTTCAGGGAGAGCTGGGTGAAATTGTATCAGCGGTAAATGATATGGCCCAGGCGCTTATCAATGAGCGTTCTCTGAACGAAAACATTCTGATGAGCATAGCGGACGGTGTCATCACCGTCGACATGCATGGTGACGTGACCTCAATAAATCCCGCCGCTAAACTAATGATGGGTCCGACGGCCGCAGATGCTGTCGGGAAACCCTATGCATCACTATTCAGCCAGGAAGTTGAATTTACCAGCCTGCTGCTAGATACGCTGCAAAGCGGAAAGGAGCATATCAGTGTTACGCTTGACTATCCATTGAAGGATAGGGTTCTGCACATAAGTACCAGTACTAGTCTGCTTCGCGATGATAGCAGCAGGGTTATTGGTGCCGTCGCAGTCTTTAAGGATCTCAGTGAAACAAATCAGCTGCAGAAGCAGCTGATGCGTGCTGACCGTCTCGCAGCCCTTGGGGAGCTGGTTGCAGGAATTGCACACGATATTCGTAATCCCTTGACATCGATACGCGGATTTATGCAGTATCTGCAAAAGAGCGCTGATCCGAGGGAATGGCAGGAGTTCAGCCCTCTGATCATTCGAGAAGTGGACGGATTGAACCGCATTGTGGGAGAACTGCTTGAATTTGCGAAGCCGTATCCGCCGCGAATTTCTATGGTGCAGGTGAATGATTTGATTCAAGAGATGTTGCTCTTCGTAAATAAGGGATCTGATGAACATAAGGTGTATTTTGACCTTAAGCCCGATAATACTATTCCAGCTATCGAGGCGGATGGAGAGCAACTCAAACAGGTGGTGCTGAATCTGTTCATCAATGCATCACAGGCGATGCCAGATGGCGGATCCGTCACAGTCAGGACCGAGAGGGATGACGACGCAAATGTTATTCTCGAGATAAATGACAGCGGAACTGGAATAGCTCCCGAGCATATTGAAAAGATTTTCGATCCTTTCTTTTCGACGAAACCATCAGGAACCGGTCTCGGTCTGGCCGTCGTGCAACGCATCATCAATGCTCACCACGGGAAAATTGAAATTATGAGTCAACTCGGAAAGGGAACTTCAGTTGTTGTCATATTGCCGATCCATCATGAAGAGAGTGTCGCAACATGAAAGGTTCGAATCGTATATTGGTCGTTGACGACGATGCAAGCGTCCGGAAAATGCTTTCAGTGGTGCTCGGCAGGGAAGGGTTTGACGTCGTCTGCGCGGATGATGGAATTCGCGGTATTGAAGCTTTTCGCTCATCGACTCCAGATGTTGTGCTCATGGATATTCGAATGCCCCGGATGAACGGGCTGCAGGCAATTGCCGAAATCCGGAAGATTCGCAAAGAAGCTGCGGTGATATTTATGACCGCTCATGCTGCTATTGAAACTGCCGTGCAGGCATTGAAGCTTGGTGCGTTTGACTATATCTTGAAACCATTTGACCTTGACGAAGTGCTTTTGTTAGTCAAGCGGGCCTTGCAGTTGCGGGAGATGCGACATGAGATTAATCTGTTGCTTCGGGAGCTCTCCGAGAGTTATTTGTTTGAGCGCATTCTGACTGACAACCCCCATATGAAGGAGCTTTGCGCTACTGTTGCCCGTATAGCAAAGAGCAATGCCAACGTGCTCATCACGGGTGAAAGCGGATCGGGCAAGGAGTTGATCGCAACGGCAATTCATTACAACAGTCCTCGGAGCAATGGCCCCCTGGTCAAGGTCAATTGCGGCGCAATTCCCGAGGGACTGCTCGAAAGTGAATTTTTTGGGCATGAAAAAGGAGCCTTTACCGGAGCACTGATGCAGCGAAAGGGACGCTTTGAGCAGGCCCATAGCGGGACCATTTTTCTTGATGAAATAGGCGACATTCCGTTGAGTCTCCAGGTTAAGCTTTTGAGAATCATACAGGAGCGGGAATTCGAGCGGGTCGGCGGCAACGATACAATAAAGACCGATGTGCGGGTAATTGTTGCTACAAATCGAAACCTCGAAATCATGGTGAAGATCGGCGAGTTTCGCCAGGATCTTTACTATCGTCTGAACGTGGTGAGCCTTTGGATGCCGCCACTGCGGGAACGCCCTGAAGACATCCGTCTGCTTACCGACCACTTTCTGCAGAAGTTTGCAATCGAGAATCAAAAAGATATTGTTGATTTTGATGAGGCAGCTCGGGGTGCCATGCTGCACTATCCATGGCCGGGCAATGTCCGCGAGCTGGCAAATGCAGTCGAAAGTGCAGTTATCATGTGCACCGGCACGATGATTGTTGTCGAAGATCTTCCCAAGCATGTCTGGAAGATGGAAACGCAAAGCACGGCAACTGAACGTCAGGAAGACACGTGTTGCAAGAGCAGCTCGCTGAGGGAACTGCTTGAAGAATTTGAAAGCCGGGTTATTACCCAGGCTCTTGAGCGGAATCAGGGCAATCGGGCAAAGACCGCCCGGGAACTCGGGATTAGTCGACGTTCTCTTCTCTACAAACTACAGGAATACAGCATCTCATAGCGCAATTCTATGCACAGGTGCGCACATCCCTGCGCATGGTCTTTTCAATTTATTATCCTCAGAATCGTTTCTCCCTTGTATTTCAACACATTGCCAAGTGGCACATCAGTTGCTCTTGCTCCTGCATAAGGTTCGTTGATCTGAGAAATTAGTTTCCTTGCAAAGGTCTCGCTCGTGCGCACAGCCGTGCCGTGCAGTGCAGAGAATTGAAAGGAGAGGGTGGAAATGAGTATCCCGCAGAAAGTGATCAGCTTCAAGGACGCAGGGCAGTATTTCCGGGACGGGATGACAATCATGTTTGGAGGCTTTATGGGCATCGGCACGCCTGCGGGGCTGGTTGGCTCGCTGCTAGCGGAAGGAGCAAAAGACCTCACGCTGATCGGCAATGACACAGCTTTTCCGGAGACCGGTGTCGGCCCGCTTATTGGCAACAAAAGGGTTGCCAGGTTGATTGTATCCCATATCGGTACAAATCCTGAAACAGGGCGTCAAATGATGGCACATGAGATTGAAGTGGCTCTCGTCCCACAGGGTACGTTGATTGAACAAATTCGCTGCGGCGGATCTGGCTTGGGTGGAGTACTTACGCCAACCGGAGTCGGAACGGTCGTTGAGACTGGAAAAACAAAGCTCTCATTTGACGGTGTGGAGTACCTCGTCGAACGTCCGCTTCGAGCCGATGTCGCCATTATCAAGGCCAAAAAGGCTGATCGCGTCGGGAATCTTGTTTATGAGAGAGCTGCGCGCAATTTTAATCCTATCATGGCGCTCGCTGCTGATCTGGTAATCGCTGAAGTTGACGAATTGGTCGAAACCGGAGCTATTGATCCTGATATCGTAATGACCCCTGGTGCTCTCGTGGACAAAATTGTCTTGGCTGGGAGGGATTGATTATGCAAGCAAAAGAGATCATAGCTCGACGGGTTGCGCAGGAACTGAAAGATGGGTATGTCGTGAATCTTGGGATAGGACTGCCTACACTTGTTCCGAACTATCTCCTCCCTGACATCAATATCACGCTTCAGTCTGAAAATGGTTTTCTCGGTCTGGGTCCGCTCAACGGACAGGAACCGCTGCCGAACCTCGTTAATGCTGGGGGGCAGCCGTGCGGCATGATACCAGGAGGCTCTTTTTTCGATAGCGCCATGTCATTTGCATTAATTCGCGGCGGACATGTTGATGCGACTGTGCTAGGCGGTTTGCAAGTGGATTGTTGCGGCAACCTTGCCAACTGGATGGTTCCAGGCAAAATGGTTCCAGGCATGGGCGGCGCGATGGATCTGGTGACCGGCGCACGCCACGTAATTATCGCGATGGAACACTGTACGAAAGATGGCGGCTCCAAGATTCTTAAACAGTGCAGCCTGCCGCTTACCTGCAGAGGCAAAGTGCATCTTATCGTTACCGAGATAGCCGTCTTTCGAGTCGACAACGGCCTTGTTCTTGAAGAGGTCGGGCCGGGCATCGACATCGACGTTGTTCGCAAATGTTCAGAAGCTGATTTCCGAATCAGCCCAACCTGCAGGCAGATGACGATTTGACCGCATGCGAAAAAGGAGGCTATACAGTGGCAGATAAAAAGGAATCAAAAAAAACGTCGCAAGAGCAGTTTGGTATCCTTGAACGTTGTGGACTCTGGCTAGCGGAATGGAGCGAAAAATGGTTTCCCGATGCTCTGGTATTTGCTCTGCTCGGAATAGTTATCGTGTTCTTTTTTGGTCTGTCAATTGGGGAGGATCCGTCCAAACTGGCGATAGAAGGCGGTAAGTCATTCTGGATTCTTATTCCTTTTACCATGCAGATGGCTATGATCATAATCGGAGGATTTGTAGTTGCCACGTCGCCTCCCGTCTATCGGCTGATCCAGAGGCTTGCCGGTATTCCGAAGTCTCCCCGTGCGGCCATTGCCTATGTTGCGGTTTTCTCCATGCTATCGTCCTTGATTTCATGGGGGTTCAGCCTCATTTTTAGCGGTCTACTGGTGCGTGAACTCAGCCGCCGGCTTGAAGGAATGGATTATAGGGCGGCTGGAGCGGCGGCATATCTTGGGCTTGGAGCGGTGTGGGCGTTGGGTCTATCCTCATCAGCAGCACTTATGATGGCGACGAAGGGGGCAATCCCTCCGAAACTTTATGAGATCAGCGGACTCATTCCGTTGACGCAGACCTTGTTTACCTGGGCTAACTTCTGGACTATGGCAATTCTTGTCGCCCTATCTACAATCATCGCCTACCTTTCAGCCCCATCTCCGGAGCGTGCTAAAACAGCAGCCGATTTTGGTCTCAAGTTCGAGCCTGTTGACATGAGCATTGAAGAGAGAAAGAAACCGGGCGAATGGTTTGAATACAGCCCTATATTGACAGTACTCACCGCTGCGCTCTTGGCATGGTATCTTGTCGATGTGTTTCAAAAATCTCCCACAGGGGCATTGGCGGCACTCGATCTGAATACATACAACCTGATCTTCATTACGCTTGGTATGCTGTTGCACTGGAGGCCCAAAAGATTCCTCCGTGCGGTATCGCAGGCCGTTCCGGCCACCGGCGGTGTTCTTATCCAATTCCCATTTTACGCCGTCATTTTTGGGATGATAGCGGGAACCGGAATCACCAAGTGGCTGGCATCGTTGTTCGTTTCCATTACTACGCAGGGAACATATCCGCTTTTGGTGGCGCTGTATTCCGCAATCCTTGGCATATTCATCCCGTCAGGAGGCAGTAAATGGGTTATTGAAGCGACCTACGTCCTGCAGGCCGCTGTCGAGCATCAGGTCAATCTTGGGTGGGTTGTTCAGATTTATAATGCTGCCGAAGCAATTCCTAATCTCCTCAATCCATTCTGGATGTTGCCGCTGCTTGGCATGCTGCATGTGAGGGCACGTGACCTGGTCGGATACTCGGCGTTGCAAATGTTCATCCATATTCCGGTGGTCTTTTTCCTCTGTTGGTTTTTCGCCCAGTATATCCCCTATATTGCGCCCGTGAAATAGGGTAAAAAGGAGACAGAAAAGGAAGATCGCATCATAGAACGGGGATTGTAACAGGTCAAGTCCAAAAAGTTCTGCTGAAATACTGCCATTTCGGGTCTGCGGCACCAACAGCGTTCTTGTGCCTAGCCGCGTATACAGCTGCCGCGGCCGATACCCATTGTGGGATCCTTGACGCTGTTCCGTCCGCTCACAGCTCTCAGCCGATAGGTGCTTGGTCATCTGGGCTGTCAATACCTGGTTTAAGACTACCTCGATCAGCTTGGCCAGCCCAGGACCCTCGCCAAATAGGCCTTGCATTTGTTCGCCACTTACGGTTTACATCACAATTAGCGATCGTTTCGCTCCTTCGATAGTTTGTTCTCGCAATGAAAATCTACCGAATCGAAACGGTGGCTGCAACCCCGCGGCCTTTTTTACAGCATATTACGGACTTAATCCAATGTATGGAGTGCTTAAGATATTTGTTGAGAGATCCAATGCGATATCGGCTTGGAAAGAAACCCTTCAACCGGTATTCCATCTCCTCCGACTAACAGCTTGCGCTGTGGATGGAATGCAGCACTGAACGCTTCCAACCCTGGCAGTTTTTCGCTGTGGCTACCGCTCTTGACCTCAATGGCAGTGACCAATCGATCGGTCTTCACTATAAAATCAACTTCGCGGTTATTTTCACGCCAGTAATAAAGCTCACATTTCTTGGCCATGGCTGCATTGGCTAAGTATGCACCAATAGCCGATTCTACGAGTCGGCCTTTGAATGCAGGCTTCCTATCGACCTCAAGCGGCGACAGCCCTGACTGTGCTGTCATTAGAGCAGTGTTCAACACTTGCAACTTGGGACTTGAACCTCTTTGTCGTGCTTTATCGCCAGCATACTTCTGTAATCCTGTTACCATACCCGCATCTGACAACAGATCAAGGTAATGCGCCAGAGTTGTCGTGTTACCGGCATCTTGCAATTGTCCAGTCATCTTTTGATAGGAGAGGATTTGTCCGGAATATAAACAAGCTAATTCAAATAATCGGCGAAGTAATGCCGGCTTATCGACGCGGGTCAATAAGAGTACATCTCGGGATATCGTAGTTTCTATGAGCGCGTCTTTCACATAACGTGCCCAGCGTTCGGGGTCATTCCTGAGAGATATAGCTCCAGGATATCCACCAAAGTATAAATACTCATCCAGAGTAACCCCGAATGCAGAATGCATTTCTTGAAAGCTCCAATGTGATTGGTAGAGCATTTCAAAACGACCACTAAGACTCTCAGTCAATCCTTGCTTGATTAAAAGCGGGGCTGAACCAAGAAGAACAACCTGAAGCGAGATCTTATTAGCAGTATCTTCATCCCACAGGCGTTTTACGGTTTCATCCCAGTGGGGAATCTTCTGAACCTCATCGAGTGCGAGGACAAAGCCTTTCTTGCTCAGTTGAGCCCCAATGCGTGCAGCATCCCATTGCTGGGCAATCCATTGGCCGCCCCGTAAACCAGGTTCATCTGCAGAGGCAAGTGCGTTAGGTAGGCCAATGTTCTGAAGAACTTGTCTGACAAGAGTAGTTTTGCCGATCTGTCTTGGTCCAGCGACCACCTGAATAAAGCGTCTCTGTTCACGTAAACGAGCAATGAGTTGTCCGTAGCTGGAGCGCTTGTATTCTTTTATTGAGGTACTTTTCATATTGAGTAATTTTACTCAATATGAAAAGTAAATTCAATAAGGCAGGAGCAAAAAGATCATTCGGGACTGTTCATAATCGTCATAAAGCAGGACTTCCAGATTAGAGTCAGATCCGTTAGGTCAATAATCCTGACAACTTTTTTGAATCTGGAAATGTTGTTGTGCGGGCATGCCCTGAGGGGGTGCTATATATACATGCGGCTATATGGCTTAAACTCGGAGCGTCAGGCTATCGAGGCGACCGTTTATTGATGACACATGCGACTCCTTTTCCCTCACGCGCCGGGCCATAGCAGCCGTTGCATGATATGCATTCAGCTTTGCGACGATCACCCTCTCTCCAGCGCTTAATCAGATGTGGTTCTCGTATAAGCGGCCTACAAAACGAGATGAAGTCAGCCCGGTTGTTTTGAATTAATTCTTCAGCAATTTTATAAGACCGGATGCCGCCAACCAGCATCAGCGGAATAGAAATCTTTTGTTTATACAGTTTTGCTGCTTCCTGATAATAGACTTCTTCCTTGACAGTCTTCGGTGTCCCTTTGCGTGCAGCCATATAGGTAGCTCGTGCCGACCTCGATCCCCCGGACAGCTCAATCGCGTCCACAGATGATTCTTGCAGCAACAAGGCCACCCCGATTGCGTCTTCCTTCGTCAAGCCGCCTTCCATGAAATCTTCGGAATTCAGCTTGACGAATAATGGATAGTCAGATCCAACGGCAGTACGAACCCCTTCCACGACCTGGAGCAGGAGACTGGCGCGATTAATTAAACCCCCGCCATATTCATCTTTCCTTTCGTTCAAGGCAGGGGAGAGAAACTGACTTAAGAGATAACCGTGGGCGCTATGAATCTGAACTGCGTCGAATCCTGCTTTTCGTGCCCGCACAGAAGCATCTATGTATGAAAGAATAATATGTTCTATATCCGTCTTAGTCATGGCACGGGCTGTCTGCACCCCATTTTCCGCACAATCGTTGGGACCCATGGGTTGGACCCCTGTGAATTCACTGTTGGCCAAGCATCCGCCATGCACAAGCTGTAACGCAACTTTCCCTCCGACGCCGTGGATTGCCTCTGTTATATTCTGCAGTGCCGGAATAAAACGATCGTCATAGATAGCCAGTTGACCGGCATTAGATTGACCTTCTCGGCTGATGAATGTAAAACTGCTCATTATCAAGCCAACCTCGCCTAAAGCAAGATCTACTAACATGGATTTCAAGTTGTCTGTTGCAAAACCTTCTTCGTCGGCAAGCCCCTCCCATGTAGCAGAGCGGATGAATCGATTTGCAAGGGCCATTCCATTAAGAGTCACAGGTTCAAATAATGAACGCATAAAGCTTCCTTGTTAGTGAGTATTACTACTTGATAATACGGAGATATCAAGCCGACTTGAAAATGTCAGCTTTCTTTTGCCAAAAGAGAAGCTAATAACTGCTTGAAATTAATAGATTACTATAAAATGACCGAGGGTGCAATAGAAAATTCATGAAACGGAAATTTATAAAGACCGAATAAATTGCTATTGCTTATGTCAAACAATTGCAGTAACTTATCAGCAAATTGTGACACTTAAGATTTGAAAAAAAGCATGACGTAATTCGGAAAATATTATAGGTGAAAGGGGCGTTGTATGAAGTTTAAACGAATGGCGATAGGTATGCCGGTGCTTCTCATCATTATTTTTGCTGCATTTGTTTCGCCGATCTCAGCTGATGATGCCAGATTTACCATCAAAGATGGCGTCATTACTGATGCCCGGACAGGGCTTCAGTGGGTGTCCGCGCCTGAGCGACCTATGAATCATTATCAGGCTGAACAATATGCGCGTTCTTTAACCATAGCGGGCGGAGGCTGGCGATTGCCTGCCCTTGCCGAAGTAAAGGGCATTTGCGACGACAGGCAGCCAGGAGGAGCTGATCCGAAGTTTCGGATCAATGGTCATCTTGTTTGGGTCTCTGAAATCGTGGACGTGCGTTACGCGGGGTTAGTTCGATTTGGCAGCGGCTGTGCGGATAGTGCCGCGGCTCGCGATACACTGCTTGATTATCTTCGCGTTCTGGCTGTGAGAGTAAAGCGCTGATGGAGAGTTTTATAGTGAGGCTTGAATTATTTCAGTTGACGCTGCCTGCGGGGAGGCTGAAATGGGTCGATACTTGTCATGCAACCTACCACCAGAGGAGGTGACGATCCCAACAGAGTGACCTTTATGATGAGCACGTATTTGATGGCGGCATAACGAGAAAAAATATTATGGAGATGATCATGATGAGACGCGGAATTATTCTCTTTGCCGTTGTGCTGACGGCACTTTCCCTCGGGGTTGCGGCAGCTCAGGAGAATGAACTAGCCGGCGTTTGGCTCCACAAAGGCGCGGGAGGATTTACTTCGGAACTCATTATATTTCCTGACGGCCGATTTCAAAAACAAGATAGTCAGGGCGGACATCAAACACTCATCAGCGGACCAATACAAAAAATACCGAACCCGCCGACCCTGCGGTTGAACATCAAGGACTATGCTCCAAAGCAGTGGTGTGGGCCATTGGGGTGTACGACTATCAGGATGCCTGCAGCGGAAATGTATCGATATAAAGTTGAAGGCAAGGTTCTTCTGCTATGGGATCAGCAGGGCAAATGGCCGTATCAAAGGATTCGATAGATTGGGTAGTTAAGGCTGGAAGGTATTTGATCGGAAAGGAGGCAATGACGGACATTCGTGTCGTTCATATCGGAAGATTTGACGTCAGAAGATGGCGTCAGGTAATACTCTATCGGAAACCGTGAAATCACGGCTATCAGGAGGTCTGCAATGTGTGACTCGAAGAACGGATCGTGTAATTGTACAGAGCGCAGAAGTTTTCTGAAGAAAATGCTCATGATTCCTGCAGTATGGATTATTAGTCTTTTTGGCGGGTCGAAAAAAGCGGATGCAGGATGGGGCAGATGTTCAGCTTCCGGCTGTCCATGTCCCGCTTACCAGCAGATGTATGGAACCGATCTTTGCGGAAACTGCGGGCATACTTACAGCATGCATTGGTAACCACCCAGCAAGTCAGATCGCCAAGTCAATGGCATGCTATGACGGTTAAGTAAGGTGTACATGCACTGATAAGACGCCTGTGGAAAAATAACGGTAGGTCGGCCATAAACCGAGTCAAGCTTCACAAGAAAGTGGCTAATAGATTCGTGCATGATGGCAGGGGAATGAATATGCGAAAAACAGTCGCAAATTGGAAAGTGGCAGTCGCCGCTATTATTGCATCGGCGCTGCTATTTTCCTGTTGTCCCATATCACAAAACCCATTGTCAGATCGCGGTAAGGCGATATTCGATAAAAGGCTGCAGGGTGTCTGGCGGGTCGTTGCTGATGATTTCAGTCAGGGGGTTATTCACGTTGGGAAAACCGAGGGCGATCTGACGAAAGTGATCTCTATCGAGAATAAAGAGGACGGTGATTTTAAGATAGCAGTGTATGTTATGTATCCGACCGCTGCAGGCTCCAAGCAGTATATGAATATTGTTGTGGACGAGGCTTCAAGGGGAATCCCGAGCGAAGTAACAGGATATATGTTTGCACAATATGACTACAATGAGGTGTCCAATACCTTGTCGTTTTCCATAATGTCGATGCAGCCCATTGCGCAGGCAATCGCGTCGAAAAAGTTAAAAGGTGTTATTAAATACAATCATTCATCATCCCGGGCTAGCGACGATGCGGAGACAGTAAATGAAGGGAAAGCTGATTCGATCCAGTGCGTCACGATAACTGACACCGGCGATAATATTCTTAAGTTTATCGCCGAAACAGATCCACAAGTATTATTCGCGAATAAGGTGACTTTAGAACGCATGCGATGAAGCTATTGAGAGAAGCGCCCCGTGAAACGAGATCAGAGAGATTAGTTCGGCGAGGCTTCTTTTCGTGCGGCGACAAGACACTGGATATGGAAAGGTTATTTTTGCGGCTCGTTTGAGCGGGTAAAAGATACTTTACACGACGGACAGAATGCAGTTTTCTTGTTCGGTACCGAATTGCCGCATGAGCTGCATACATACCGTTTCGATTTTTCGCTGCCATAGAGCAGGAGGCCGATGGCCGCAAATATACCGAGAAGCGCACTTATATGAAAAAAAGATACGGACAGCAAAGCGATACAAAACCCTATGCCGAGAGCAAGGCATCCGGGGATCGTAAAAGAAGTTTTCGCCTTTATGTCAGCCATGGACTTTCCTATGCACGGATCAACTTCCTTCATGATTCACCTGCTGAAGGTCGTCAGCTTCGTGAAACTCGGTTAATCTTTGCCGGCCCGCGCAGCACACAGCGATGATACTGAACAGCGGGCTTGCCGAACACCATCGCATACCCGATAATATGGTCATCAGGAATTCCGAGTCGCCTGCTCACTCCGGGAGATACCACGGTAAGTATCCAGTGGAGAAATCCGTTCCAGACCGTGCCGATTCCCATACTTTGTGCAAGCAGATCGAAGCTTGTCAAGGCGATAACCGCGTCGGCCTGCGGCGTCGGTCCACTTTTGGGGCTTGAGGCGATGAGCATATGCGGAGCTCCGCGAAAAATAACATCGCGCCCTTTATCCCAGGCCTTCACGACGCCCTCAAAGAATTCCATTCCTGATGGCAGGCTTTTCTGGTCCGCAAGTTGTCTGAGCACTTCAATGATTTCGCCTTTGACTTTCGCCATGGCTGTGGCATCATCGACGACGGTGAAAAGGGTCTGCCGGTTATTTTTCCCGGTTGGACAATGAGCTATGACATTGAGGATGCCGTCGATGGTGGTCCGATCAATAGGCTCTGTGCTATATCTGCGCACTGAACGGCGTCCTTTAATGAGCGTCTCGACGTATTTCGGAGCGGGCATATTACCAGCAATTTGCAGGGCACTTGTCGGATCAAGCCCGAAAATCGAGATGGCCCCCTCCGGACAGACTGCGAAGCAGTGCTGGCACGCGATGCACTTTTCTTCTTTTTCAGCAGGAATAGCGGGATAGTCGTCCAAAAAATCGATAATATTGGCCGGGCAATCATCGATGCAGGAGCCGCATTTTACACATTTTTCTTTATCTACCTTGAATTGAAGCATCACATTTCCCTCCTGTGTTTCGGCGTTCATCAATGAAGACCGGGCATCTTAAATCCAAGCTGTTTCATCACTGCCATTCGCTGCTGCACAAACAACCCAATTGTTGACGAACAAATGCCGTGAAATATATTATCGTATACTTGCCAAGCAGTTGTCATACTTTGTTATTTACACAGGGAGGTAGTATGAAAAAAGGGGTCCTGGTCTTCAGCATAGCCGTATTTCTCCTCGCCGCATCATCCTTTGCCCTAGCCGCCAATTACAAGGCCGAGTACAAACTGAGCGTTGTTGTCGGCCCCAATACTCCGTGGGGACAGGGAGCCCAGAAATTTGCCGACATTGTCAAGAAAGAGACAAACGGTCGTATCAATATCAAACCATATTTCAGCGGGCAATTGTATGCTGGCAAGCAGACAAACGAATTTCTTTTGGTACGCCAGGGCGTGGCTGATTTTGCGCTTGCCTCGACCATAAACTGGTCCACGTCGATCAAGGAGCTGAATCTTTTCTCCCTGCCCTTTTTGTTTCCTGATTATACCGCGCTTGACAGGGCGGAAATGGGCGAGCCGGGGAAACGGGTCTTCAAGGTTCTCGATGAAAAAGGCGTCATCGCTCTCGGATGGGGCGAGAACGGGTTTCGTGAGCTTACCAACAGCAAGCGGGCTGTCAAAAGACCTGCCGATCTGGAAGGCCTGAAAATCCGAGTAGTAGGCTCGCCCATATTTATTGAGACTTTCAAAGCACTAGGCGCAAATCCGGTTTCCATGAACTGGGGGGAGGCGGTCAGCGCGTTCCAGTCGGGCACGGTAGACGGACAGGAGAACCCAGTCACAGGTATTATAATCCCTTACAAACTTTGGCAGAGCCATAAATACGCTACGATTTGGCATTACACCATTGATCCGCTCATCCTTAGCGTAGGAAAGGAAGCCTGGGCGTCGTTTGACGAAAAAGACCGCGCAATTTTGCGCAAGGCAGCGGATGAGGCTATGGCATGGCAGAAGAAGGCCGCGAGAGAAGGCCTCGAAGGAGGCACCGCATCTCTTGACATGCTGAAAAATAATGGGATGAGCGTGACGATACTGAAGCCCGAGGATGTCGAAGCTTTCCGGGTAAAGACCAAGCCGGTCTATGACAAATGGGCTGCTGAAATCGGTCCCGATCTTGTTAAAGCAACCGAAAACGCGGTCAAAGCTTCTGCCGCCAAGCCTGCAAAAAAGAAGAAATAATGCGTTTTTGGGAAGAGTTCGAGGAGATCGTCGGCGCGCTTCTGCTTGCATTCATGGCAATCCTGGCTTTTGCAAATATCATCGCGCGCTATCTTCTTGAATATTCGTTCGCATTTACTGAAGAGATTGAAGTTGCTTTGCTCGTGTGGCTTACCATGCTTGGTGCGGCGGCTGGATTCAGGCGGACGCTGCACCTCGGTTTTAATTTTCTGAGCGAACGGTTTCCTCCGCATGCCCAGAAACTTCTGGCCGTTATGAGTGCTGTTCTTGCTGTTGTCTGTTTTTGTGTTCTTGCGTGGTTCGGTATCCTTCAAATTAACGAGGAGCAATTGCTGGGAATAACCACCGAAGCGCTTGGCATTCAGCAGTATTGGTATACGCTTGCCTTGCCGGTTGGAGTTTGTCTCATTGTCATCCGCATTATCGAAGCAACGACCGCCATGTTCCGCAGAGCAAGGGGTTAATGGAAGCCCTGCTCTTATTCGGTATTTTTCTCGGACTGCTTTTTCTCGGTGTCCCTGTCGCAATTGCTCTCGGATTTACCGCCATTGCCCTCATCTGGCATTTTGATCTCGGAATCAGCGGGGTCGCTCCGAATTTCTATGCAGGCATTGCGAAGTTCCAGCTGCTAGCCATCCCCTTTTTTGTTATGGCCGGATTCATCATGGAGAGGTGCGGCATCTCAAAGCGTCTCGTGCATCTCATCAGCCTGATGGTCGGGCCCATTCATGGCGGACTTGCAATTGTTACTGTGCTTGTCGGCCTTATCTTTGCGGGGATTTCCGGTTCGGGTCCGGCTGATACTGCCGCGCTCGGGACTATTCTAATCGGTGCCATGGCCGCAAAGGGATACAGCAAAGAATTTACGTCGGCGCTTGTTGCATCCAGTGGGGCACTGGCTATTGTCGTGCCTCCGAGCATCGCCTTCATCATCTACGGTGTTATTACCAATACCTCCATCCCGGCGCTCTTTGCGGCCGGCGTGTTCCCCGGAATTATGCTCGGGCTATTCCTCATCATTCCTTCAATTTGGATTTCCCGTAAGAATGGCTGGCGGGGAGAAGAGTGGGGTACTCTCAGCGAGATCGGGAAGGCCTTTCGTGAGGCATTCTGGGGACTGCTGGCTCCGTTTATCATTCTCGGCGGTCTCTATGGCGGCGTTGTGACACCGACGGAAGCTGCTGTGCTGGCGGTTTTTTACGGCTTGTTTGTCGGCGTTATCGTGTATCGGGAAATATCTCTCAGGGACCTGTATGGAATACTGCGCGACACGCTTCTTTCATCTGCCGTCATCATGATAATTGTTGCATTTGCAGGCCTTTTTGCGTGGACCGGCGCAACGCTCGGTGTAATGGAGCGTTTCTCCGAATATATATTGTCGCTCTCGGACAATCCGTGGGTGATTCTACTATTAATCAATGTGCTGTTGTTCGTTGCCGGCATGCTGATTGACGCTATCTCAATTTACTATATCTTCCTGCCGATCCTGCTGCCGATTATGAAGCTCTATGAATGGGATCCTGTTTGGTTTGGGGTGGTGATGACGGTCAACCTGGCTATCGGTCAGATTACGCCGCCGGTGGCTGTAAATCTGTATGTAGTCAGCAATATTGCGAAGATATCTCTGGACCGAGTCTCGCGGGCAGTCGTTCCATTTGTCCTCATCATGATTGTGGCGCTTCTCATAATTACATATATTCCATCGATGTCCACGTATTTACCATCACTTTTCAAGCTGAATTGATTGGAAAGAGAAAGAGCCCGAAAACGGCTCCTTCTCCTCTGCTACGCCGATTCAGAATCCGAGGTCCTCGTTGATCAGGACAACTTTGATTCTGTGCTTGGGGAACGCCTTTTCCGTGATTGTCCAAACATTACAGATTCGGTCGGAACTCTTGCAATATTGACAAACCGACGTTGTCAGGCAGGGCGTCTTTTTATCGAGTCGCATGACATTGGCGGGGGCAACGAAGTTCTTGATGCGGAGCATCGCATCTTCAAGACTTGGGACGAGTTTGTTCCTGCCGACTAGCACAATTACATTCCTGGGGCCGAAATTAAGGGCGCCGACACGATTACCGATCATATCAAGGTTGACGAGATGTCCTTCTTCCGTTATCGCATTTGTTCCCGTGAAATAGAGATCAACAAGGAGCGCCTGACGTCTCCGTTCATAGGATTCAGAGGGAGCAATGTTCGGTTCATAGGGATTAATGACCGTCAGCGCCGTGTCGTTCATCAGTTCAGCGGCCAGTCCCACTGAACCGAATGTCATCGACCCGCCCCATGAAACGGTCTTGGGCGCAATTTGAGGCATCAGATTGTGAAGCACGAGCTCTTTTGCATCGGCAGCGGACTGCACGGTAAATACTTCGAAATTGTTCGATTCGAGCTCTTCTTTCAGGATGTTCAGACGGACTTTCCAGAAGTTGTCGACAGGGTTTTGCATGAGAGCCTCCTTAAGGAACGGATATGATTATAGATTACCAAAAAAATGCGGAGGCCCAGCTGTCGTGGACGACAGTTACATCAGGAGGAATGTTCTTCACGACATGCCTGTCTGCAGCCGGCAGACTGCAGTCAGATCCGACAGGTGCGGAACACTTAACGCCATCTGTGGACGCCGACCCCGAAGTAGAAAGGTGGATACCCTGGCCAGTAGGGATCGTAATAGTAGACACGTTGCGGTTCCAGGGGCCAGAGATAGATTTCCCGAATCTGGAAAAACGGGAACGCATAGTCCATCTGTTCGATTTTCCCCTCTTGCAGCCCGTCGAAGGTCCCGGCGACCGTCACCTTTCGTTCTTTGGCAAAGACGACCGGATCAAGGATGCCGTATTCAGCAGGATAGAAGGCGAGAACGCGCACGCCTGAGAGATTATTTTGCAGATACCCGCGAGAGTTGACCGAAGCATATGCGAGTTCCATCAGCGATCCTGCGACTGTCTGTTTGACCGAGGCAATAGTGCCTCCGAATGCGAAAAGCTGCCCGCGATAAGCCTCCGGCGCAGCCCGCATTTCGCCGAGCGGGACATTGATGGATGCCTGATCCATTACTTTTGCACTCAACACCGGGGCGCATCCGGAAATAAGGAACAAAAGCACGAAA
>DATHDH010000085.1:0-5360 GCA_035319145.1 Dissulfurispiraceae bacterium | reverse complement strand
GCATTTACAGCATGCGCAATTTAAGCAAAGGCATGGAGACTCTATAAGCCGCCACAAAGCTCAATCCTATCGGACCAGCCCAGCGGCATGAAATGCGGACAAGGCGATCTTTTCGGGCAACCTGTTATAATGCACAATACGATTTCCGCTTGTGGGGGCATCATGAATCTGCGCGTTATGCTTTTTTCGATTGTCTGCTGTTATCTGGTATCCGGATGCGCTGCACAACGCTCTCTCGACGCACACGGCATGGAGTGGGTAACGCGGCCGGTCGCCGAATTGAAGCAGTCGCTGGCAAGTCCGAACTCTTACGCGTCAAAGATTCGGTGGCAGGAAAGGACGTATCCACTTGCCAGCGGCAATTCCGTGTTTGTCGAGCCGTTTGACGACAAGTGCCTGATACATTGGGAGGTCGCAAAGAACGGCATTATTATCGGCATGCTGAGAACCGAAGGCGATTGTCCCAAGGAGACAACGTCAACCGATTCACCGCTGAACGTCAAGCCGACCACGAATTGGTAGAAAGTCGTTCCGGTTATTTTCTCGGTTCGTCTTCATCGTCTTCCAGCATGCGGTGTTTAGGACCCTCGACATCCTCATACTGCCCCTTCTTCACGGCCCAGAGAAAAAAAAGCCATGCGCCAAGCCCGAGACAGATAGAAAGGAAAATTAAAAACCCGATAGTCCACATGGTGTCACCCTTTCCGCATCCTTCCTATCCGCATTGAGTTGCCGACTACGAAGAGCGAGCTTGCCGCCATGGCTGCGGCAGCGACAATCGGGTGCAGAAGCCCTGCCACGGCCAGAGGCACCGCACAGATATTGTAAAAAAATGCCCAGAAAATATTCTGCCTGATGATGGCAAACCCGCGCCTCGAAAGCTTTAACAGAAAGGGCAGCAGGAGAAGATCGTTCCTTACAAGCACCACATTGGCACTCTCCATGGCGATCTCGGTCGCGCGCCCCATTGCCACGCCGACGCTTGCCTCGGTCAGGGCGGGAGCGTCATTGATGCCGTCTCCCACCATCATAACCCTCTTACCCTCAGCTTGCATCTCCATTACAATGTTTCTTTTCTGAGCAGGCAGTGCTTCGGCAATGAAATGGTCAATTCCGATGGCAAAAGCCAGGGCCCTTGTTGTCCCGACATTGTCTCCACTCACGATAGAGGGCGAACAGGAGAATTCCCTCAACGCCGCGATCACATTGGGCATCTCACTTCTCGGCACGTCTGTGATCGCAAAAAGCGCACCGACCGTTTTATTCCGCCCCATAAAGACAACCGTCTCTCCGGAGGATTGCATCGTATCAATCTCATCCGCTGCACTGCACCCGGCGGGAAAGCGAAATCCCTTTTCCTCCATGAACGCCTGATTGCCGACAACGATCTCTGAACCATCGACAACCGCCTCGACCCCGCGTCCCGGTACCGCCTTAAATGTGGAAGGCAGCACCTGCGGAAGTGCCTCCTGCAAAGAGCGCGCAGCCGACGTTATTGCCCGACCGACGCTGTGTTCGGAAAGCGCCTCGACTGCAGCGGCGGCGGCAAGCGCCTTGCTCCGCTCCCATGATGGATCGAGCAGGATGATTTCACGAAGGGCCGGCCTGCCCTCCGTAACCGTGCCGGTTTTGTCGAACACCACATCCGTAATGCGCGAGAGATTTTCGATAACCTGCCCGTTTCTCACAAGCACGCCTCGTGACGATGCGACGCTTGTGATGAGGAGCACTGCCAGGGGAGTCGCGAGCCCGAGACTGCACGGGCAGGCGATCACAAGGACCGAGATGCCGGTCATAAGCGCACTCCGCAGCGGCTCTCCCGTAAAATAATAATAGCCCGCAGTCATCAATGCGATAAGCAATATAACGGGGACAAAAATGCCGACCACCTTGTCTGCAAGCGTCTGGATCCGCGGTTTCTGCGCCTGCGCATCCTCGACCGCCCTGATGATGCCGGCAAGCACGGTGTCATGTCCGGTGCGCATCACCTCGAAAACAAGCTGTCCGTAAAGGTTCATGCTGCCGCCGATTACATCCGCGCCCGCCTCTTTCATTACCGGTCTCGATTCCCCGGTAATCAATGACTCATCGACTTCTGAGCGGCCGCGGATCACGACGCCATCGAGAGGAACACGCTCGCCCGGGATCACTTCGATCAGGTCACCACGCTTCACCGCATCGAGCGATGTCATACGCCGTTCTTCGGCATCAGAATCGTCCGGAGCTATAAGCCTAGCTTCGCGCGGACTCAGTTCCCTCAGGTGTTGAATCGTCTCCGATGCCTTACCTTTCGAGACCGCCTCGATATACCTGCCGAGAAGAATAATCGTAATGATCATTGCAGCCGTATCGAAATAGACCTCGCCGCCGACGAACATCTGATAAATACTGTAGAAAAAAGCTGAAAGGGCGCCAAGCGTTATCAGTACATCCATCGGGAAGCGAAGGTGTCTGAGTCCCGTAAAGCTCGCGCGCAGAAACGGCATGCCGGCATAGAAGATAACGGGCAATGTCAGAAAGAGCGCTATTATTTCAAGAAGCCGTTTCGTCGGGGCATCGATGCCCTGGAAATATCCCGCATACAACGCAATGCTGTAAATCATCAGTTGCGATGAAAGGAACCCGGCGGTGCCGAAACGGATCAACAGGTCACGGCTTTCGGCCTGTTGAGCCTTAATGCCTTCCGATTCCGAATACGGCTTCGGTGAGTAGCCGACAGCGCGTATTCGTTCAAGAATGGTTTTGAGCCCGACCTCCGCCGGATTCCAGCGTATTTTTGCGCGATGCGTCGCATAGTTGATTCTTGCATGGACTACGCCGGGGGTTCTGGTGAGAATTCTTTCGTTGAGCCAAACACAGGATGCGCATCGAATACCGTCTATGTAAATGTCAATCTCGTTCCGGCCTTCCGTTTCGTGAACATGCTCATGGAAGGAACGCAGATTGATCTCTCCGGTCTGCAGAACTGATGCGATTCCCTTTTCTTTCCATTGCCTGTTCTCATAAAATCGTTCGAGCCCTTCCTCATGAATGAGACGATAGACACCGAGGCATCCGTGGCAACAAAAAGCGTGACGTTTTCCGTCGCATTCATGCTCAACAGCATCCCGCGCGGGGAACTCCAGCAGGCAGTGATCGCACTTCATCGCCCGAATCCGGTCGGAAGAACGTCACATGCTTCTCCGGGCAACGAGGATACGGCGCTCACAAGTTCGCCGCCCGATAAATGAAGAAGAGCCCTGTCAAGGCCATCAGGAGGCCCGAAATCCTGTATACCCCCTGCCGGAACGACTCTGATCCCGCGGCAACAAGATGTCCCAGAGAAAACAGCGCGGGAACCGTCCCCAGACCAAAAAATGCCAACAAGCCTACTCCGCTTATGAAACCCTCCAGACGGCTCGATGCCGCAGCGCCCGCGCCGGCCGCCGAAATGAGCGCCGTATACAGAAGTCCGCATGGAATAAGCCCAAGCGCCATTCCCATAGGGAAATAGGTCCCGACGCCCTTGGCACCGGAAATTACTCTGATCATTGTATGCACGGCCACGCTGATGCGCGTACAGAGGCCTGAGCACAGCGCCTTGGGCCAGACTGCAATGCCTGCGACCGAAAGTCCCATGATCACCATCCAGCATCCGACAAAGCCGATTGCAATCGTCTGAAAACCGGCTATTGGCTCGGCGACTCCGAGAAAGGAACCGCTCAGACCCATCGCACCGCCGAGTATCGCATAGGTGGTAATCCTGCCGGCGCTGAAAAGAAGATGACGCAGGGAGCCCCTGCCCTCGAAACCGAAAGAATAGACGGCAACAACTGGACCGCACATGCCGATGCAGTGTCCGAATCCGCCGAACAAACCGGTCATAAACATCATGACAAAGAGAGAATCAGTGAACGACATGAAACAAAAAACGGACTGTTCCCTTGCCGGGAAAATCGACCGTTGCCGACCAGAGCGTCCTTCCGCTGGCGCATCTCGGAACAATCCCAGTGCCGACATATCTTCCGTCGAGCGCTTTCTTGAGAACAACCGTATTTTTGCCCATGAACATCCCCGGCATTGCCAGTTCAAGCATTAAATCCTCGGACGACACCTCTGTATTGGGCGTCACCAGAAATTGGAGCTTCTGCATTGTCCTAACCGGTCTCGGCGAGATATCGAGTACAGCTTCAAAAGTTCCATGCCAAGCCGTGCATGCCTCTCGCTGGATGTCGCAATTGACTTCAACAGTCTTGGCCTGATTGTTTTGTCGCTCGTCTGCGCCCGCATCAGAAAACACCGTCACGCACATACACAGAGAAAGCGCCTGCATGAAAGCGACCCCGATGCGGGCCGTGTGTCTCATTTCCCCGCGTGAGAAAAATACCGCGCGTCGACGATAGGACCCCGAGCCGAGCCGACGAGAGAAGGCGGGCATCACTTCTCAATGCTCCTGATATACGTAATTACCTTCCATATGCGCTCCGCGCTGAGCGTTGCATTCCAGCTCGGCATGCCGCCGGGCCTTCCTTTTGAGATCGTCAGAAAGAGATCGCCGTCAGTATTGCCGTATTTCTTGTTTTTCGTTGTAAGCGGAGGACAGATATCTCCCTTGCCGCCTGCACCATGGCAACTCTCGCAATTCTTCTTGAAAATATCGGAGCCTTCACTCACCGACTTCGCGTCACCCGCAAAAGGATTCTTTGCGGGCGCCTCCTGTTGTGCCGCTGCGAAAGCCGATATCGTAACGACCGACAGCAACCCGATACCTGCAAGGCTGGTTTTCTTCAGCATAATTATCCTCCCTGTGCCGCGTAAACCCGATGTTCTGAAAAGGCCCGCTTGCCTGCTTTAAGGATGCCTATCTTGACATCCCAATAGCCATAAATCGGGAGCGAGATGTCCGCCTGATACATTCCCGGCTGAACTGCCTCCGCCCTGTAACTGGCATCATAAGCCCCGGAAGACGGCCGGCTAATGGACACCGTAACCTCCGCATCGGAAAGCGTCTTGCCGTCCCGGTCTCCGACCGATATCCGCACCCGGTTCTTACCGGTCCGGAGCGGCGCTATCCCGATGTCTGCCACCCATCCGGTCGCTAAGCTCTCGTTGCGAACCTTGTCCCACTCCAACCCTCTTTCATAAGGCTTGTCGACGACAACCGCGTCACGAAACTCACTGCCCACGAATATCGAACCGACTGTGGCTGCCAGGCCGGCAATGACCACGACTATGATGAATATTCTCATTCTGAGCTCCCCGGCACGATAAAATTGGCGCGTTTTCGAACCGTTTCCCCGCTTGCATCTTCCGGTTCGATCAGAAAGAAAAACGTCGCAGCAGCATTCGATCCCTGAGTAGCCACATATACAGGAACTTTC
>DATHDH010000084.1:0-5711 GCA_035319145.1 Dissulfurispiraceae bacterium | reverse complement strand
TGCGGCGTTTTCTCAAAATAATAAACGATCACCTTCTGAAACTTTCTTTCTGGCATTTCCTGCTTATCGGCATTGTCCTGTCAGAGATACTAACTTTTTCGTTGTCTACGATATCCGGTTACATTCTTTGGGGGCGCATCTCACGTGAAACATTGATTATCGGCATGATCGATTCATTCGCTGTCCCATTTGTCGTTGCCACTATCATGCAGACATATGTGGCGGAAGTCAGCAGGCTTCGTCAGGAACTCAAGAGCAGAAAAGAAAAAGAAATTGAAATCAAGGAAATGGCGTATTTCGACAGCCTGACAAGCCTCCCGAACCGCGTTTTCTTCAAAGACCTTCTTGCACGCGCAATCGCCCACGGTGACCGCCATAACATGATCGTCGGCGTCCTGTTTATCGATCTCGACCTTTTCAAGCATATCAACGATACGCTCGGACACCATTTCGGCGACAGGGTCCTGCAGGCAGTTTCCGACAGGCTTCTGAAAGTCATTCGTATGTCCGACTATATGTCGCGTTCGCAGTGGGAGTCCGAGTGGGAAAAGCCGATGGACATCGTTTCGAGGCTCGGCGGCGATGAATTCATCCTGCTCCTGCATACACTGCTTACGGATCAGGATGCCGCAAAAGTTGCACATCGCATGTTGCAGGAGCTCTCGGAGCCCTTTAATCTCGATGGCCGCGAAATCTTCATTACGGCGAGTATCGGCATTTCGCTCTACCCGAAAGACGGTGCCGACGCAGAGGAGCTTCTCAAGAACGCCGATATCGCCATGTACCACGCAAAATCACAGGGAAGGAATAATTTCCAATACTATGCACCGGGAATGACGACTGCCGCATTGCGCCATATTACCCTGGAAAACAACCTGCGCAAGGCGCTCCAGAAAGACGAGTTCAGCCTTCACTATCAGCCCATTTATTCTACGAATGATACCCGCAGAGTCATCGGGGTTGAGGCACTGCTGCGATGGAAATATGCCGATCCCGAAATGTCTCGTCCTTCGGTATTCATCCCCGTCGCAGAAGAATCAGGGCTCATTCTGCCGATTGGCGAGTGGGTCTTACGTCAGGCGTGCAAACAGAACAAGGTGTGGCAGGACGCCGGACTCGACCCCGTCATAATATCCGTGAACCTTTCGAGCCGGCAGTTTGACCAGCCGGATTTGTTGAATGTGGTATCGCGGGCGCTCAATACCGCCGGCCTGAGCCCGCAATATCTGGAACTCGAAATCACCGAAAGTGCCATCATGAGAAATCCGGAGGACGCAATCAAAATGCTTCACGGATTAAAAGCCCTCGGGGTTCGCATAGCGATAGATGATTTCGGAACCGGATATTCGTCCCTTGCGTACTTACGCCGCATTCCACTGGATTATCTGAAGATTGACCGCTCTTTCGTCGCCAATATCGAACTGAATAGGAGCGATGAAACCATCATCAGGGCCATCACGGCTATGGCGCATAGCCTGGATTTGAAGGTTATTGCAGAAGGTGTCGAAAATGAAGACCAGCTCAGATTCCTCCAAGGATGCAAATGCGAGGCGGTTCAGGGCTTTTTCTTCAGCAGGCCGGTGCCTGCTGAGGTTGCTACGGAAGTGCTCGCACAGAATGCTTATGGTGAGCTTGCTGACTCCGGCGATCTGCCGAAGCGGTTTTTTCCTGCGCGGCGCTCGGCCTGACAGACTGAACGTGCTCCTCAATATAAAGGAGGCCTAGGATATGAGACGCAAATGCGGCCTTCTCCTTATTGCTGCCCTTTTGGTGGTAACAGCTGGATGTGCTACAAATGACTTCTCGGCGGAAACACGGCTTGCCCTGAAAAACGAACTGAACCTCTCCTGCGAGACCAAGGAGCAGTGCTGGGAAACGGTGCTCGCCGCCAATCCTAAAGAACCGAAATTTGCGATAGCTGTCCCTCCGAATTTCGGCATTGCGTTTGCGCAGCTTGCCCGGGAGAGATTCGGCTCAAAGGTTCTCATCACGCGATGGGACGGCTATTTTATCACGCGGAGCCAGGCTATAAATCCGGCATTTGCGCAGGCACTGAAATATGATCCGTTTATCATTGAAATAGCTCCGAGCGACCCCGCTGTAGAACAACTTATGACCGCGAAAGAAAAGACCTTTCCGGTCCCGCTTGAAGTGCGCGCCCGCACTTCATTTGTCGAGCGGACTTTTTCGGCGCAGCCCTCTGTTTCGCGCGACCTGCTGCATCCAGGTCTGATTCGCGCCCTGAAAGACCTTTCTCCGCAGATATTCGACTGGATGGAGCGTGAAGTGCGCCAACAGGAGAAGGCGCGGGCAAAACCGCTGCCGCAGAACTGAAGCCTGCCGACATTACGTTGCCGCCTCCTGCCATAAAATGGTTTATACTAGTACAAGTTCCGGAGGTGGCAATGAAAATTCGCTCTGTTCTTGTTTTGCTTTTTCTGACGCTCTTCTTGCGCGGGATATCCTACGCCGCCTCGTGCGAAGTAGTCGCCGAAAATCTAGCGGGTCGGATCTCCCCTTCATTGGAAAAAACCGAACTTGCCGAGACCCTCAACAGCCTAAACGCATCGCGTAACCGCGATCTGCCGCAGAAGTTCGTCACAAAAAAACAGGCCAAAAGCGCTGGTTGGACTCCCGGCAAAGACCTGTGGTCTGTTGGAGCGCTGCGCGGGAAAAGCATCGGCGGCGATACATTCGGCAATTTTGAAAAGCAGCTTCCCAGGGGAAAATGGCGGGAAGCGGACCTTGACTACAGAGGCGGGAAGCGCGGAGCAAAACGTATCCTCTTTTCTTCCGACGGACGCCGCTATGTAACCGTCGACCACTATCAGACATTCACGGAGGTGCCGCCGTGCCGCTGAGAAAATATGTATTAGACGGGAATAGTATTCGGTCGGCCAGGGATTTTTATGATGCGATTGTGAAGGCGATGCCGCTGCCCGACCATTTCGGCAGAAATCTTGATGCCCTTGCAGACGCATTGACAACCGATGTAGATGGGCCTTTCGAGATCGTCTGGGAACATTCCGACACCTCAAAAAAGGCTATGAAGCACGACTACGCGGCTATCAGCGCTGTTCTTAAACATGTAGCAGCAGAACGTAACGATGCGCGCGTCACGTTCAGACAATGACCATTTTAAGCCGCTTCAGGGCATAAAGGAAGAAACGGGGCGCGATATCGCCCCGTTTCCGGACAACGTCAGCTAGCGTTCCAGTTCCTTGATGAAAGGGCCGAGGACCATATCCTTATACCCCTTCCCCTGCGGAATAATGGGAAAGACCGATTCATCCCTATCCGTCACAACCTCAAGGAAACATGGGCCATCAGCCGCAAGAAATTCAGTTATTGCAGGCTCAAGTTCCTCGCGCGCTCTGATCTTTCGTGTCCATTGGAATCCGCATTCTTCGGCTATGCGTGCAAAATTCGCATCAAACTGACGTTCCGAACCGGTGCACTGGCCTTCGTAGAAAACCCTCTGAATCGCCCTGACCATGCCGTCCGCATGATTGTTGAGCAGCAGCACCTTGATCGGCAGCCCCAGCGAGCCGATAGTATGAATCTCGCCCATATTCATCTTCAGGCTACCGTCGCCGTCGATAGCAACAACACGAGCGCCGGGGTTCGCAAAATGCACCCCTATGGATGATGGCATCGAAAACCCCATGGTTCCAAACGCGCCTGATGTCATGAACGATTTGGGCTTTTTCGGCAGGATCCATTGCGCGGCCAGCATCTGATGGTTGCCGACACCTGTTGTTATCTTCGTATTGTCGGTGAGGTTTTTCGAGAGCACTTCCATCACCTCGGCCGCCTGAATGTTCTTCGCGGTTCGGTTGAAGTTGAGCGGGTATTTCTTTTTCAATGCACTGCAATAGTTCTGCCACTCCCCTATGTTGAGCTGCAGGGGATGCGTTTTCACATACTCAAGCAGGTCTTGCAGCACGGTAGCAGCATCGCCGATGAATGAGAATTTCGGCGACCGTGTCACGCGGACCTCTTGCACCTTCTCCGGATTGATATCGACGTAAGCGATTTCAGCATGTAAGCCGGATTCACCCACTTTTTGTACGACGCGGTCATTCCAGCGAACGCCGAAGGCGAGAAACAGATCGGTCTCCTGAATCGCCATATTCGCATACGGAGTTCCGAACATGCCGAGCATGCCGAGCGACGTCTCCTTATTTTCGTCCAGCACTCCTTTTCCCATAAGACTGTTAATCGACGGGATGTTGAACATGCGGTTGAACTCCCGTATCTTCTCGCTGGCAGGCGCATTGTTAAGTCCGCCGCCGATATAGAGCAGAGGTTTCTTTGCCTTCTGCAGCAAGGCAAAAAACTGCTTGCACTGGTTCGCGCCGAGATGTGTTTCCTGATCGTACTTCAGCCTGAACTTCTCGACGGCGGTTCCCCTATAGACGCCCATCTTGCGCTGCACATCCATCGGAAAATCTATGACAACCGGCCCCGGCTTCCCGCTCTTCGCATAGTAGTAAGCATCCTTGATTGTCGCCTCAATATCACTTGCGTCAGAAATGAGAATAACCTTCTTGGCAGCCGCGGCAAAGACCTCCCGCACATTTATGTGCTGAAACTCATCCGTGTCCATCCGGCTCTGCTGCACCTGTCCGGCAAAGACCAGCAGCGGCACCGAATCCGCGTTGGAATCGGCAACTGCGGTAAGGGTATTGGTAATCGCTGGACCGGAGGTAACTATTGTGACGCCGACCTTGTCGCTGGAGCGCGAATATCCCGCGGCGCTGAAGGCGGCTGACTGCTCGTTGGCATTGATGTTGATTGCGATGGAGCTCTGGCCGAGCGAGTGGTAGACCGGCAGAATGGTCGCACCCGTATAGCCGAAAACTCGGGTTACCCCGAGGTCTTCCAGGCTCTTTACCATGATGTCGGCGCCATTCATCTCTTTTTGCATCGCAACCTCCTTCGTCATGATCGACGATATTTCTTATTCCTGCCTGTATTCAACGCCTCTTTCCTGACACGAATTGTGTTCGCATGGGCCTCGAGTCCTTCGCTCTCGGCGATGCATTCAACCGTGTCGGCAAGCAGTCCGAAACTCTTCGGCGCAAATCGCAGCACACTGGTTCGCTTCATAAAATCATATACACCAAGCGGAGAAGAAAAACGTGCGGTTCCTCCGGTCGGTAGGGTGTGGTTCGGCCCGGCAGAATAATCTCCGAGAGGCTCCGGGCTCCACGGGCCGAGAAAAATGGCCCCGGCGTTTTTCAAATCTCCGAGCAGGGCGTCGGCATTCCGCGTCATTACCTCAAGATGCTCGGGAGCAATGGCATTGGCTAACCCGACAGCTGCCGGGATGCCCTCGACGAGAATAATCGCGCCGAAGGCCTTGAGCGACTTCTCGGCGATTGCCTTTCTCTTCAAGCGGGCAAGCTGCACATGAAGCTGCTCAGTAACCGCAGCGGCAAGCTCTGGTGAGTCGGTAACCAGAATGCTTGACGCGAGTTCATCATGTTCGGCCTGGCTCAGCATATCCGCAGCAATGAAAACCGGATTCGCCGTCTTGTCTGCAATAATCAGTATCTCGCTCGGCCCTGCTATCATGTCGATATCGACTTCGCCGAACACCATTTTTTTCGCAAGAGCGACAAAGATATTTCCGGGGCCGACGATCTTGTCGACGCGACTAATTGAATCGGTCCCATACGCCAATGCGCCGATTGCCTGAGCACCTC
>DATHDH010000083.1:0-2517 GCA_035319145.1 Dissulfurispiraceae bacterium | reverse complement strand
CGTAAATAAAAGGGCTGGCATTATAGATAATCTTGAACTCCCAATTGGTCGCAAGATAATGCGCTGCCCGGAGAATACGTTTCTCGAGTCGGGCATAGTCGGGTTCGAAGAAGTAGCGGTGCATCCGTTCGCTGAACCCTGCTCCGATAGGATCAATATCGGGTGCAAGCTGCGATAGCGCCCATTGGTTGAGTTCATGTCCCTTGCGTGCCATCAGCTGGTGAAAGACCGGGGCCTTGATGTCGGTCAGAATCACCCTCTGGAAGAACTCGAAAACGCCGCCTTCAATGAGAAGGCTCCAATCGATGTCAGCCTCCCGCTCGGTCTCTTCGAACCTCCCGATGACATAGGCAATTACCATCTTATGTGCCTGTTTGTCGAGCTCGACAAACTCGACAGGCCGCACATGATCGTTCCAGCGCTGTATGCTCGCCGCCTCGAACAAACGTTCGACAAGTCCACGGGTAATCATCGCACCTCCTGGCCGGCACGTTTCCAGCGGCGGTGAATCCAGAGCCACTGTTCCGGATGCTCGCGGATATATCCTTCGACAAAGCTGCTCAGCCGCTGCGTATCGGCTCTGAGAGCCTGCTCGTCATTGATTTCACCGGAAAGGACCAGCGGCGGATGGATGGTAACAACATGCCGCCCGCCTTCGCGATGGATAAAAGCAGGGACTATCGCTGTCCCCGTTTTACGCCCGAGAGCCGCAGGGATCTTCATAGTCCATGCCGGTCTGCCGAGAAAATTGATGATATACCCTTCGTCCGGCACGACCGCCTGATCCATGAGCAGACCGACTCCGCGGTTCTTGCGGAGTTCGGCCACAATATTCCTCAATGCGCCTTTTTTATATATTACGCTGTTGCCGAATTTCTTGCGTATGCGTTCTACAAGGCGGGTCAGATAAGGATTGTTCTGGGCGCGCGCAACTACGGCAAACGGCTCATACCGAAGACTGTAGACCAGTGCAACGAGCTCCCAGTTCCCGCAATGCCCCGTCAACAGAATGAGTCCCTTCCCGCCCGCCTTAGCCTTTTCAATATGCTCGAAGCCGCGTAGCTCAACGGATTCTAGGATACGGCGGCCCCTGCCGCAGTAAATCTTGGCCAGCTCGACCACTGAACGGCCGAGATGCCGGAAAAAAGCCTGTACGATCTGTTCAGGGTCCAGATGTTTCGGAAGGGCATCCGCGGCAATCGTTCTTCTGACATTCTCAACAGCAATGCGTCTCCTTCGGCCCCAGCACGCGTGCACAATGCTTCCCAGCACCTCGCCTGCCCGCAGAGGAAGAAAGGCAAGCGGAAAAACAACCAGCAGGACGGCGGAGAGTTCGAGCAACCAGAGCAGACGTTTCATTCCACACGAAACTCAAACAGGATATCGTTCAGCAACGCCGTCGGAACGTCTTCCGTTACACATCGTCGGAATCGTTTTTCTTTTTCCCGTCGTTCTTATCGTCGTCCTTGTCCCTCTTTTTTTCGAGGGCTGAGGAAATTTCATCCAGGCGTTTTACCACGAGGGCGTTGATCGTCCCTTCTGCATACGTGCCGTCTTCGTGCAGTTTGCCGGCCTGCATCCCGGTAAGAATCTCCAGACCTTCTTCCATGACGTCAATAGCGTATATCGAAAACGTACCGCCGCGGACCGCATCGACGATCTCCTTTTTCAGCATGAGATTCTTGACGTTGCGGCGCGGAATGATAACACCATGCGATCCGTCGAGACCGCGAAGCTTGCAGAGGCCGAAAAATCCTTCTATTTTTTCGTTGACTCCGCCGATAGGCTGCACCTCGCCGTTCTGATCCATGGACCCCGTTATGGCGAAACTCTGTTTGAGCGGAACACCGGAAATGCTGCTCAGAAGCGCATACAGCTCGGCGCAGGTTGCGCTGTCGCCTTCGATCATCTCGTACAACTGCTCGAACGTCAGTGAAGCGGATAGCGAGATCGGCTTCTTCCGGGCATACGTGCTCCCGAGATAATTGCTGATGATCATCATCGCCTTTTCGTGAATCTTACCGCTCATTTTCGTCTCGCGCTCGATGTTGACGACACCAGCCTTGCCGACGAACGTCTTGGCCGTAATTCTCGACGGCTTGCCGAAGCTGTAGTCTCCAAGGTCCAGCACGGCCAGTCCGTTTATCTGACCGACGGCAGTCCCGGTCGTGCTGACTATGAACGTATCATCGAGCATGAGCTCGCGAAGCCTTTCTTCGATCCTGTTCGATCGATACACTTTCTTTTCAAGCGCGGTGACGACATGATCCGAAGACACGACCGATGCACCGCTCCGCTTTGCCCAATAGTGCGATTCGCGTACAATATCAGCTACCGTACTGAAACGGGTCGAAAGCTTGTCCCGCTGGCCTGCAATCCTTGCGCCGTATTCAACGACACGGGCGACACCGCTCCGGTCAAAGGGCAGCAGGTGCTCTTCACGCTGGCACGATGCGATGAACTCCGCATATCGCTGCATGCCTTCGGGCGTAAGCTCCATACGGCTGTCGAAGTCTG
>DATHDH010000082.1:0-13959 GCA_035319145.1 Dissulfurispiraceae bacterium | reverse complement strand
TTTATACAGTGCCCCGCCCCGAACCCGGTGTAAGTCCATTGGCGTCGGTTGCGGCTTCTGCGCGGATTGCCGATGATGCGACCATCTTTCCGTTTGTTTTTATTGCCGACGACGTGCATATCGGCGCTCGCTCGATCATTTATCCGGGTGCTTTTCTCGGAGCCGCGGCGCGAGTCGGAGATGATTGCATCATTTATTCGAATGTAACAATTCGCGAACAGGTGCTGATCGGCAATCGTGTTATCATTCATGCCGGTGCGGTTCTCGGAGCAGACGGGTTCGGCTATGTGTATCATGAGGGACAGCATAAAAAGATTCCCCAGGTCGGTTCGGTTGTTATAGAAGACGATGTCGAGATCGGCGCGAACACGGCCATCGACCGCGCGACGACGGGCAAGACAGTGATCGGTGGTGGCACAAAGATAGATAATCTGGTGCAGATTGGGCATAACGTACAAGTTGGAAGGCAGGTCATCCTTGTTTCACAGGTCGGGATTGGCGGAAGCTCGGAGATTGGAGACGGTGTCATCTTTGGCGGCCAGGCCGGAATCGCCGATCATGCGAAGATAGCTCCGGGGACCATGCTGGGAGCAAGGGCAGGAGTTATGCCGGGATTGCTCGAAAAAGGCATTTACAGCGGAGTCCCTGCAATGCCGCACCGCGACTGGCTTCGTGCTACTGCGATTTTTGCACAGTTGCCTGAGCTGAAGAAGCGGATTCAATTACTGGAACAGGCATTGGGGCAGAAAACTCAACAGGAGGAAGCGTCATGATCGAAATTCGGGAAATCCTTTCGTTATTGCCGCATAAATTTCCATTTTTGCTTGTTGATCGCGTAATCGAATTTGAGCCGGAAAGCCGCGCGGTCGGCATCAAGAATGTTACGTATAATGAGCCGTTTTTCCCCGGCCACTTTCCCGGGAATCCGATTATGCCGGGGGTGCTGATTATCGAGGCGATGGCGCAGGTGGCCGGTATCCTCGCCATGAAGTCAGGCGTATCCGGCAAGGCTGTTTATTTCATGAGCATCGACAACGTCAAGTTCCGCAAACCGGTAATGCCGGGAGACCAGCTCCGCTTTGAGGTAAAGGTGAACCATAAACGGGGCAATATCTGGAAATTTGCTGGTAAGGCGTATGTCGGCGACAAACTGACGACGGAAGCCGAGTTCGCTGCGATGGTTTCCGACAAGGAACTTTAGGAGGCGCAATGCCGATTGATATTCATCCGACCGCCATCGTCAGCCCCAAGGCCGAACTTGCGGACAGCGTGAAAATCGGACCATACTGCACAATCGGCGATGCCGCCGTGCTCGGCGCAGGCACGACCCTTATTTCTCATGTCGTGCTGGACGGGAATATAACGCTCGGCAATAATTGCACCGTATATCCGTTTGCCTGCCTCGGCACACCGCCCCAGGACATCAAGTACAATCAGGAGCCGACGAAGGTTCGCATCGGCGATAACAATATTTTTCGCGAGTACGTCACTATTCACCGTGCAACCATTCACGGTGAGGGGCAGACAACAGTGATCGGCAACAACAATTATCTGATGGCGTACTGCCATGTCGGGCATGACTGCGCGATCGGCAATAACGTATTCATGGCGAACGGAGCCACGCTCGGAGGGCATGTCCAGGTCTTCGACCGGGCGGTGATCGGCGGGATAGTCGCCGTACACCAGTTTACGCGCATCGGCGCATATGCCATGCTCGGCGGATTCAGCGGCATCGGCCAGGACCTGCCGCCGTATACCATGGCATCTGGCGCGAGGGCGAGCCTGTACGGACTGAATGCTATCGGATTAAAGCGCAACGGGTTTTCGGACGAGACCATAGCGGTGCTGAAGAAGGCATACCGCATTCTCTTTCGCGACAAACTGACGCTGAAAGATGCTTTGGAAAAGGTGAAAAACGAACTGCCGTCCATCCCTGAACTCGCAGTACTTACCGAATTTATCGAGACTAACAAACGGGGAATATGCAGATAGGTATTATCGCCGGTACCGGTGAACTTCCGCTGGTGATCGCGGAAGATGCGCGAGCTCGCGGCTATCGCGTCGTCGTCGCTGCGCTTGAGCACCTTGCAACCCCGGCCCTGGAGGCGGTTGCAGACTGTTTCCGCTGGATCAATGTCGGCAAGCTCGCCTCGCTCATCGAATTTCTGCAGGCAGAGCGCATTACTGATGCCGTCATGGCGGGGAAGGTGCCGAAAGCCCTCATGTTCAAGGCGAAAATAACTCCGGATCTCCGAGCGATGAAGCTCCTCTTTTCCTTGAAGGATCGTACGGACGACGGCATGCTCAAGGCATTGTCCGAGGAGCTGTTGCGGGAGGGGATCCGCATTATCGATACCGCCACGTTCAGTCCTGGGCTCCTCATGCCCGAAGGGGTCATTACCCGCCTGCGCCCTTCAAACGATGAGTGGAAGGATATCGCTTTCGGCTGGTCGGTTGCGAAGGGGATCGGTGCAATGGACATAGGACAGACGGTTGTCGTGAAGGAAAAAGCAGTGATGGCGGTTGAGGCTATCGAAGGCACTGACGAAGCGATCCTCAGGGGCGGGGGATATGCGAACGGCGGTGGGGTTGTTGTGAAGGTGAGCAAACCGCAGCAGGACATGCGGCTTGATGTCCCGGCCATCGGGGTCTCTACCATCGAAATAATGATGCGTGCGGGGATCAGGGTTTTGGCGCTTGAGGCAGGCAAGAGCATTATAATCCAGCGACCGGATGTCATCAGACGGGCCGATGATGCGGGCATGGCGGTGGTCGGCGTCACGGCTGCCGTGCTTGAGGGCATCCGGTAGGCCCTACGATACGCATTCCATGAAACATCTTTCGGTTCTGAGCGACGCAGTCCATACCGTCCACCGGATATGGCAGTTGGTGCTGTTGCAGTTTTCAGTTATCCTCGCGGCATTCTTCGGTTTTTTTCTCTTTGTCGGCATCCCGATAGCCATCGCCTTCATTATCTTCGGCTTCGACCTTACCGACATTTTGCGGGCCAGGGATGTGACCGACATCCTCGCCGTGTTTCGCAGTTCCGGCGAGATGCTGACGAAGTACATCGGAGTCGCAATCTTCGTCATGTTTGGCCTGCTGCTATATTTTTCTTTCCTTGCGGGTCTGTGGATCTTTAGCTTCGGCGGCACAATCGGAACACTCGGCGAGGCGATTCGAAATCAGGATTACCGCTTCATGTTTCGCCGGTTCGTCGCCGAAGGGCGCCGCCGTTTTCTGTCGGTTTTCGCCTTTTCCAATATCGTCGGATTCATTTTTCTTTTCTTCGTGTTCTTTCTCGGCATTGTCGGCGACGGCGTTGATCGCATCATCGAACTTGCCCAGCAGCAGGAGGCTGCCTTTGCATACTTTCTGGCGGTCTTTTTCCGCCTTGTGCTTTTTTCCGCAGGCATTCTGTTGATGCTGTTGCCGCTGGCGGTTACGTTTTTCGGGTTCGCAGTCATGACGTTTAAGCAGGAGCGGGCAGTCGCTGCCTTTAAAGAGACACTGCGGTATCTTCATGATCATCCGGGAGCGATAGGATTTATCGGATTGATGCTCCTCGCCTATCTGGGAATGGGTGCTCTCGTGATGTCCATCGGGGCTGCGTTTGCGGTGATTCCGCTGGTCGGCACGATTCTCTCAATTCCGTATCAAATGATTTCTCAGGCAGCGCATGCTTACGTGAGCACGTTGCTGCTAGCCGTCATCTTTCACTATTATCGCGCGACGGATTTCCCCTCGACCGTCCCGCCAAGCGTGTCCACTCCTCAGACTGATATTTCTCTAGAACCAGCCGCTGCGCAAGGGCCTGTTCAGCAACAGACGGTTGAGCCGCAACCATCCGAACCCGAAACGCCTCCTCAAACCCGGCAATAATAGCGGCCTCAACGTGAAGGGGGGCGATAGGATTCACGAAATCCTTCAGGGCGCTTCTTACCCCAGCGCCAGGAAGCTGTCTGAATATCCGCGATTCCAGTTCGTTATCGATCACATAGGGAATGCACCCCTGCTGCAGAAATCCATCGGGCCAGCGTTTTTGTGCAGAGCCGATGATCTTTGCACCGGCGACGGTCAGTTCCCCGTATGATATAGAAGCAAAGCAGGCGGCATTTCCTGTCAGAGCAGCTCCGGCAGCCGGTCGTTTCTTTATCGCAACGGCAAGGCCGAGGCTGCGGAATGCATATGCAAAGGCGCTGCTGAGTGCATAGAATGCCGGGTACAGGCCCCGAGCGAATACCCCTTCATTGCGGGCAGAAAAACTGTAGGTCAATTCGTTCCCGTGGAGAATCGCACGCCCGCCGGTCGGGCGCCGCACAATCTGAATGCCCAAATCCGTGCAGAGGCGAAGATCGATATCGGAGAAATTCTGAAAGACACCGAGGCTGACTGAAGGAGCGGTCCATGTGTAGAGCCGAAGCGTCGGCGGCTGAGTTCCCGCCCGAACGGTAAGCGCAATCGCTTCATCGAGCGCCATGTTCCAGGCGGACGCGCCGGCGCCGGAGCGGAGCAGGCGCCACTGTTGAGGAGATGTTATTCCCGGGCCTCCAGCACGATACGATGACGCAGCAGGGATATCTCTCTCACCGTTCCGACAAAGGTCTTCTGCTCGCCGAAGAGATTCTTCAGATAGATAGTCGCCCCTTCGGGCACCAGGAGGTCGACGCTTTCGAGATACAGCTCTTCTTTTCCGTCCTTGTATATGTATGCATTTGCCTCACACATGAAGTTCCTCCTCGAGGGACAGAATAAGCTTTTCGATCATATGCGGAAGGGGTTCTTTTTGCATCCCGACAATTTCAACGCCTTCCTGGTTTATGGGGAGAAGAAACCGGCGTGCCGGAGATGACGATATCGCTTCGGCCATACGAGGCGTCAACTCCCCGAGCATCCCGTTGCTGAGCACAATGCTGAGCGGCCCGGCAATGCAGTCAACTCTTGCGCTGTTCCAAACGATCGCGTTTTCGCCGGTCGCCCCCTTGTTGGCGCGGGCCTTCATCATGGCTGCAGTGGCGGTCGAATTCGTGCCGAGCGCCAGGATTTCCACCCCTTCTCCGAACGCCTCACGCAGGGCCTTGATAATCAAGGCACCGATGCCGCCGCCCTGGCCGTCGATCACCGCAATTCGCTTCATGCACTAAGTATAGAGGCCATATTTGCGGGGTGTCAACCGACGGAAACGGAGCCATCCGCCCATGATATACTATCTAAATGCCTGATTTGCTTCGCATTGCCGTTGTGTTCGGCCTTATCCTCGTCTGTACCAGACTCAAATGGAATGTCGGATATGTCCTGCTGCTGGCCGCCGCTGTTCTTGCCGGATTGTATCTGATGCCGCCATCTGTGATCGGCCAAACAGTAGTCAGCGCCCTGACCGATCCGGTGACGCTTCAGTTTCTCATTGCGCTCACCTTCATCCGCATGGTCGAAATGGTGCTTCGCGAAAATCAGGTTCTTGCCCGCATGCTGGACGCGGCCCGGATATACCTGAAGAACAAAAAAGCGGTCATCATCTCGATGCCGATGCTCATCGGCATGCTGCCGTCGCTCGGAGGCGCCTATTTCTCGGCCCCTATGGTTGCGGAGTCGACAAAAGGACTGAAGCTCTGCGCCGAGGAAAAGAGCTTTATCAACTACTGGTTCCGCCATGTGTGGGAGCCGTTTCTGCCGCTTTATCCCGCGTTGGTCTTTGCAGCGGCCCTGTCCGGCATCGAGCTTCGGCAGCTTATCCTCACCAATTCAATCTACGGGATTCTCACGTTTATCACCGGACTGCTGCTCAGCATGAGGAGCATCCGGGGACACTTCGCTATTGTACCCGCCCCAGAGTCGCAGCCGGATAGAAGAGACTGGCATATTTTGTTGAACTTCATCCCCCTTGCCGCCATTCTCTTTATGGTTATCGTCTTGCATATGCGGCTCGAATACGTGCTTGTCCTCACGGTAATCGGGCTCTTTTTTGCATACCGGGTCGGGCTCAGGGACATTATCAGGACGTTTCGCTATGGTTTTTCGAAAGACGTCATCGTGCTTATTGTCGGAGTCATGGTTTTCAAGTTCGCGCTCGAAAACTCCGGGGCGGTACAGCATATCAGCCGCTATTTCGCCGAGCAGCATATACCGCTCCTGCCGCTACTCTTCATTCTGCCGTTCATCACAGGACTGTTAACCGGCATCACCATGGCCCCGGTCGGCAGTACCTTCCCCCTCCTGATCAGCATTGCCGGCGGCGTCCATCTCTCCGACATCACCTTCGCGTTCGCATCCGGTTATGCAGGGGTGCTGCTCTCTCCGGTGCACCTCTGTCTTGTCCTTACGCGAGAGTATTTTAAGGCGGATCTGATGAAGACCTACCGCCCGATTGTCCTATCGACAGCGGTGCTTATGGCCGCGGCGCTTGTCCAATATTACGTTTTAAGGGGCCTTTAGCCGCATCATCCGTCCGAAAGTCGTCTGCAGGCCATGAGCACCAGGCATCTGTTTTATCCCGGACATCCCGCACCAGCCGGGCGCGGCCACTTCGGATTGACAACCCTGAGCGCCAAGGGTATAAAGTAAGGGCGATACAACGGATATGGCGAGAGCAAAAGTAAGCAATAAGCTGCGGCGGGAACAGATTACCCAGGCAACGCTCGCCCTAATCGCCCGAAAAGGGGTGAGCGGGCTCACGATGTCTGCGCTTGCCCGTGAAGTCGGCGTTTCCGAAGCAACACTCTATCGTCATTTCAAGAACAAGGAAGATATTCTTTTTGCCACGATATCGGGCATCGGCGAGGGGCTGAGAAGCAATCTTGAACAGGTCTTTAAAGAGAGCGACACAGCGACCCCGCTTGAGCAGCTGAAGATTATTTTCATGAATCATTTGGGACATCTCGAAAAAAATACGGGCATCCCGCGGCTGGTCTTTTCCGAGGAGGTACATGTGATCAACAAGCGGCTCAAGGAGCGTCTTTCCACGTCAATAAGAAATTTCGGCATGGTTGTGGAAGCCATTATCCTTGACGGCCAGGAAGACGGCTCCATCAAGTCGTCCCTTGATGGCCGCGCCTCTGCTTTTTCGTTCATCGGGATGATTCAGGTCTCGGTCTTCAGATGGTCTTTGAGCGACTTTTCATATTCACTGCTGGACGAAGGGCAAAAACTGTGGGAGAATTTTGAAAGGTTGATTCGGTCCTGATATGTTTTTTACTTTCAATGTAAGTGAGCGTTTACTTATTTATGCATCTTGCAGCATATAACGGAAAGGAGGTGGCTGCAACGTCAGATGTCGATGGGGGTCCTGGACCCTCCGCTCTCACTTCACCATTAAGAAAAGGAGGAAAGGAATGAAGAGGAGTATTTTCGGTTTGTTTATAATTGCATTTCTAGCTTGTTTTGTTTCTGTAGCGGTGGCTCAGGACTGCATTGAGTGCCACAAACAGATAACGCCTAACGTTGTCAAAGACTGGCAGCTGAGCAAACATAGCAAGAACGGCATAGCGTGTCGGACCTGTCATGGCGATCAGCATATGTCGAAGAACGACGTTGAGAAGGTGAAGATTCCGACGCCCGACACCTGCGGCCAATGTCATGAGAAGCGGGTCAAGGAGTTCAAGAGCGGAAAGCATGCCTTCGGATGGGCATCGATGAAGGCCATGCCGACGACCCACTGGCAGCCTATGGCAATGACCGAGGGGCAGAAAGGATGCGGCTCCTGCCATAAGATAGGAATCAAGAGCGAAGCCGAAATCAAGGATCTCAAAAGCAAAGGTCAAGTCTTCGGCAATGCCTCATGCGATTCATGCCACACGCGCCACTCTTTTTCTGTCCAGGAGGCAAAGCAACCTCAGGCATGCCAGACCTGCCACATGGGCTTTGACCATGCGCAGTGGGAGATGTATTCATCGTCCAAGCACGGCGTCAGATATCTGCTGAAACAGAACAAGGCCCTGCCAGATGACGCCCCTGCACCGACCTGCCAGACCTGCCATATGCAGGAAGGCAATCACGGCGTTCGTGCTGCCTGGGGGTTCCTCGCTGTTCGGCTTCCGATGCCGGACGACAAGCAGTGGACGGCCGACAGGGTCACGATTCTCCAGGGGCTCGGCGTTCTCGATCTTGACGGTAAACCGACCGGACGGCTTGATGTCGTAAAGGCTGCCGATGTCGCACGGCTCACGCAGGAGGAATGGCAGAAAGACAGGGACAAGATGCTCAAGACTTGTAACCAGTGCCACTCCATGAATTTTGCTAATGCCGAACTGGCCAAGGGTGATAATATGATCAAGGCCGCCGACAAGCTGATGGCCGAGGCGATCAGGGAAATCGCCGCTTTATACAAAGATGGTATCATTCCGAAGCCGAAGAGCTATGCCTTTGCCTTCCCGGATCTCCTCACGTTCCACGATGCTCCGACCGTGATTGAGCAGAAGCTCTTCGTCATGTTCCTGGAGCATCGCATGAGGACCTTCCAGGGAACCTTCCATGCCAATCCAGACTATGCGCTCTGGTACGGATGGAGCGAGATGCAGAGGTCGATGACCGAGATAAAGGAAATGGCAGCCGACTTGCGGGAAAAAGCCGCAATGAAGCACGCCAAGAAGAAGTAACCACAGAGTCAGACCGCAGGCAAAGACATGGGGGCGTGCAGGACGCTATTATGCAGTCTGTACGCCCCCCTTTATGCGCGCGCGCAGCAGATTTCTTGCCCTCGGCAGGCGCTTGCTGAGCGGGCAGGCTCCACATCTGGGCTTCGGCCTGCAATACTCCTTGCCGACCCGCACGAACAATGCATGAAATTCGTTATACAGCTGCACATAGGGCGGCAACTGTTCATGAAAAAGCCGTTGATATGCGTCATACGGTTCTTCGTATGCAATCACCCCATGCCGCGACAGAACCCGCTTCGTATAAGCGTCTATGACGAATACCGGCTTGCCGAGCGCATAGAGGAGAATCGAGTCCGCTGTCTCGGGGCCTATGCCGTGGACATTGAGCAGCTCCGGACGCAGCCTGCCGAGGTCGCATTTTTTCATCCTCGAGAGGCTGCCGGAATACGATGATAATAGATACCTGAGAAACGCCTTGAGCCGCCTCGCCTTGACATTGAAATACCCGGCGGGGCGAACCAGGGCGGCGAGATCTTCGTCCGGGAGGGCATGCAGCGCGCGTGCATCGAGGGCCTTTGCCTGTTTGATGTTCGCAATCGCCTTTTCGACATTCGACCAGTTCGTATTCTGCGTAAGAATCGCCCCGACGGCGATCTCGAACGGCGTCTCGCCCGGCCACCAGTGCTGCGGCCCGAAGGCGGCAAAGAGCTCTTCGTATAGCGCCTGGAGCGACTTAATCCGTTTCATGTCGAAACCTTGTTCGTCATGCGATACACAAAGGCGAGAATTTCGGCCACGGCTTTGTACAGCTCGGGAGGTATTTCCTGATAAAGGTCGAGCGTCGAGAGGACCTCGACAAGTTGCCCGTCCTCTTTCAGAGGCACTTTATTTTCCCGTGCTACGCTGAGAATTTTCTCGGCGATGAGTCCGCTTCCCTTAGCGACAACGCGCGGGGCGGACTCTTTCTCGGTCTTGTATCGCAGCGCAGCCGCTTTCAGTCGTTTGTCCGGCATGACCTGCTCAGGCCTGAATGTTCACCGCGGTTTCGCTGTCGGCGATGCGGTCAAATTGGTCGTTGATACCCTGTTGCTCGTCCAACACATTCGTAGCCTGCAAAGAAAGCCCCTTGTCACGAAACGTCTTCTTCAAATCATCGATATGATTTTCGATTGTTCGCTTAAGGGCCGGCTGCTCCGCCCAGAACGAGATTGAATACGCATCCGCCAGCTTCATGACCAGCACCGACAGGTGGCCGGCATCGCTCAGGTTCAGATTAATGCGGCAACTGCTGACCGTGCCGCGCCGCATATCGCCGCCCTGCTTGAACGCAATGTCTCCATCGCGAAGCTGCTTCCAGTCCAGGGGGAGAAAGGTATAAAACGAAGCCGTTGCCTTTGAGAGCAGCTGAAAGGTTTCGATATCCTTCAGCAACCCGTCTACCTGCTGCGTAAGCGTTCCCTGAGCCGCATGGCCGGCACGGGTAGAGCCGTCGATCTGGCCGCCTTCAATCGCCGCCTTCAATCCAAGGAGAACAGCCTTCAAATCACTGTGGGATATTGTCTGCGCGGCAGCTTTTTCATGCGGATCCTTGCCTGCTTGAGCAGAAGCATTGCCTCCCTGTCGTGTCGTCAGCGATTCAATCAGACCGGTCAAGACTTCGGCCCGCAGCTTCGCCTCCAGCGCGACGCCGGTATTCTGCAGCGAGGTCTTGAGCGCACCGCCGGCCGGCTGATCGACATTCAGCATCAGCTCTTTTTTTAGGCGCGAAAGAATGTCCGCGTCAACGCTGTCCCCTGCTGCAAGCAGTTGCGTCAGAACGGATTCAAGCCGCATTCCAACCCCCTGCCCCGTTGATTTCAGGCTTTCCGCCAATAAGGTTTGGAGCTGCACACGCACCTCGCGCGGCAATTCCGAGGCATCGGCAGGCATTGATTTGAGGAGCGTCCGGATCATGTCTGCATCTATACGCCCGGTTCCCGCAGACGATAATGCCTTCATAAGCGCCGCGATCGCCTGCCCTCTGGCATCCGCTGTTCCAGGCTGAGGCTCGGAGCCGAGATATTGCAGCCGGAGTTCTTTGCCGTCCGCCGGCAGTCCCGTCACCTTGAAGTACGCCGTCGAGTCTTTTTCCATCGGCACCGACGTTTTTGCCGTGATCACACTGCCCTTGATTTTCATCTCGATGCTTCCGGTCGGAAGAATCTCCATCACCTCAGCGTTCACGACCTCACCGATCCTGAACTGCAGAGGTTTCCCCGCCTTCTCGACAGAAAGCACACCGTTATCGAAGCTGACAATCTTGAAATTAATCATGACCGACCCTATTATATTCATATATTATCGGCCTAAAAACACCATAACTGAAGAAATCGAGCCTCGATTGTACGTGTCCTGAAAGGAGTTATCATGCTTGATGCCCGCTTTGTCCGTGAAAACATCGAGATCGTCAAAGAGGCCCTCGCAAAACGGGGAGCGGGGATAGACCTCACCGACTTCCTCTGGACGGAACAGGAGCGGCTGCGGCTCATCCGCGAGGTCGACGAGCTCAAGAACCGCCGCAATACGGTTTCCGAAGAAATAGGCAGGCTCAAACGCACGAAACAGGACGCCGCTGCACTTGTGGCTGAAATGAAGGGCGTGTCCGATCGCATCAAAGAGAGCGACGATGTGCTGAAAAGCATTGAAGAAAAGACGTCGCAATTCCTCCTGACCGTTCCGAATATTCCGGATGCCTCGGTCCCGGTCGGCAAGGATGAGACCGAAAACGTCGAGGCGCGCTCATGGGGTGAGCCGCGTGCGTTTGATTTTGAACCGCTCAACCATTGGGACATCGCCGAGACGCTCGATATCATCGACTTCGAACGCGGTGCAAAGATAGCCGGGGCGCGATTCTCGTTGATGAAGGGCGCCGGGGCGCGACTCGAGCGCGCACTGATGAACTTCATGCTCGACCACAACACAGCGCGCGGCTACAAAGAGATTTTTCCGCCGCTGCTTATCAACCGTGCTTCGATGACCGGGACCGGCCAGCTGCCGAAGTTCGAGGCGGACCTTTTCAGGATAGACGACCCGGAGCTCTTTTTATTACCGACCGCCGAGGTGCCGGTTACGAATATCCATCGCGACGAGATCCTCGGCGAGGAACAGCTGCCGCTTTATTACACGGCATTCACGCCCTGTTTCCGCCGCGAGGCGGGCTCGCACGGGAAGGACGTGCGCGGCCTGATACGGCAGCACCAGTTCAACAAGGTCGAACTGGTAAAATTCTCGAAGCCTGAAGAATCGTTTGCCGAACTCGAAAAACTGACGGCCGATGCCGAAGACATACTGCAACAGCTCGGCCTGCCATACCGCACGGTTGTTCTCTGCACCGGAGACATGGGCTTCGGCTCCGCCAAGACATATGACATCGAGGTCTGGCTGCCGGGGCAGCGGAAGTACCGCGAGATTTCCTCATGTTCGAATTTCGTCGATTTTCAGGCACGGCGCGCGGGTATTCGCTTCAGGAGAGCTGGGAAAAAGGGCACGGAATTTGTGCACACCCTCAACGGCTCGGGGCTCGCCATCGGCAGGACTCTCGTCGCCATCCTCGAAAACTACCAGCAGAAAGACGGAACCGTCGTCATCCCCGAAGCGCTCCGGTCCTACTTCGGAGCAGACAGAATAGCCTAACCCTAATTGTTCAAACATCGCGTGTCGGCGCGAGAGGGCACGGTAATGCGGCTACGGCAATGCACGGTCCGTTCGGGTTAATTGTGGCGTTCTCCCTTTTCCCGTATAATCAGCTTATGGCAAAAGAGCGGCTATATGAAATCATAGTGAAGCACCTGCCGCACGGCTTCATGGTTGTCGATCGGAATGGCATGACGGTCGACTTCAACGCGGCAGCCGAGCAGATTACCGGGTACAGCCGCGAAGAGGTGCTCGGTAAGTCCCATTTCGAAATCTTTCACCGCGCATCCGATCAGACCGAGTGCCCGCTCTGGCGGCACGCCTTCGAGCAGCAGCACAAAATGCTCGCTGTTGAACATGTCATCACCAAAAAGAACGGCGACAGTGCTATTCTTTCGGTCGGCATCGCACCGCTTTTTGACGGAGACGGTAACTTTATGGGTGGCATTGAGCTCTTGCGCGACATCACCGACCAGAAGAAGCGAGAGCGCGAGCGGCAGAATGTGCTTTCGATGTTTGCGCACGACATGAAAAACTCGGTCCTCATCGCTCAGGGCTTTATCAACCGCATGGAAGCCGGCAAGAGCGGTCCGATTCCCGAAGAGCAGCGCGGCGGACTTGGAACCGTCCATCAGGAGCTTGCAACGCTCGAAAAACTTATTCTCGACTTCCTGCAGTTTTCGCGCTTTGAGGCAAATCAGTACACGCCGGTCAAAAAGGCATTCCCTATCGCGCCGGCCCTTGAATACTGCATCGAGTCGATACGCAATGCGGCAGAAGACAAGGCGCAACATCTTCACCTCGACCTGCCTGATGCCGCAATTCCGCAATTGCACGCCGATGAAGAAATGGTTAAGCGAGCAGTCATCAACCTGCTCGATAATGCGGTGAAATATACGCCTGTCGGCGGGGAGATTGTCGCGAAGCTCGGGATTCAGGCGGATACCGTGACTATTGCCATACGCGACACCGGCATCGGCATTGCAGAAGAAAACCTCCCGTATATTTTCGATGCCTTTTACCGCATAGACAAGGGCACCAAAGGGTCCGGGCTGGGGCTTTTCATCGTCAAGACGATTGTCGATGCGCACTGCGGTTCGATTGCGGTGCAATCGGCGCCGGGCAAGGGGAGCACATTCACCATTTCGTTGCCTGTGTAGACGACCTATCCTTTTCGTGTCCGCTGCCGACCGGCCTTATCGCATTACGATTCACCGCTAACTCTCAATCGGATTTATTCATAGGCCGTCGCACGACTATGCCTTCTATTGTTGCATTGGGGCTAATCGGCTTGTTTGAGAACGGCTATCCCGCATGGGCTATGAGTTATGCGAGTTAATTATATTTTTATCCCCCCTATGTTTTATAATTAGGAAATTTTTTGAGCACGAAAGGGTGATTTCATGGCTGCAGCAGGACAAAAGGCCGCTGATATCGGGCAGCTGAAAGAGCAGGCGCGGAGACTCAGGGTCGAAATCGTAAAGATGCTGGCGGAGTCGGGCTCCGGACATACCGGCGGTTCTCTCTCTGCGGCTGATATTGTAACCGCACTCTACTTCTACAAGATGCATCACCGCGCAAACGAGCCACAGTGGCCGGGGCGCGACCGGTTTATTCTCTCCAAGGGTCATGCAGCGCCTGTCTTGTATGCGGCGCTTGCACTTGCAGGATATTTTGATGCTTCGCTTCTCGGTAG
>DATHDH010000081.1:0-13935 GCA_035319145.1 Dissulfurispiraceae bacterium | reverse complement strand
GATGCCGACACGCTTGAATTGTTCCTTGAGTATCTGGGCGGTCTTTAACCGGGCGTCATTGCCCTGGTTGGTAATTACCGTGAATGCAAACGGTTTGCCGTCTTTTTCGATCATTCCTTGGACATTCTTCTTCCATCCCAGTTCGGCAAGCATTGCCGACGCCTTGGCAGGGTCATATGGAAAGTCATGAACGTTGGGGTTATATGCCCACGATTCACGCGGAAATGGTCCGGTGCATGGTGTGCCGAGGCCCATGAGCACACCCGCAATCAGTTCGTCTTTATTGATGGCATATGCCAACGCCTGTCTGATGCGAATATCACTGAAGAGGGGATGTTTTAGGTTATACCCGAGATAGGTGTATCCGAACGAAGGGTATCGGTATGTCGCAAATGAGCGGCGGAAAAAATCAGAATCGATCTGGAGCTTGAACTGGGGCGGCGTGACGTTCATGATGTCGATGCCCCCGAATTTGAGTTCGAGAAAGCTTGTAGCCGTATCGGGAATTATCCGTATAACGACGCGATCAATGTTCGGCCTGCCTTCAAAATAGCCATCGAAAGCATCAAGCACGATCTTTTGTCCGGTCACCCATTCAGTGAGACGGTATGGTCCGGTACCGACCGGCTGGCGGTTCAGTTCTGATGTCCCGATATCCTTTCCCTCCAAAAGACGCTTCGGTATGATGCCCATCCCCCACGATTCAAGGGCCGGAGCATAGGGCTCATTGTAGACAACACGGACGGTGTAGCGGTCTGTTGCAATGACGGATTTTACGGGACCGTAATTGCTTCCATACGGTGTGGGTGTCTTCGGGTCGGTTACCGTTTCGTAGGTAAAGAGCACGTCTGCGGAGGTGAATTCCGTCCCGTCATGCCATTGAACACCCCTGCGGAGATGGAATGTAATAATTAATCCGTCAGAACTTATATCCCACGATTCGGCAAGGTCTCCCTGAATGCGGATATTCTTGTCATATTTCGTGAGGCCGTTGTGAATGAACCCGCTTACCTGGCTCGAACCGGAGTCAGAGGCGAGCATCGGCAAAAGACGTTTTGCATCTGCGAGCGCCGCGAGAGTGATCGTGTTGGGGTTCTTGATTTCAGGTTCGCGTGTGCAGGCGGAGAGGAACGAAAAAATAAAAAGCAGGAAGAGGGTCGCCGGATATACGACGCGTTTCCTGCTTCTCACGGACTATTTGCCCTGCGGCTGCTGGGGGGCCTGTTCTGCGGGCTGTTGCTGAATGGGCTGCTGGGGAAGCTGCGGCGCCGCGGTTTCTGCCGGAACGACGGCCTTGTCGATGACCGAACCGCTCTTGCTTGTTACGACCGTCAGCAGCAAAGAAGTGAGCATGAACACCACGGCGGCAACCGTGGTAACCTTGTTCAGAAAGTCGGCCGGGCCGCGGCTGCCGAAGAGCGTCTGGCTTGATCCGCCGAATGCCGCACCCATCTCGGCGCCTTTGCCCCTCTGCAGCAGCACGACACTGATCAGAAAGACCGACGCAAGGACATGAATGATAATAAGCACTGTTTCCATTATTCCTCCTAAGGCAATAAACCCGAATGTCTTATTTCTTGAACCGCACGAGCTGTGCGAAGCTGTCAGGCTTGAGGCTTGCGCCGCCCACGAGGGCGCCGTCAAGGTCGGGCTGCGACATCAGCGCGCCGATGTTCTCCGGAGTGACACTGCCGCCGTACAGAATGCGCAATGTTTGCGCCGCATCGCCGAAGAGACCTGCGAGCAGCTCACGGACAAAGGCGTGGGCTTCCTGCGCCTGCTCAGGCGTTGCGGTCTTGCCGGTGCCAATGGCCCAGACCGGCTCGTAGGCGACGATGATGCCGTCCGGCGCGACTCCGGAGAGTCCCGCCATTACCTGCGTTTTGAGTACATCCATCGTCTTTCCGCTCTCGCGCTCCGCAAGGAGCTCCCCGATGCAGAAGAGGACTTCGAGCCCATGAGCGCGGGCCGCCCGGACCTTCTTATTAATGACCTCATCCGACTCCTTCAGAATATGGCGGCGCTCCGAGTGGCCGATGATAACCGCTTCGCAGCCGGCATCGATAAGCATTGCAGCTGAAACTTCACCGGTAAAGGCCCCTTTTTCTTCGAAGAAGACATCCTGTGCGGCGAGCTTAGCTGCAGAATTCTTCATCTTTTCGGAAGCCGCGGCAAGAGAAGTGAACGGAGGAGCGATAATCACATCGACATCCGTGACGGATGACACCGCAGGGAGAAATGCGTCCAGAAACGCCTGCGTTTCCGAAATCGTTTTGTTCATTTTCCAATTTGCCGCAATCAGGGGCTTTCTCATATGTAAAGTAGTGTAGTAGAAGCGCTTTTATTAGTCAAGCCGCGCGGTTGACTTCGCGAAGAAGGCATCAGTATACTTTTAGCTTATGGAAGAGCTTAACGATCTTATTTTACAGCGCCGCAAGAAGCTTGCCGAGCTTCGCGAAGCGGGCATGGATCCCTTCGAGGCGCGCTTTGATCCGCAGACGACGACAGCTGCCGTGCGCGAGGTCTCTAACTCGATCGGCAAGGACGAACTCGAAGCGGAGCATCGGTTTGCCTCTGTGGCGGGGCGCATCGTTGCCATGCGAGACTTCGGGAAGGCTGCATTTGCCCATCTGCAGGACGGATCAGGCAGACTGCAGCTCTATTTCCGCAAGGATATCCTCGGCGAGCGCTACTCGCAGGTAAAAAAGCTCGACATCGGCGATATCATCGGGGTGAGCGGCCGCGTTTTCCGGACGAAGACCGATGAGTTGACCCTTGAGATCAGCGATTTTACGCTGGTCTGCAAGGCGCTGCTTCCGCTTCCCGAAAAATGGCACGGCTTGAAGGATGTCGAACTGCGGTATCGGCAACGGTACGTCGATCTCATCGTTAATCCGCATGTCAAGGAAACCTTTGCGAAGCGGAGCGCAATCATCAAGGCGGTGCGCGATTTTCTCGAATCAAAGGACTTCATCGAGGTCGAAACGCCGATGATGCATCAGATTCCCGGCGGCGCGGCTGCAAGGCCTTTCGTAACGCATCACAATGCACTCGATACGGACCTCTTCCTCAGAATCGCGCCTGAACTTTACCTCAAACGCCTGCTGGTCGGCGGGTACGAGCGCATCTTCGAACTGAACAAGAATTTCCGCAATGAAGGCATATCGATCAAACACAACCCTGAATTCACGATGCTTGAATTCTACATGGCTTATAAAGATTATCGCTTCCTGATGGATTTTACCGAGGAACTGTTCTCAGCCGTCGCAAACAAGGTGCTCGGTACGCTCAAGGTGCCCTATGGAGAAGATGTTATCGATCTTACTCCCCCTTGGCCGCGGATACCGATGCTTGAATCATTGAGGCAGAAGGGTGTTCCCGATGAGGTGATGCAGGATAGGAACTTTGCGCTGCGGTGGGCCTGGGAAAAGAAGCTGGAGGTGAAGAAAGAAGCCTCTCACGCTAAGATCATCGACGAGATATTCAAGGAATTTGTCGAACAATACCTGGTGCAGCCGACGTTTATTATTGATTATCCGGTTGAACTCTCGCCGCTTGCCAAGCGCAAGCCGGAAGCGCCTGAACTGGTCGAGCGTTTCGAGCTTTTTATCGCAGCGCGCGAGATCGCCAATGCCTTTTCCGAATTGAACGACCCGATTGATCAGCGCCAGCGCTTCGAGAAGCAGGTCTTCGAAAAACAGCAGGGCGATGATGAGGCGCATGAGATGGACGAAGACTTCGTGCGCTCCCTCGAATACGGCATGCCTCCGGCGGCCGGCGAGGGAATCGGCCTCGACCGCCTGGTCATGCTGCTTACGAATTCTCCTTCTATTCGAGATGTAATTCTCTTTCCTCAATTGAAGCCGGAACAATGCTGACAGGGCAAAGCGCAGAGCTTAAACATCGAGGCTGCGGGATGCTGTCTTTGAACCTCTGTCTTTTGGCAAATCCCTTTTCATCTCTATGAAACTTCCGTATCAGCTCTTCATTGCATTCCGCTATCTGAAGTCGAAGAAACGCCACGGCGGCATCTCGTTCAATACGGCCGTCTCGATCGGCGGCGTCGCTGTCGGGGTCATGGCACTGCTCGTCGTGATGTCGGTGATGAGCGGTTTTCATGAAGACCTCCAGCGCAAGATCCTCGGCGCAAATGCCCATGCAGTTGTCCTGAATCACAAAGGTACCATCGAGAACTATGCCGCCGTAATGGATGCCGTGAAGTCGGACCCGCAGATAGTCTCCGCCGCCCCGTTTGCCATGGGTCAGGTGATGGTATCTTCCGGGAAGCGGGCGCACGGAGTCTTCATGCGCGGCATCGATCCCAAGCTTGAATTCGCCACGACCGATATCCTGAAGCGGCTGAAGGTCGGCTCTCTCGACAACCTGACGCCGAAAGACGGCAAACCGTGGATTATCGTCGGTTATGAACTTGCGGGCATGCTGGGCCTCATGCCGGGAGATATACTGAATATCGTCTCCCCGGTCGGTGAAGTCGGCCCGCTCGGTATGCTCCCGAAGGTGAAGCAGTTTGTGGTGGCCGATATTTTTCAGATTGGCATGTTCGAATACGATACGAATCTGGTGCTTACCGATCTGAAGTCAGCACAGGACTTCTTCGGATACGGCAGTGCCGTGACCGGCGTCGAACTGAAACTGAAGGATGTCTACCGCGCGGAGAGCGTGCATACCACCGTAATGGAGAAACTAGGCTTTCCTTTCTATGCCCGCGATTGGATGCAGATGAATCGCAATCTTTTTTCGGCGCTGAAACTCGAAAAGCTCGCGATGTTTGTAATTCTCGTCCTCATCATACTCGTCGCGTCGTTCAATATCGTCAGCACGCTGATGATGAATGTCGTCGAAAAAGAGCGCGAAATAGCGATCCTCAAGTCGATGGGGTCGACAAATCGCGAGATTATGCATATCTTCATGCTGCAAGGGCTGTTGATCGGCGTTGTCGGAACAATCATAGGCGTTGTTCTCGGATCAATCCTCTGTTATGTGCTTAACGAATATAAACTTATTGAGTTGCCGGCTGATATCTATTATCTCAGCAAGCTGCCGGTCAAGGCGAATCCGCTCGATTTCGTACTCGTCTCGTTTTCCGCAATCGCGATCAGCTTTCTTTCCACGATCTATCCGTCGTATCAGGCGGCGAAGTTAAATCCTGTGGAACCGTTGAGGTATGAGTGATGAAGACTATCCGAAACATAGGGTGTCTGGGATTCATTGTCGTGATTGTGTTTCTGATTATGGCGGCGATGAGCGGCGGCGATCAGTTTCGAGAGTGGGGTGCCAAGCTCCCTGTTGCAGCAAAGCAATATTCTGAGCAACTCGCCGAGAAGGCGGACAAGATTCACGAGGACATAGATAAGTGGAAGGAAAATGTCGGCAAGAATACCGGGGCAAAGAAAAAGTATGAATAAGGCGGCCTCCGCATGCTGATTGCGGTGGAAGGGCTTTCGAAGTCTTTTGCGATGCCTGCCGGCGAAGTGCAGGTCCTGCACGAAATCGATCTGACCTTCGAGCAGGGAGAAATGGTGAGTATTGTCGGCGCCTCCGGCGCCGGCAAGAGCACGTTCCTTCATATCCTCGGCACGCTTGATGAGCCGACATCGGGAACCGTTGCCTATCACATACCGTGGGGCGGCAGGCAGGAAGGGGCTGTTCAGCCGTTTCATCTTCCTGCGGAGGAACTGGCCGCGTTCCGCAACAGCGCGATAGGATTCGTCTTCCAGTTTCATCATCTGCTGCCGGAATTTACCGCGCTTGAAAACGTCATGATGCCGGGATTCATCGGCAGAAGGCGAACCGGTGCCGCTTCGGATGCCGATACAAAGGGCAACGCAGAAGAACTCCTAGCGAAGCTCGGGCTTGGAAGCCGGTTGCATCACAAGCCCGGAGAGCTTTCGGGCGGCGAGCAGCAGAGAGTTGCCGTCGCGCGGGCATTGGTGAATAACCCCCGGGTGCTGCTGGCCGACGAACCGACCGGAAATCTCGACACCGGCACCGGCCGGGAACTCTTCGGGCTTCTCGATCGGCTCAATAGAGATCGCGGAGTCACGGTGATATTTGTAACGCACAATGAAGAGCTTGCCCGGCGTTGTCATCGGCGCCTTGAGATGGCCGACGGTAAGTTATTGAATCAATAGCCTGAAATCGGCTATTATAATAGCCTATTGAATTTATGACGGAGGATGACCATTAAACTGATCCTGCCTGACGGTACGGTGACAGACCGTGAGCCGGCAGAGCTCAAAAAGGATATCGACGCATCACGGGCGCTTGCCCTCAAGATCAACGGTGACCTGGCTGACCTCTCCGCTGCAGAAACGATTACACCTGACTCGACCGTAGAACTCATCCCTTTTGCGCATCCCGACGGGAAAGCACTGTACCGCCACAGCACGTCGCATATCATGGCGCATGCGGTCAAGCGGCTCTTTCCCGAGGTGAAAGTGACGATAGGTCCTTCTATCGAAGACGGGTTTTATTATGATTTTGATCGCACCGATCCTTTTACCCCCGAGGATCTCCAGAAGATCGAGGGCGCAATGAAGGATATCATCAAGAAGAACTCGCCGTTTGTCCGCAGGGTGGTTTCCAAGGACGAGGCAATTGCGCTCTTTGACGGGATGGGAGAAACTTACAAGGTCGAGATCATCCGGGAAATCCCCGATGCAACGGTCTCGCTGTACGAGGAGGACGGCTTCATCGATCTCTGCCGCGGCCCGCACCTGCCCCGAACCGGACGCATCAAGTCATTCAAGCTGCTCAGCGTCGCCGGCGCCTACTGGCGCGGAGACGCCGAAAAAAAGATGCTCCAGCGCATTTACGGAACCGCATTCGAAACAAAAGAAGAACTGAAGGCATATCTTGATTTCCTCGAGGAAGTGAAGAAGCGCGATCACCGGCGTATCGGCAAGGAGCTCGATCTCTTCTCGACCGACGACGAGATCGGCGCGGGTCTCATTCTTTGGCACCCCAACGGGGCCATCATGCGCAAAACCATCGAGGACTTCTGGCGCGAAGAGCATATCAAGGCCGATTACCAGATTCTCTATACTCCGCATATCGCGCAGCTCAAGCTCTGGGAGCGGAGCGGTCATTGGCAGTTCTATCGCGAAAACATGTACGACCCCATGGAGATAGATGAGATCTCCTATGAGCTTAAGCCGATGAACTGTCCATTTCATATCAGCATTTATAAAAGCTCCCTCCGCAGTTATCGCGATTTGCCGATCCGGTATGCGGAACTCGGAACGGTCTACCGATATGAAAAATCGGGCGTACTGCATGGGCTCCTTCGGGTGCGCGGCTTCACGCAGGACGATGCCCACATCTTTTGCCGCGAAGACCAGATTGAAGACGAGATCCAGAAGATCCTCAATTTCACGCTCTTCGTGCTGAAGACATTCGGATTCGAACAGTTTGATATTTATCTTTCGACACAGCCTGAAAAATACGTCGGCACCCCTGAAATATGGGAGCGCTCGACGGAAGCGCTGAAACGGGCGCTTGAAGCAAACAGCCTGCCATACCTGATGGATGAGGGAGGCGGGGCTTTTTACGGGCCGAAGATCGACATAAAGATTAAGGATGCATTGAATCGGTCGTGGCAGTGCAGCACTATCCAGGTCGATTTCAACAATCCCGAGCGGTTCGACATGAATTTCCGCGGGAGCGACGGCAAGGAGCATCGTCCGATAATGATCCACAGGGCGCTCATGGGTTCTCTCGAACGTTTCTTCGGAATCCTGGTCGAGCACTATGCAGGGAACTTCCCTCTCTGGCTTCAGCCGACGCAGGTTGCGGTCCTGACGATTGCCGAGCGCCACGAGGCATTCGCACGGGAGGTCTATGATTCTTTACGGGCGCAAGGCATTCGCATGCAGCTTGATGCGGAAAACGAAAAGATCGGTTTCAAGATCCGCCGGGCAACGTTGAAAAAGATTCCGTATCTCATCATCCTCGGCGATCGCGAAGTCGATGAGCGGAAGGTTACGGTGCGCAAGCGGGACGGCGAAAACATAGGACCATATACCATAGAGGAGTTTGCGGGCATCCTGGCGGATGCAGTTCGGAAGAAACAGTAAACACGGACGGGCGGGGTTGCCGTCGGGTCCGTACAGACGGAGGTGACAACATCAGCAAAGACAGTGTCAGAGTTAACGAGCAGATTCGGGTCCGCGAAGTGAGGCTTATCGATGATGAAGGGGCTCAGCTCGGAGTGTTGCCTGTGAACGAGGCGCTCCAGCTTGCGCGGGGAAAAGGATTTGACCTCGTTGAAGTCGCAGCGAACGCAGCGCCGCCTGTCTGCCGCATCATGGATTACGGCAAGTACAAATACCAGATGGGCAAGAAGAGTTCGCAGCGAAAGTCGACCGATGTCAAGGAAATGAAGGTGCGGCCGCAGATCTCCGAGCATGACCTGGATCTGAAGATCCGCAATATCCGCCGTTTCCTCGATGAAGGAGACAAGGCGAAAGTGCTCATGTATTTCAGGGGAAGAGAAATCGTGCGCCCCGAGATCGGCATGCGGGTCTTTGAGAAGATCAAAAATACGCTGCCGGGGAAGTTTACGGTGGAGCAGCAGCCGAAGCTCGAAGGAAATCACATCACGATGGTCGTTGCGCCGAGCGGCAAATAAGCAGCAGCAACCCACCATCGTTTTTGCAGCAGATAAAGGGCTGACGGGATTCAGTCAGCGCGTATTTTTTGTGTAAAGGAGGGAGAAAGATGCCGAAGCTCAAGACGCACCGCGGCGCGGCAAAACGGTTCAGCGTAACCGGCAGCGGTAAGATAAAGCGGTTCAAGGCGTACAAGGGCCATCTGCTGACCGGCAAGAAGCCGGATCGGGTTCGCAGGCTCCGCGCCAGCTCGCTTGTTCCGGAAGTGCTCAAAGACAAGATGAAGAAGTTGCTGCCGTACCAGATTTGACAAGGAATGCCGTTCAGGATGTGTCGTTCTTGCGAACGATTTTTTCCGCGCTGTGCGGAACACAAGATTTAAAGCACCGCGCTTGGCTCCAGGACTGCCAAGCCGGATGAAGGAGGAACAATGCCGAGAGCACGTGGTGGTTTCAAGACGGCTCGCCGTCACAAGAAAGTCCTTGCGAAAGCTAAAGGCTATGTCGGCGGGAAGAGCCGCCTTTATGTGAATGCCAAGGAGCAGGTCAACAAAGCCCTGCTCGCATCTTACAAGGACAGAAAGCTCAAAAAGCGTGAATTCAGGGCGCTCTGGATTACCCGGATCAATGCGGCGGTTCGCACGTTCGGCCTGACGTATAGCCAGTTTATGAACCGGCTCAAGAAGGCCGATATCGAACTCGATCGCCGTTCGCTTGCAGAGCTTGCGTATAGCGACATGAACGCCTTTAAGGCGCTTGTCGATAAAATCAGCGGCTGATACTGATTGACACCTTGTGTCTTTCCGGTCGGATATGACCGGAAAGGCGCTTCTTCTTATCCCTGAACAGGAATTCTAATATGAGTGATGATCTCAAGACAACGTTTCTCGAAGAGCTGAAGGCGATTGCATCGCTGCCCGAACTCGCACAGCTGAAGGCGAAGTATCTCGGAAAGAAGGGGTTCATTACGGTCGAGGTCAAATCGTTGGGAGCGCTGTCCCCCGAAGAGCGTCCTTTGGCAGGGAAGCGTATCAACGACATGAAAGAGGCAATCGAGTCCGCATGCGGCTCAAAGGAAGCCGAGCTGCAGCAAAGGGAGCTCTCGAAACGCCTTGCCTCAGAATCCATTGATATAACGCTTCCCGGATGCAGCGCCGGCATCGGGCACGAACATCCCGTCAATGCCGTACTCAACGAGATAATCGATATATTTGTTCGCATGGGTTTCTCTGTTGAGGAAGGGCCGGAGGTGGAGCTCGACCGGTATAATTTCGAGGCGTTGAATATCCCGAAAGACCACCCGGCGCGCGACATGCAGGACACCTTCTATGTCGGCGACGATGTGGTGCTCCGTACGCATACGTCTCCTGTTCAGGTCAGGGTAATGGAGCAGAGAAAACCGCCGCTCCGATTCATAGCGCCTGGCAAAGTTTACCGGTGCGATGCCGACGTTTCGCATACCCCGATGTTCCATCAGGTCGAAGGACTCATGGTAGACGAGGGGGTCACCTTCAGCAACCTGAAGGGAGTGCTTGAGACATTCGTCCGCCGGATGTTTGGCCCGAACGTGCCGGTGCGTTTCCGGCCGAGTTTCTTTCCGTTTACTGAACCGTCAGCCGAAGTCGATATCGGATGTATTCTGTGCGGCGGCTCCGGATGCAGGGTCTGCAAGGGGTCCGGATTTCTTGAGGTGCTAGGGGCGGGGATGGTGAATCCGAAGGTGCTTGCGTTCGGCGGAATCGACACCGAGCGCTATACTGGCTTCGCATTCGGGATGGGCGTCGAGCGGATAACTATGCTGAGATATCGCATCGATGACATTCGGCTGCTGTTCGAAAATGATCTGAGATTCTTGAGGCAATTCTGATGCGTATCCCATTGTCATGGCTGAAGGAATTCGTTGCAATTCATGATTCACCCGATGCGCTTGCGCACCGGCTCACCATGTCCGGCTTCGAGGTCGAGGCGATCGAACAGATCGGAGACGACACTGTCTTTGAAGTGAACGTAACCCCGAACCGGCCCGACTGTTTGAGTATCATCGGCATTGCGCGGGAAGTCGCCGCTCTGTATGGTTTGCCGCTCAGGTTCCCGGAGCTGACGATTCTTTCGGAGCCGAAGCCGCTCGATTTCAATGTCGACATCCTCGATACCGATCTGTGCAACCGCTATGCCGGCCGTATCGTCCGGAATGTGAAGATCGGCCCCTCACCGGAATGGATGAAGACGCGGCTCGAAAAGTGCGGTATCCGCTCAATCAATAGTGTAGTCGATATCACCAACTATGTGCTGCTGGAGTTTGGCCATCCTCTTCATGCGTTCGATCTCAACCTGCTCAGAGGGAACCGTATCAGGGTCGGCACCCCGAAGAGCGTTGTGGGCAGTGTCGATCCTGTTTCCTTTACGACGCTCGATGGTACAGAGCATGCCGTCGTTCCCGATATGCTGCTAATATGGGATGCAGATGTGCCGGTTGCGATAGCGGGTATCATGGGCGGCCTTGACAGCGAGGTCAAAGAGACGACGACGGATGTCTTTCTTGAAAGTGCGTATTTTGAGCCGACATCAATCCGCAGAACATCAAAACGCCTCGGGCTGAAGACCGAATCGTCATATCGCTTTGAGCGGGGAACCGACATCAAGATACTCAAGAAGGCGCTCGACAGGGCCGCTCTTCTGTTGAAAGAACTTGCGCACGGCGAAATCCACGGCAAGCTCGATATCTATCCGAAAACCTGGCATCCCGCGGGAATCAAGGTCCGGTACAGCCGCGTGAACCATGTGCTCGGCACCGCCCTGACTCATGGTCGAATTCTTGAAAGCCTGAAAGGGCTCGAACTCGATATCGTCGAGGAGGCAGGCGATCACTTTGTCGTAAAGACACCGCCGTATCGGCGCGATATTACGATGGAGGAAGACGTAATCGAAGAAGTCGCCCGCATGTACGGGTTCGACAAGATACCGTCGGAGTTGCCGCGCTCAACCTTCGGCGCTAGCGAAAGCGTAAGCGATGCTTCTCGCGTACTGCCGCTGAAACAGGCGCTGCGCTCCGCGTTTCTGTCATCCGGTTTCACCGAAACGATCAATTACAGCTTTGTCGGGCAGGCGGATCTGGACAGGCTTCGTCTGCCGGCTGACGATGCCCGCCGGGTCTGCGTTAGTGTGCAGAACCCGCTGCGTGAAGAAGATGCCTTCATGCGGACTTGCATGCTCCCGTCGCTTATCCGCAATCTTGTGACAAATGTTGCGCAGGGCAACCGTGAGTTCCGGCTATTCGAGCAGGCACGGGTATTTCTGGGGCGTCCCGGCAAGGCATTGCCGGAAGAGCGTGAGCATCTTGCCACCGTTGTCTATCGGGAAAAGGCGAAAGGGCTTTATCGCGATGAGGTTCCTGACTTCTTCCGCGTGAAGGGTTTACTGGAGGCACTTTTCCGCGATATGCGCATTCTGGCGGTCACCTGGCGTCGTTCGGATGAGCCGTTCCTGCATCCGGGCCAGTCTGCAGATATCCTGATAGACGGTGAACGCGTTGGGTTCGTCGGTGTGCTCTCGCCGCTTGTTTCGGCAACGCTTGACATTAAGGCCCAGAAACCGTCGATAGTCGTTAGCGAACTGGATCTCACCACCTTACTGCCTCATCTCGGCACGCGTGCGGTTTTTCATCCCATTGCGCGATTTCCTTCCGTTGAGCGCGACACCGCGATGGTAGTGGATGCCGCTCTGGATGCTGCCGCCATAATCGGGCATATCCATGCCTTCAAAACAGATGTTGTTGAGGAAGCCTCGATTTTCGACGTGTATCAAGGGGCAGCCCTCGGAGAGGGCAAGAAGAGCATTGCGTTTAATGTGCGTTATCGCGCTGTCGACCGGACGATGACGGATAAGGAAGTCGATACGCTGCACGCTGGGCTGGTGCGATACGTCACGGATAGAACCGGCGGTCACGTGCGCCAATAAATAGTATTCAGGAAATATAAGAATAAAAGCCCCGCCATCGTGATACCGGCGGGGCTTTTTCTTTGGAATATCCTTAGCCCATATTTTTCATGGCATATGCAGGATCCATGCACCTCGCTTTGAAACAGACACCCACACCTGCCCTGCGAAGAAGTCCATGAATAACGGGATCAGGAAATGCCGGTAACCTGGTATCCTGCGTCTTCGATCGACTTCTTGATAGCGGCTATGGCGATCTTTGTGTCGTCATAGGAAACCGAAGCAGTCCCGATCGTCACGTCCGATGATGTAACACCGAGCGCGTCGATAGCCTTTTTCACCCTGCTGACACAGTGCTGACAACTCATTCCTGATATCATTATCGTGGCGGTCATGATGTTCCTCCTTGTCTGGCTGTTCTATTGCGTCAAGCAGCTGAATTCGGGTCTTGCATTGCACCGGCAAGAGCGCAGCCGGCGCATATGTTTATTGATATATGACAACGTCCTTGCCGATGACGTAATCGATAATCTCCCGCGCCGTCTCTTCTACAGACTTGTTGGTCGTATTCACGACCTTCCACTGGCGATGCGTTCGCAGCAGTTCTTCGACATATTCAACTTCTTCGAAGATGCGTTTCAGGTTAGTGTACGTATTGTCGGCAGTCGGCGCATGCTGGAGGCGCGCAAGCCTGACTTTCTGTAGTACCTCCGGCAGCATCTGAAGGCAGACGACCTTTTCCTGATCGGTTTCAAAAAGGGTGTCGGGCAGCGTAAGGGGCGGCGTAATCGGAATATTGATCACTTTATATCCTTGCTGCGCCAAGAAAAACGACGTCGGCGTCTTGGATGTACGCGAGAGTCCGATGATGATGATATCCGCCGCCTCCATGCGCTCAAGGCTTTTGCCGTCGTCGTGCACAATCGAGAACTCGATGGCTTCGATTCTTCGGAAATACCGTTCATCGACCTTTCGCAACAGCGTCGGCTGTTCGAGCGGAGCACCGCCGAGATAGGTAGTGAGTGTTCCGATAAGGGGGCCAAGAACATCGAAGTGGCGTATCTGATGGCGCTGACAGTATTGATGAACATAATCGCGCATGACTTTTTTTACAAATGTAAAGGCAACGAAGGCATTTTTTTTATGCGCATCGCTCAGGATTTCGCGCACCTTGTCGCGTGACTCCAGGCGGGAAAAAACCGAAAAGGTAACCGTGGCGTCCGAGAACTGCACCAGTGCAGCCCGCAGGACGTCGGTTGCGCTTTGGCCGGTTCCGTCGGAAAGGATAAATATTTTCTGCATGGTTTTTGGGGGCGCGGCGGATGACGCTTGCATGACTTAGTTTACCAGCCAGAGCGCTGAATTGCCAT
>DATHDH010000080.1:0-9293 GCA_035319145.1 Dissulfurispiraceae bacterium | reverse complement strand
GAAGCCCTTCGATGCTCACCTCTTGGTTTTCGATGATGAGCCGATGGGACAGCTTGTGCAGAAAATCCTTCCGCTGGTTTTTGATACGTTCGTGCAACCGGGCAACCTGCAACCGCGACTTCTGTCGGTTACCGGAGCCTTTTACTTTACGGCTGAGCCTGCGCTGTGCTTTTGCAAGGCGTTTCTCAGCTTTGCGCGACCATTTCCGATGCTCAATCTTCTCCTCGGTACTCAATACGGCAAGGTCTTTCAGTCCGAGATCCACTCCTACGCCGTGAGTGGATGCCGGCAATGGCTTCGGTTCGCAGTCGCAAACCACCGAGGCGTAGTATTTGCCTGAGGATTCCTTGATGATGGTCAGGTTCTTGGGGCTGCCGCCAAGTAGTCGATGCTGCTTTACGCGGATCGATGTTTTCAGCTTCGGGATGCGGAGCTTGCCTTCGGCCAGAACGAAGTTCTGCGGCACTGAACACGCCTGCCGTGAGTGCTTTTTATGGAAGCGGGGAAACCCACCGAAACCTTTGAAGAACCTTCTATATGCAGATTCGAGGTTCAGCAGAGCAGCCTGAAGGCTCTGGCTGTTTACTTCCGCAAGCCATGGATGCTGACGCTTTAGATCGGGAAGCATACCCTTGCAGTCAAAGCCTGATACAGAGACTTGTTCGACCTTCCATTTCTCTATCCGCAGCGCCAGAAAGTGGTTGTATACAAATCTGCAGCATCCGAAGTGCTGCTCCAAAAACCGCTTCTGGTCTTCGGTCGGGTACAGCCTGTATCGGAATGCCTTGAGCACCATGTCCCATTATACCAGTATCGGCGAACTATCGTTCTCTATATTGTAATAAACGGCTACGGCTTTCATCTCGGTAATGAATTACCGAGGATTCCCGCAGCTATTCCTAAACAGCGGGTAGTTTCCGACTACTCCGCTCTCGCAGGCCCCTTCAGCCGTTCCTGCACCCTCTGATATTCGGCCTTGAGTTCCGCATAATCTTCCGTTGTCCTTCGCAGGCGCTCGGCGAGTGCATTCAGAACGAGGGTGAACTCATACGACATCTTGTTGAGTTCGTAATCAAGAAACTCCTTGTCGATGATGCCGACCTCGACTTCGCCGACCGCACGGACCGAAACGGGACGCGGTTTCTTGTCGATAAAGCTCAGTTCTCCGAGTATGGCACCTTTTTCGAGCAGAGCGATGGCCGTCTTCCGGCGATTTACAAGTTTGGACACCTCCACCCTTCCCGAAAGAATCAGATAGATGGAATCTCCGTAGGTGCCCTCTTTCAAAACGACTTCTCCATCGGAAAATCTCAGTTTATCAACAATTTTTCTCATACCTGGTCGTCCCCCTCCGTTCTTAAAAAATTATAGATTCGTGGTTGGTAAAAATCAAGGATAATTCTCGGCAGCGTAAAAATGACCGCCACGCCGACGAAACGACCCGGTCCTGCGTACTGCTTTGTAGACGCATCCGGAGAAATCGATTATAGTATCAGACATGATTTGCGAACGGAGGTTTAACTCGAATGTTTAAAAACTTTACGATTGCAGTGCTTGCAGCGGGTTTGCTGATCGGAACGCATGCCGAGGCCGCCGGTCTCTGCGACGGCGTCACTAAGGAATTTCTCAATGCGAAAGTCCCCTTCACTGTCGAAGAGATTCTGGATAAAAAAGAAATCTCCGATCTGAAGTTCTGCCAGGTGCTCATCCGCGTGCAGTCGCAGAAAGGTTCTGCCTATGTGACTGCCGACAAAGAGGCTGTCCTTGTCGGCGATCTCTTCCGCAACAAGAAGCGCGTATCCGAACAGGCATTCAGCACGATAGATGAGGGCTCGTTTCGGAAACACGAAAAGGAAGTGAACCAGGCGGTCGCATTCAGTTACAAACCTGCAGGAGCGCACAAACATATTTATATGTTCACGGACCCTGATTGCCCATACTGCGAGAAGGTCAAGGCAGAAGTTCAGCAGTGGGCATTCGAGAAGAAAATCGAGGTTCGCGTAATCCTCTTCCCGCTGCCCATGCACCCGACAGCGCGTGAAAAGGCTGTCAAGGGAATTTGCGCCTCAATGACCTATGACAATTATGTTCGTGCAGAATATCCCGGCCAATCATGCAAGGCCGGGGAGGACAAAATAACAGCATCAATCACCGTCGCCAAGAAGATCGGAGTTGACGGAACACCGATTTTCGTTGGCCCGACAGGCAAGCGGTCGGTCGGATTTTCCAAGGAGAGCGTCGAAAAGATCCTTCGTTAATTCCATAAAAAGTTGGGTAGCCTGCTTGATTCATAAAATCAGGAGCCTCGCCAGGCATGAAGAATGTGAGCTAGCGTGCTGTCTTGGAAGCTGTCACAAGATGGTTGTAAAAGAGTGCATACGCTGCCGGCAGTGTACGCTTCTGGTGGGTCAGGAGGAAGAACTGCCGCCTCATTCTAAGCCCGCTGAGCCGTATTTCTTTTAATACTCCCCGATCAAGTTCTTCCCGAACCGCCAGGCGCGAAAGCACGGCCAGGCCGAGTCCGGCCTTCACAGCCTGTTTGACGGCATCGGTTGTGCTGAAAATACCGCTGATATTCAGATCGCCGAAGGAAACATCTTTTGTCGCCAACAAGCGTTCAAATTCTCTGCGGGTTCCCGAACCTTCCTCACGCATGACCATCGGACACTTCAGCAATTCCTGAACGGTCAACCCCTGCTTGATGCCCGTATCAGGTGCAGCCACCAGCAGCAGCTCGTCATCATGGAATGCCGTAAAATGAATCTGGCGCGATGCCGGTTTCGTACCGACGACTCCGATTAATAATTCATGCGATATGAGGCCGTCTATGACTGAACGAGAATCGCCGATAATGATTTGGAATGATATTGAAGGGAACTTCTTTCTGAACCCGGCCATGACAACAGGCAACAGGTAGGTGCCCGGAATGGTGCTCGCTCCGACGACGAGTTCGCCTGACGGTTCGGCCTGAAACTGTCCGATGACGCCCCGGATGGCCTCTGCCCGTTCGATGACATCTACGGCATGGGGATAGAGGACTTCGGCCTCCCGCGTCGGAATAATGCTTCTTCCGAGACGATCAAAGAGGCTGCAACGGAATTCCTGTTCAAGCGAGCGGATGTGATCACTGATGGTCGGCTGTGTCAGATGGAGCTGCTCGGAGGCACGCGAAAAGCTCCGGTTCTTGAAAACAGAAACAAAAACGCGCAATTGATGAATATCCATCGCGATATTATAGCATAATCCGATATCAGGCATAGTTATATTTAATAAGCTATGCGCAGCCGTCCACCGGCTATTTTTGATCCCTGGGAACGGCCTGTGATAGATTAACGCTGTGTCAGCCAACAGCATTCCCAGAGAGAGGTTTCCCCATGCTTCGCGTATGTGAGATATTCGCAAGCATGCAGGGAGAATCAACGCACGCGGGGCGTCCGTGCGTTTTTCTGCGGTTAAGCGGATGCAACCTCCGTTGCAGCTACTGCGATACCTCCTATGCTTACCAGGAAGGAAATGACCGCTCGCTTGATGATATCGCGCGTACCATCGCCTCATTCGGGATTCCGCTGGTCGAACTGACCGGCGGGGAACCGCTCCTTCAGGCGGAGACGCCCCTTCTTGCGCAACGCCTGTGCGATAATGGATTCGAGGTGCTTCTCGAGACGAACGGCTCATTCGACATCAGCAATCTAGACCCTCGCATCCACGTCGTCATGGATATCAAAACTCCTTCCAGCGGCACGGCGGCTCACACTCATTGGATGAATATCGGTTTCCTGAAAAAGGATGACGAGGTCAAGTTCGTGCTGGAAGGGCGCCCTGATTACGAGTGGGCACGGAGAGTCACCCTGGAGCAGGCATTGGCATCCAAATGCACGGTGCTCTATTCGCCGGTTTTCGGCCGGCTTCTGCCTTCCGATCTTGCATCGTGGATTCTGGAGGATCGGCTGCCGGTCCGGCTCAACCTTCAAATTCACAAGTACATCTGGCCGCCGGACATGCGTGGCGTATAGGGGCTTCGCCGATCAGCCCCGGCGGCTTGCCAGCGTAATTGCATCCACCGCGCACACGTTTCTGCAGAGCCCGCATCCGTAACATTTCTCTCCGTCAATTCGGGCAAGCACCCGGCCTGACTCCTGCTCCTCATCGATAGCGTCGAACTGGCAGCGCTCCCGGCAACTGCCGCATCCAACACAGAGCGAACGGTCCACGCCGGCCACGAATTCGGCTCGTGCGAGTGTCTCGACTTTAATCCCCGAAAGCGTCTTCATCGCAACGCAATCCCGCAAAGAACAGTTGCAAATCGCACCGATAAAGGGCGTCAGCATCGTCCAGATGGTATGGACCGCGCCCGCTTCATCGAGCAATTCAATTTGCCGGACGGCTTCTTCCCTGCCGACCGCCTCCCTGCCCTCGGAGGGAGCCTTGCCGAAATAGCTCATGTCGAGGTTTTCATACCATGCATCAGGAGTGAAGCTGATGCCATAACAACAGCGTTCTTCCCGCCTGCCAATCGTCCACCTGCACGCGCACGGCATGCGCACAATCGTGTCGGCTTTCATCAGAAGTTCCCGAATCTCTTCCAACGGCAGGACCTGCCCGAAATGCTCGCGAATCGCCCTCTCCTCCATGGTGCGCTTCAGCGTTCCCGGAAGCTTGCCGCGCCGTTGATAAAGGCCCTCCAGCCTTCCGAGGGATGCAAATCCGTCACGAATCGTTGTTTCGAGAAACTGAGTTATATATTGCCTTCTCTGCAGATCAGAGACGAGATCCTGCGCATAGTTTTTTGCGTTCTTATACCAGATCTTGCCGTCGCCGTGCTCAGTACAGAACTTGCACATCCTAACCTCCCGAAAACCTCCGCCCGCTCAACCATGTCCGGGCTTCTTCATCATATTCTATGGCCGTATTCATTCCATCGTCAATAAGAAGAATTTTCGTCCCGATAACCTTCAGCGGCCCTATTCGAAAAACCGACCGGATGTCTGGTATGCTTAGATGCGCCGCTGCATATCATTTCGCAGGAGGGGATTATGGCCGATCTCAAGAAAATGTACAAGACTATCATGGACGACCACTTTCCGGACACGCTCACCATTCATTTCGGGAATCAGACACTCGTTTATAAGAAGCGCACATGGAAAATTCCCGATGAAAAGAGCGGCGAGTTGATAGAAAAAGGACTCCGATACGGTGAAAATCCTGACCAGGAGGCGGCGCTGTTCGAACTAGTTAACGGCAATCTCCTGCTGGGTGACTGCCGGTTCATTCAACCCGGCAACGGACTGGTAAGCAGCATCACTGAAGAGGATATGATTCAGGCCGGCAAACACCCCGGCAAGACGAATCTTACCGACCTCGACAACGCGCTCAATATTCTCAAATTCCTGCCCGACCGCCCTGCTGCCGCGATCATGAAACACAACAACCCATCCGGTGTAGCTTACGGCGCTACCCCCGCTGAGGCATATGACCGGGCAAACATGGCGGACAGAATCGCGGCGTTCGGCGGATGCCTCGTCATTAACCGCCCGATGGATAAGGCGACTGCCGAACTCGTCAGTGCGAATTACCTTGAAGTAGTCGGCGCACCCGATTTTGAGGGAGGAGTGATCCCTATCCTGGCAAAGCGAAAGAATCTCCGCATCGTCAGAATAAACAAAATAAACAATCTCGATCCGTTCCGCACCAGCAGGTTTGTCGATTTCAAGTGCTTGATAGACGGCGGCATCATTGTTCAGCAGTCTCCGGAGAATCGCATCAGGACCAAAACCGATTTCCTTCCGGCAAAAACGGTATATAAGGGATTGGAATACGCTGTCGAACGCCAGCCGGACGAGCGGGAATATGCCGACATGCTATTCGGCTGGAATGTCGAGCAGGGCATCACGTCAAACTCGGTCATTTATGTGAAAGACGGCTGCACAATCGGCATCGGCACCGGCGAGCAGGATCGGGTCGGCGTTGCGGAAATTGCCATCTTCAAGGCATACACGAAATACGCCGATGCCCTTTGCTTCCGGCGGTTCGGGATTCCCTACAAGACCTATGAACTGGAAGCCGCTCAGGGCAAGCGCGATAGTGCCGCTCTGAAAGAAATCGATGCGCAAACACAGAATGAGAAAGGCGGATTGATCGGGTCCACAATGGTGTCCGATGCCTTCTTTCCGTTCCGGGACGGCGTCGATGTCGGCATCAAGGAAGGCGTTACGGCAATTGTACAGCCGGGAGGGTCTGAGCGCGACTTCGAATCGATAACGGCATGCAATGAGGCGAATCCGAAAGTGACGATGGTATACACCGGCCAGCGCGCATTCAGACATTAGCCGGTTTTTCCGTCATCGGTTTCGATGAGAACGGAATGACTGCAAAACGAGTGTCTATTTCAACTGAACTTTAATTTCGCGCGATTCCGTCCAGAAGAGAATGCGTCGCCTGACCTTCAGTCGCACGTCATCACCCACTTTTTTGCCGAAGAGAACTATGCGCACATCTTCGGCAGCTGCAATCGGCTGGTCATCAATTGCCACTATCACATCGTCCGCACGAATACCGGCACGTTCCGCGTCACCATGCGGAGAAAAACCGTCGACGCGGACTCCATCGGCGTTATCCTTCAGGGCCAGGCCGAGCCGCACCATCTTCTCGCCGGCCCGAGCTTTGGGGTAGACGAGATAATCGGCAACGCCTCGTGCCGGCATCACATCCTGCAGGATAACCAGCTGCTGCAAGCCAGTCCTCCGTTTAAGACGTTTCGGAATTCCATGGCTGCACATCAGATGGCCGTTGCCGGCGAGCACGACTAGTGTCGCATCCGGGTTACCTGCAAGAAAAGCCGCAGCCGTCTCCGCCATAGTCTCATCCCACACGAGCTGTGCCTCTACAAAGAATTCGAACGATATCGCCATATCCGATGGATGTTCATTGTAGACCTTGCGCAGCACCTCGCGGTATTCCGTATCCCCGGTGTCTATGTCTTTCGCAATCTGTGATCTCTCCGATGGTGAAAGGGCATTCAGGCCGCGCTTGCTCACCGCGTCGGTAACTTCGCGAGGTGCATTGAGGGCCAGCAATTCCAGCCCTCTTTGGCGGGCAAAATCGATAATGGGCTTATAGAGCGAATAGTCATATCCCCAGCGCTTGAAATAGTGCGATTCCTTGAGAAATCGGCGCTCATCGCTCTCCCGGTGAAGATATCGATCAAAGGCTCCCTGGTACGGCACCTGAAACATCTCCATGCCTATCGCAACCCGCTTGCCTTGTTCCGCCAAAGCCCGAATTATTGCCAACTGAACGTCGTGGTGTGCAAAATTGGGATGCTCTTCACCGATAAAGATGACCTTCGCCGACTGAATTTTTTGCAGTATTCCGGACAAGTCGGACGAAGCGGCAAGATCGATCACGAGCGGATTCTCCACAGGCACTCCCTTCGGCTCTTCAGCGGAGCAGACAGCCGCGGTAAAAGCAACCAGGGCGGCCAGGAATGTACAAATAAGCAAGGTGCGCGCGGTCCTATGGCGTATAATACTTTTTTTGCTTCGGCAGATACTCCTGCTCAACCTTGCCTCCATATGCATGAGGATACTTATAGCCCTCGCCTCGACCCAATTTTTTGGCTCCGCTGTATGACGTGTCCTTTAGATGGTCAGGCACCGGGAGGGTCGGCTCTTTGCCGACATCGTCCAGTGCCGCATCAATCGCCCTATAACATGCGTTGCTCTTGGGGGCATTGGCGATATAAATGGCGGCTTGTGCAAGCGGGATTCTCCCCTCCGGCATGCCGACGAACTCGACGGCACGCAGGGCCGATGTCGCAATAATCAAAGCCATAGGATCCGCATTGCCGACATCCTCAGCCGCGCATATTACAATCCGCCTGGCGATAAACCTCGGGTCTTCTCCGGCATAGATCATCTTCGCAAGATAATAGACCGAGGCATCGGGATCGGACCCGCGCATACTCTTGATGAAGGCCGAAATAGTATCATAATGCTGATCTCCCTGTCGGTCATACAGCACGGCCTTCTTCTGTATCGACTCCTCCGCGACCGCCCTGTCGATATGAATGATACCGTCGGCATCCGGCTGCGTCGTGAGGCATGCCAGTTCAAGGGCTGAAAGGGCCTTGCGCGCATCGCCATCGGCAACACGCGCAAGATGCACCAGGGCGTCTTTGTCAGCGTTTATTGCGAGTTTTCCGAGTCCCCGCTCATCATCCGCAATTGCACGCCGAAGAAGCGTCAATACATGTTCCTCGCCGAGAGGCGTCAGCTCGAACACCTGGCTGCGCGACAGCAATGCGGCATTCACATAAAAAAAGGGATTCTCGACAGTCGCGGCAATAAGGACAAGAGTTCCTTCCTCGACATCGGGAAGAAGTACATCCTGCTGGAGTTTGTTGAATCGGTGTATCTCGTCCAGAAAAAGAACGGTCCGCACCCCGTCTTTGCGGAGCACTTTCGCACGCTGGACGATCTTACGGAGATCATCCAGTCCCGCGGCTGCAGCATTCAACCACTCGAACCGGGCGTGGGTCTGGTAAGATATGACCCGCGCCAGAGCGGTCTTTCCGGTCCCCGGCGGACCATACAGAATAACCGAAGAGATACGGTCCGACTCGATGGCACGCCTCAGAAGCTTTCCAGCCCCGACTATGTGTTCCTGCCCTACATATTCATCGAGCGAACGCGGCGCCATACGGTATGCCAAAGGTGCTGTTTCATCGGGAGGTAACGGCGGCGGCTCCGGCAAAGAGGTGGAAAAAAGATCCATCACTTTATCTTGCCGAGCATTTTGATAAATATCTTCAGGAGTTCCGGGTCATAATCTCCGGTTTCCTTTGCTATTATCGACAACGCATAAAACGGCGTCATGGGCTCCTTATAGGGCCTCTTGGTCGTCAAGGCATCATAACAGTCGGCTATGGCCGCAATCTTTCCGAACAACTTGATTTGCGGCCCCTTCAGCCTGAACGGATATCCCCGTCCGCTCATTTTCTCATGATGCTGAAGAACAGCCGGAAACGCCTCCTCCGGCACTTCGGGATTTCCCCGCAGTATCTTTTCCCCTTCCTGCACGTGGGTCTGTATGAGGGAATACTCAGCATCATTCAATTTGCCTTGCTTATTGAGCACCTCACTCGGAATCGCACTCTTGCCGACATCGTGCAGCATCGCCCCCATGCCGAGCTTTGCCGTTGCATCCTTGCCGAGACTGATCGCCACGCCGAGGCCGACCGCAAGCACGCTGACGTTTACGGAGTGGGTATACGTGTAATAATCATATTGCCGGAG
>DATHDH010000079.1:0-2317 GCA_035319145.1 Dissulfurispiraceae bacterium | reverse complement strand
ATGCCGGCAACATCATGATGGGCTTCGGCATTCTCTCGATTCTGGTAGGCGCCTTCTCGCTGCTCCGTCAGAAGGACATCAAGCGCATGTTTTCTTATTCATCAATTGAGCACATGGGCATCGCTACATTTGCATTCGGCCTCGGTGGGCCGATCGCTACCTTCGGCGCGCTGCTGCACATGCTCGTGCACAGCCTCGCCAAGTCCGCGATATTCTTCACGGTAGGCCATGCCTCGCAAATGCACTGGACGCAGGAGATGGACCGCATCCGCGGACTGTTCAGGGGGAATCCGCTCGTCGGTTGGGGACTCATGTTTGGGGCAATGGCCATTGTCGGCATGCCCCCCTTCGGCATCTTCGCGAGTGAGTTTCTCATCCTGACGGCGACCATGAAGGACGCGCCCCTGTTGACGCCCTTTCTCCTTTTGGGCTTGGGGGTTGCCTTTGCCGCGATCATGCGCCGTGTGCAGACCATGGTGTCCGGCGATATTCCTCCGCACCAGTCGAGGACGCAGGCAGCCCATATTCCTGTTCTCCTGCACATGGCCCTGGTCCTTCTAATCGGTCTTTATATCCCCGATGTCTTGTACAACTGGTTCCGGACGACCGTGGAGCTGCTGAAATGAACAGATTGCTCGGCATCCTCCAGAAAGAGCTTGACGCCCCGTTCGATGTGGCGGAAAGGGTGTATCCGTCGGACATACCGTCGTGCGTCGTGCCGCGTGCACGATTCGCCGAGGCGGCGCGGCTCCTGAAGCGCGGACATGCGCTGCTGGCGGCGGAATGGGCCGCCGACGAAACAGTGTTCGGCAGGGGCTTCGGGGTTTACGCCTGCTACCGCTTCGGCGGGGAATACCTTCTGGTCAAATCCGAACTCCCAGCGGATGATCCGAGTTTCCCGACGCTGGCAAAACGATTTGTCCCGGCATACCGTATGGAGCGCCAGATGCACAGCCTGATGGGAGTTGTCCCGACAGGACATCCCGACCTCCGTCCGTGGATCAAGTTCGAGGACTGGCCGTCCGACGCATGGCCGCTCCGCAAGGGCTTCGATCCGTTGCGGCCCCTGCCGAGGGTTGCCGGCGAATACGCGTTCGGCAGGGCCGAGGGCGAGGGCGTTTACGAAATCCCGGTCGGGCCGGTGCATGCGGGCATCATCGAACCCGGACACTTCCGGTTCCAGGCGCTCGGCGAGGATATCATCAATCTCGAAGAGCGTCTCGGATACGTGCACAAGGGCATCGAAAAACGATTCGAGTCGATGGGCTGGCTCGATGCCGTGCGGCTTGCGGGCCGCGTATCGGGCGACTCAACGGTCGCGCACAGCCTTGCGTATTGTCTTGCGCTGGAGACGATGACGGGTGCCGAGGTCCCGCGGCGTGCCATGTGGCTGAGGGCGCTCTTTCTTGAACGTGAGCGCATCGCGAACCATCTCGGCGATATCGGCGCCATCTGCAACGACGTTGCTTTTGCGTTCATGCTGTACCAGACAATGCGACTGAAGGAGCAGATGCTCCGCCTTAACCATAAACTGTTCGGGCACCGGTTCATGATGGACGGGATCATCCCCGGCGGCGTTGCGTCCGACATCGATACGAACGGCATTTCGGCGATTCTCGCTGAGATGAACGCGTTCGAAGCGGAGTTTGAACAGCTCGTTACTATTTATGATGAAAATTCATCGCTTGATGACCGGCTCAGAACCACCGGAGAGCTTTCCTCGGAGGAGGCTCGCGATCTCGGTGTCTGCGGCTTTGTGGCACGGGCGAGCGGCATGAATCTCGACTGCCGCGTTCAGCGGCCGTTCCCGCCGTATGATCTGCTTGCCGTGCGGCCGTCTGTGCTCGCTTCGGGCGACGTGCATGCCCGGGCATGGGTCAGGGTTGAAGAGGTGAGGGAATCGATGCGGCTGGTGCGGCAGATTATTTCGGATATCCCGGCAGGCGATGTCCGGAGACCCCTTCAGAGGACGCCGGTCCCTGATTCCACCGGATTCGGTGCCGTGGAGGGATGGAGGGGCGAAACCATCTATTGGCTGCAGGCAGGCCCGAGCGGGGAGATTAATCGCTGCATGGTGCGCGACCCGTCGAGCCTCAGCTGGATAGGGCTGGAGCGGTGCGTGCAAGGGAATATCGTGCCTGATTTCCCGCTCTGCAACAAGAGTTTCAATCAATCGTATTCGGGGCATGACGTATGATTCGCATAGGGCGCAAGATACTCCGAACCGGCATCCGGACCGAGGCGCTACAGGATTCGTCGACGGCGGAAATCCGGGAGATCGGGGCGGAGCTTCGGGATGTCATAGACCGTCACTTCA
>DATHDH010000078.1:0-5240 GCA_035319145.1 Dissulfurispiraceae bacterium | reverse complement strand
CATGGCGAATCTCCAGCGCGGCGCCCGCAAAGACGACCTGCTTGCAGGGCTTGCCTACTCGATCGTGCAGAACTATATCAATCGCGTTGTCGCGGGCCGTCCCACAGGCGAGCGGATATTCTTTCAGGGAGGCGTCGCCTTTAATAAATCCGTAGTCGCGGCATTCGAAAAATATCTGGGAACGAACGTCACTGTTCCGCCAAACCATGATGTAACCGGAGCAATCGGCATGGCGCTGATAGCGCGCGAACATATGACGGGAAACACAAGTGCAGCAGCCTTGCCGAATGCCGGAGCGGAAGGGAAAAACCATCGCCGTCCCGGTGGACTCCGACCGTCAGAACACTGCCCCGGACGAAAAACGCTCTTCAAGGGATTTGCAGCGGCGGAGCGTCCTTACGAAATCAAGTCGTTCGAATGCAAGGGCTGTCCGAACGTCTGCGAAATCAACCGCGTCAAAGTTTCGGGGGAGGAAGAGTTCCTCTTCTATGGCGGCCGCTGCGAGAAGTATGATGTCCGCCGCGCCAAGAAGACGGAATTGCCCGATTTTTTTCTCATCCGAGAGGAGGAACTCTGGAGAACTCATCTTTCTTATCCGGATAAATGGACGCACGACGACGGGCAGACGCAGGGGGCGATACGCCCGCGCATAGGCATCCCGAATATCTTCTTCTTCCACGATTTCCTCCCTTACTGGTCGACCTTCCTATGGGAACTCGGATTCGAGGTCATTGTTTCGCCGAAAACCAATAAGGATGTCATCAACGCAGGCGTGGAGAACGTTCTCTCCGAAGCATGTTTCCCGGTAAAGGTCGCCCACGGACACAAAGCGTGGCTCAGGAAGTCCGGCATTGAAGCTCTGTTCAGCCCGAGCTTCATCAATCTCAACACACGCGTGGATGAATACCCGAACGGACTTGCATGTCCTTATACGCAGACGATACCGTATGTCACGAAGATCGCAATCGGCGGCATTAGAAATATCTCTCCTGCCATCAACCTCTCGCTTGGCAAACGCGCCCTCGCGAAGGAACTGGTGCGCAGTCTTTCAGGTTATAAAGTTTCACTCCGCCGCGTCGAATATGCCCTCGAAAAAGCTGAATCAGCACAGACAGCTTTCAGCAAAGCCGTCAAGAAAAAGGGAGAAGAGTTCCTAAGAAATATGCATCTCGCACGCACGGGTTATGCAGAACGCATTCATGATCCTCATGTGCGCGAACTGCCGCGCGATCGTCCGGTCGTCGTCATCATTGGCCGGGCCTATAACGCATTCGATTCCGGCATGAATCTCGAAATACCGAAGAAGCTTGCGCAGATCGGTATCCTCTCAATCCCGATGGATATGCTCCCGTTGCGCTCGACAAAGATCCGCGCAGAATGGCCCAACATGTATTGGCGTTCGGGACAGCGTATCTTAAAGGCGGCACGCATAGTCAGGACTACTCCGGGGCTTTATGCCATCTATATCGGCAACTTTTCGTGCGGACCCGATTCGTTCATCCTGAAATACTTCAAGGAAGAGATGGGAAGTAAGCCATTCCTGCACCTTGAGGTGGACGAGCACAGCGCTGACGCCGGCGCGATTACGCGATGCGAAGCATTCATCGACAGCATTCAGCAGCAGCTGCGTGCGTGGACCTCGGCAGATGCGGCTACCGAGGCCGCTACAGCGCCCGCATGTTGTCAGGCTGACGATATCAAAAAACGAACCTTCTTCATTCCGCGCATGTCTGATCACGCATGGGGAATTGCCGCCGCGCTCAGGCATTGCGGGATAGCAGCCGAAATGCTTCCGGAATCCAATCGGGAATCCATAGACCTCGGCCGCAAATACGTCTCCGGCAAGGAGTGCTATCCCTATCTGGTGACCGCCGGCGAGATGTTGAGGCAGGCCCTCTCTCCGGGGTTTGACCCAGACCGGTCCGCTTTTTTCATGCCTTCAGGCACCGGCCCGTGCAGATTCGGTCAATACAGCCTGTCACATCAACTCATTCTCGAACGCATCGGGATGGGAGGCGTACCGATCTTTTCTCCCTCTCAGGATGAGACCTTCTATCACCACCTCGGGCAGATGGGGCGAAACTTCGCGCGACAGGCATGGAAAGGCGTGGTCGCTTACGAGCTTCTGCTCAAATATCTGCACGAAACGCGTCCGTATGAACTCTCGGCCGGAGATACCGATAATGTCTATCAGCAGTATCACAAAAAGATTTACGATGCCGTTGCCGGCCACAACGGCGGGATAGAGCCGGTGTTGCAGCGGATGGGACCGGACTTTGCGTCGATTCCCCAGCGCAAAGAGCAATTGCCGCTTATCGGTCTTGTCGGGGAAATATTCGTGCGTTCGCATCGCTTTTCGAATGAAGATCTCGTGCGGCAAATAGAGGCGCTCGGAGGCGAGGTCTGGCTGGCCCCCATGGGAGAATGGATATCATACGTAACTACGATAGCCCTCAGGAAGGCCTTGATAAAAAAAGATTTCTCTGATATCATACAGCTTTTCACGCAGCGTTTTGTCCAGCGGCGCATCGAACATAAATTCTCACGCCGTTACGGCAAAACCCTGAAGACTGTGCGCGAGCCGCATACCGAGGCGATTTTCACAAAAGCGGCACCGTACATTCATGAATCGTTCGAAGGCGAGACGATTCTGAGCATCGGCAAGGCGATCGATCTTATTCAGCGGGGAGCCGCGGGTATCATTAACGCCATGCCGTTCGGCTGCATGCCGGGGACAATCGTCACGGCTATCATGAAGGGCGTCGTAAGGGATTACGGGATTCCGAGCATCAGCATCCCTTATGACGGGACGGAATCGCCGACAATTGATTTGCAGATTGAGGCATTCATGGAGGCCGTTCACAGCAAGTAGCAGGATTCAGAGTTCGGGAGCCAGACGTCAGAAGAAGCGGACATGCCGCTGAAGTCTGCGTTCCGCATTCTGCATTCGATACGTCTTAGTGACTGGAGGTGATGGTGTGGGGAGCGTTGTCAAGTGGCGCAAGAAGAAGATGCGCAAGCACAAACACGGTAAGTTGCGCAGAAAAACCAGAGCTCAGAGAAGAAAATAGATAGATTGGGCGGGGCTGTCCCTTTCCGGCAGCCTTGCCCTCATACAGGACTCAGACAGCATTGCATGCAGCGCTCATTCCCGAGCCTCTCATCGAAACGGGTTATCACTATCCCCGCAAAAGACATCTTTGCACTATAGGCACTCAGCAGTTCTTTTTTCACACGCCCCCCTCTTCCCTTCATTCCCGAAGCATGAATCAGAAAGACTGAGTCCGCGTTCTGATGCTTGCCTGATGAGTTCACGGCGATGACTCCCATATGGCCGACTAGCTCCTCGGAAACTCCCTGATGTCTCAAAACAAAGAAGACCAGGTCGCCTGTCCTGAACTTGCCGATTGCGGCGGGAATAAGCCCTTTTCTCAGAAAATGCAAAGGTCTGTTCAGGCGGCTGCCCTGCACGTCGAAAAGTCTTCCGAACTTCGCTGTAACATCATGTCCCCATTTCCCGCTGAAGACCATGTCCTCACCGTAAGCAAACCGGTCTTCGTAATTCGCCACATGACCGTCCGCGACGATGCCGGAGTTATGGAATCTCCGCTGAAGCGCCGCGGCAATAGCTTCTTCGGGCGTTGCGCTCAGCGCCAGCTCTACACTCCGAAAGACATGATACATGCAATCAACACGATCATCGGCGACAATAACCCGGCGTCTGACATATTCGCCAAGCGGATCAGGATCATACGGCGTGCCGACGAAACGCTCCGCCCAGAAAGCAATGCGCTCACCGCGCGGCAACGACTGAATGCTCTTTTGCAGTAAAGCAATGTCGGAATCCGCCAGAGAATGCAAGTCAGCAATCGCCGAAAAAGACCATGCGCTCCACATGAGCAACAACAGAAAGGCAAGCCCCGCAATACGGGGTATTCTGCAATACATATGGTATACTATAGCGTATATTTAATATAAGTCAATGATTTCATTAAAGAAAATCATCCACCTTAGGACATCCCCAAGGAGCAGGCCACCACTATGACATTGCATTTGCATCATTTGGCGACAACCGGAATCGGCAGCGTTCCCTTTTCAGATCCGACGACGGCGTGCGCCCATATTCTCGAGACATTTGATGTCCCGTTCTGGCCGCAACTCGCGCAGCGCTCATATCGAGAGGGAATGATAGCTCAGTATGCCGAGGGGATGCCTTATCTCCGGTTTGATGATCAAAAAGAACGCATCTGGATCGAGCAGGATGATTCTGACCGTTTGACGCCGTTTTACGAAGCAAGTGCTGATTCCTCGGCATTTCCGATTTCGAAACAGGCAGCTGCGGGCCTCCACGCGTTCATCCGAATCGCGGCTGGCCGTCGTCTGCCCGTTGTCAAGGGGCATGTTACCGGCCCGCTGACATTCACGCTCGGACTGAAAGACGTTGAAGGCAAACCCGTCTTTTTTGATGAAGAAATGAGAGAGATCGCATCGATGCTCCTGCAAGCAAAGGTTCGCTGGCAGATCGATCTCCTCAAGCAGATTGCCGAAGACGTCATTCTCTTTCTCGACGAACCGATTTTTTCCGCGATAGGAAGCTCTTCGTATCTCGGAGTCGAGGATTCCGAAGTCGAGAGGCTGCTCACCGATTGCGTCGCTGCTGCGCAACAGGCAGGCGCTGCAGCGGGCGTGCATTGCTGCGGAAAGTCGGACTGGGCGCTCGTCATGAGAACCGGCGCCGATATTCTGAGTTTTGATGCCTTTGAATATTTTGAGACGCTGGCGCTCTACCCTGCTGAATTGCGCGATTTTATCGGTCGCGGAGGGCTTCTGGCATGGGGGATCGTGCCGACATCCGATCTCATCCGCGACGTGGATGAGCAGGCGATAGTGGGCGACCTGAGGGAGAAACTTGCACACCTTGCCGGACTGGTCGGCTCCGACGTTCTGCATCACCGGGGATTCATAACTCCTTCATGCGGAACCGGCTCGCGCACGGTCGAAGAAACGGAAAAGATATTCCGGATTCTCCGGGCCGCGGGCATTGCAATGAAGGAATCCGCGCTGTGAGCGTTGCGTTGCGTAGGGGATTCTTCATTTCATTTGAAGGCATCGAAGGATGCGGAAAGACGACTCAGGCGCGACTGCTCGCCGAGACGTTGCAACAGGAAGGGTATGCCGTTGTTCTGACGCAAGAGCCGGGCGGTACGGTCATCGGCGACAGGATTCGCGCCCTGCTCCTG
>DATHDH010000077.1:0-3585 GCA_035319145.1 Dissulfurispiraceae bacterium | reverse complement strand
CCTTAATCGAAAAAGCGAAGCCTGATCCAAGGACATTCGTCCCGAGAAAGCCGCGATATTCGGCTTCCTGAATGGCGCGTCGCAGCCGCTTTACGGCAAGCGGATATTCAGCGCGAACGTATACATATCCGGTGTTTGCTCCAATGGCATAGGCACCGATGATCATTCCTTCAATGACGCTGTGGGGGTTACCTTCGAGAACAGCACGATCCATGAACGCTCCGGGGTCGCCTTCGTCGGCATTGCAAATAATATATTTAGGTGCGGCATCCACGCTGCGGCATGTTTCCCACTTTACCCCAGTCGGGAACCCGGCGCCTCCCCGGCCACGCAGTCCTGATGTCTTTATGACGGCGATTATCTCGGACGGGTGCATGTCCATAAGCGCTTTTCTGATCGCCGCATATCCGCCGCTTTGCACATATGAATCGACCGATTCAGGATCGACTTTTCCGCAGTCGGCGAGAACGACCTTTATCTGTTTTTTGAGAAAGTCGTGATAGTCCGCTCCCGCAGCCCATTCGCCGACAACCGTGCCGCCGACAATATGCTCTGCGACAATGCGCTCGACCATGTCGACCGTAACAAACTCGTAGGTCGTTGCGATGCCGTTGCGAACGACATCGACCAGCACATCCTTTGCACAAAGGCCACGGCAGCCGACTTTATGAGCTGAACAGCGGTTTTCAAACAGTGCAGATATCTCCGCCGAGGAGAGCGCCTGCTGGAAAGCGTCCAAAACAGCGCTCCCTCCGGCTGCAATCCCGCCGGTTCCCATGCAGATGCGAACAGTAACCTCAGGCATCGTCAGCGTCTCTCAGGCGTTCTATCTCTTTCCCGAGCACTGTCCTGGTCATTTTCCCATGCACCTTCCCCTCAAAAAGAAAGACCGGCGCCAGGCTGCAGGCGCCGAGACAAGCGACCCGCTCCAGCGTGAATTCGCCGTCTGCAGAGGTGGGGTTCTCTTCCGTTACCTGCATGGCTCGTTCAGCTGAGTTGATTAACCGTTCCGCGCCTTTGACATGGCAGGCTGTACCGCAGCATGCCGTAACAATATGTTTTCCGCGCGGATGGAGATGGAACTGCGTATAAAACGTGGCAACGCCGAAGAATATGCCCGGAGGGATATCGAGCGCCTCCGCAAGGGCAAAAACAAGGGGCTCCGGAATATAACCGTACTGCTGCTGGATATCCTGCAGCAGGGATATGATGTTCCCTTCATACGTTCGGTAGCTTTCAAGGAATGGCTGTATATCGAGGTTCATAGCGCTCCAGAAAGTGTATTATAACAGAAAGAACAGGGAGGGACAAAAGAGCCGAATGGCATCTAACTAGCTGATATGACGGCGATAATAACGACAGATCTTTCTGCGATGGCCGAAAGGTTCCTCGCAAAAACCTCCGACGGCAGGCTAATCGTGACCGCGCTGAGCGATATGCTTGACGATACGCTTCTGAAGGCATTTGAAGGTGTCGCAGGCGCTTCGACTCCTGGACTTGCTTTGGTCGCAATCGGAGGCTATGGACGACGCGAGCAGTCCGCATTTTCTGATGTCGATGTCATGCTGTTAGGCGCGACTGGCGATACACGAATTCGTGAGACTGCGGAAAAAGTGCTGTATCGCCTCTGGGACGTCGGAGTTCCTATCAGTCATGCCTTCCGGACCCTGAAGACTTGCGGAGACGATGCCATGCGGGATGTACAAATACGAACATCGCTGTTTGATGTGCGTCATGTAGCGGGTGATAGTGCTGTAGTCGATACCTTCCGGCGTGACACTATGCCTCGTATACTATACAAGGACAAAAAACGTTTCCTCGGAGAGCTCCTCCGCGAGGCGGAAAAACGCCACAAGAGGTTCGGGGAATCTCTGTATCTGCTCGAACCGAACGTAAAGGAGGGAAGGGGCGCTCTCAGAGATGTCCATACCGCCTCCTGGATTGCACGGTCTTGCCTCTCGCTCGACATCTGCATGGATTTCGGGAAGATATTCCCGAGCAGGAGCGCACGGGAGTTTCTCCATGCCATTTCTTATCTGTTGCGGGTCCGTGCCGCACTCCACTGTGCTTCACAGAGAAAGAACGACATGCTTTCTTTCGAACTCCAGGGCGCGGTCGCCGAGAAGTTGCGATTGCGCGACACCAAGGCGTTTCTCGCCCCCGAATTGCTGCTACGGGTCTATTATCGCAAGGCGCAGATAATTGCAGAGACGTTGCATGGCGTCTCGTCCATCTGCAGCCGCCGTTTTTTCCATCTTCCCTTCTCGTTCGGCGTACGCAAGATAGGCGAAACGTTTGCGATAGCGCGCAATGAAATAGTCAGCCGCGATGAGGATTCATTATCCAGAATAGAAACGATACTTGAAGCGTTTTCTATCTTCGCGACGAGCGGAAAGCACTTTAGTTTACATTTGCAGGAAGCTGTTCGGCTGAACACTCGCCGCATGAAACCTGCCGGCATTCTTTCCCGTCAGTCGTTACAAAGCTTTTGGGCGATTATGCGAAGCCAACGGGTATATGAAACGCTTGCGGAGATGCATCGGTTTCGCGTTCTTGAAATCATTTTGCCGGAGTTCGGCCGCCTACGCAACCTCGTCATATTCGAAATCTTTCATCGATATACAGTTGACGAACATACGCTTTTTGCGGTGAGGAACGCGGAAATCGTTCGCTCAACCAAAGAAGTAAAGCTTGCCCACTTGAAAGAACTCTTTCAAAGTATCAAACCTGAACTCTTCTTCTTCGCCCTGATACTTCATGATATCGGGAAAGGCATATCTCGGCGTCATGAGAGCATCGGCTACCGAATGCTGAAGCCGGTTCTCGAGCGCTTCGCTGTTTCCGCTGAGGAGGGGCAGCATATCTCTTTTCTCGTAAAAAATCATATTGTCTTTTCGAGCTTGGCCCTCAGGCGGGATCCTGAATCGCCCGAGACAATCCGAACCCTCGCTGAACTTGTTGAAAACGAGGAGAATTTGAACGCCCTCTACCTCATGACCTATGCGGACATGTCGGCGGTGAAGCCAGATTTTTGGACTGACTGGAAGGCGTTCCTTTTTCGCTCGGTATATCGCAGGACGCGCGACCTCCTGCGCGGTGTTCACGCGGACTCAGGCATGTCGGATGACCCCTCAGTACGATCGTTTCTGAAAACCATGCCGGATCGCTACCGCCTGTCCCAGGCCCATGAGGAAATGATTGCGGATATGTCCCTCGCCGAGCAGGCCCGCGCTGCAAGGCTGGTAACGTCACTCGCTCAGAAACCCGACGGGACAGCTGAGCTGACGGTTATCAGCTTTCATATGCCGCGCCTGTTTGCGCATATCGTGGGGATACTTTCCCGTCAGGGGCTCAATATCGCTCGTGCCCGAATTTATACATCCACCGATGGAGTGACTATCCGCAAGCTTCTCATTTCGAACTGGGAGCAGCTTTTCTGGGCAGGGCTGCCTGCCCGCATCGAGGATGATCTCAAAAACGAAATATTTTCTGGCGAACATATTCCTCTTCGCGCTGCTCGAGATGACCGCGCGTTCCTTGCCCGGAAGTTCGAAGTCTTCGCTGAAGTGGATAATGAAGGTTCGG
>DATHDH010000076.1:0-14794 GCA_035319145.1 Dissulfurispiraceae bacterium | reverse complement strand
CTTTGTCAGGGTTGACTCAGAAAGGCAAAAAGCATAATAGCGTGTGGAAAAGAGAGGCCATCCCATTCATCTCAGTAGCCCGCGCTGAAATGGCCTTCATATATAAACGTCACGGAGGACATTGATGAAAAATGACGGTATTTCCCTCATAGAAGTAATAGTAGTCTGCGCGATCATTATGACTGTGCTGGGCATTGCGGGCCTTGAGACTAAGTCGATGGCATCAAACAGTAGTCTTCGAACTGCTGCTGATGATTATAAGTGGGAAGTCCAGCAACGCCGGGCTCAGGCGGCTCAGGAAAACAGACTTTATCGCATTACCGTCAATGTAACTCCATCAAATACTGTCGTTGTCGAGCAATGCAGCAATATTGGAACGCCGTGTGCTGGATGGGCAACAGTACTGACCAAGACGCTTACATCATCAGATAGGACTATATTCATAGCAAATGCCCTTTACGGAGCCGGCACAGTCACAACCATTCAACCTCGGGGAACAGTTACATCAGGTTCCATAACATTGCAAAATGGCCGTGGCTCAACAGCCGTCATCTCTACAAATCTTCTGGGGAGGACCGTTGCAACATATACATTCAACTAATCCTGATTGGTCTGGCGACAGGGGCTACACCCTTATCGAGGTGCTTGTAGCACTGTTTCTGGTATTGATTGGAGTATTGTCTCTGGTGAGCATACAGCCGCAGGCATGGCGTCTTGCAGGGAAGTCCGATGCAGTGGGGCGAGCCGGAGAGATTCTCAATTCAGAACTTGACCGCAATGAGTCATTCATCATGAACGCCTGCAATGTCGTTGCGCTTGGCACGACGAACAAGACCGTCTACGGGACAACGAATGCTACGCACGGCGCCGGTGATTATGGTTATTCAGTACGCACGACAATAGCCAATGCAGGCGTTGAAGTCTACCAGGTAACCGTAGTGGTGACAAATCCGTCTGTCCCCAATGGAATACAAGACAGCATTGTTGTGACTAGGCAGTTGTACTTTAAGCAGGGGTGCTGAAAGGATATGAACCACCATCTATTCAATAAAAGAGGCTTCACCCTGATTGAAGTGCTTGTTGCAGTGTCCATAGGCTTGCTCGTGCTGAGCGCGATCTACGTCGTAATAAGCGCGTCCCAGAAGTCAGCAGCCGGACTTGAGCGCAGGACAGCAGCACAGCAGGATGCCCGTTCAGCGCTCGCGCTTATAGAAATGGAAATAGGCATGGCCTCCTATAATCCGCTTTACCGGATCGATTCGACGTTCTGGAAAGATCCCAGCTGCGTTGCCAACAGTGCACATCAAGAATACCGGGGGATACAGGAAGCTACTCCGACACGTATAACCATAGAGATGGTAACGGCCGATGGAAACACTATAGGAGACGACCCGGACGAGATCATTCGTTACAACTTCGATGCAGCCAACCAGAAAATAACCCGTTCATCTCTTTGCGGAAACGCCGAGGATCTGCTCGGGGCAACAACGGGGGGATTATTTCCCAAAACTGTCCGTGTGGTGAATGCCACGGTTCCTGTACAAAACGGCATGGGCAATACCGCCATCTTTCGCTATTTTGATGGGGCCGGTAATGAACTGTACCCTGATGTTACCCCGGCCAATATCCCGGATATCCGAAAGATAGACATTACCTTGGCAGTGGATACCGATTCAATAGATCCCATGACAAATCAACGGAGGCGCTTGATATACACGGGCTCAATCATCCCGAAGAATCATGCGATGTCGCCGTAATGAAGATGAGGTACAAGATGAGCGGTAAAGGGAAGGGGCAGGAGGGCTTTGCCCTGATAGCGGCCCTGATGGCGATATTTCTGCTGACAGTGCTCGGAGCACTTGTGTTTGTGGTATCCACGAGCGACACGAGAGTTGCGACCAGAGTAGTTGGTGAAAAGAAGGCAATGGCCAGTGCCGAATCTGGGCTGCATAAGCTGATGTATTTTTATGACCCGTCACTAGTGACGAACACGGGTGATGCCGCATGTCCCGGCTATGCTGGGTATCTGATTAATACAGGAGCGGATGCTGATTCATGTTACAGCTTCAGCGCTCCCGCACCGCCTATCAGTGGCCCGCAGTTTATCGCCATTCCTGGATTTGCTATCAGTGGAGGGCAGCCATGGGGGCAGGCTCGGTACACAACTTCCGTTGCCGGTATTAACAAGCGATATAACAGCCGAGTTGAGACTGATGCTGGGGTCGGTTTTGGGCCGGTTGAAGTCACAACAGCGTACAGGTAAAGAAGGGGGGCAGAAAATGAAGAAACTACTTATTGTCTTTTTACTGGTTCTTATTCTGGCGATGCCAGTGGGGGTTGCTATGGCAGTCATGGCAACTCATGATAACAACCTATCAGAAAGTGTGCCAACTGACAATGCTGCTGAAAAGAGCGTTAAGCTCCTGAAAAATACCGCCATTATCGTCAAAATGGACCACAGTACGCTTGTGACGAAGCAAGGCACATATAGCCTTACGGGAGTTGATGTGGTTTATAGAAAAGCGCCATGGAAAAGTGAAAGCGCTAAGAACAAGAAAGGCAAAAGCGGAAAAAGTGTAGCGGAAATGACTTTCTTTGATGGAACTCTCAAACATGTCATTATTTACCAATAAGGAGTTGTTGTCATGACAAAGCGCCATCTTGTACCTTTCTTTACAGGTCTTCTGTTCTCAATCTTGACTGTTGCGGCTTCTTATGCTGATGAATCGACCGTATTTACGAATAGCGTTGCACCTAATATTTTGTTGATAATGGATAATTCCAATAGTATGGATGAGGACTTTTTCGGCAATGGGGTGTCCTCGACCTCTTCTAGCTCTAAGTCTGTTAACGGCAGACAGGCTCTGAGGGATATTATCAATACATACGCCAATCAGATGCGCTTCGGCCTGATGTCCTATAGACTGCCGAGTGCTTCGAAATGGCATGTCCATAACTCCGCATATTTTGCTTCCTATGCTCCAAAATCCTATTGTCCGAATCCTCCTGACGAATGCGTTGACTATTGTCGTACTGGAGATTCAGGCAAACAAACAACGTGCCGGAATACATGTCAGACTCAAAATGCTTCATTTGACGAAACATATTTCGACGACATTATTAGTAGTTCTGTACTAGGATCTGCCAAGCGGGACAGATACTGCAGGCTGATTTATCCGAAAACCAATCAGATAACAAATCCGACTGATGTTGCAAATTACATTTATTACAAACAGGCTTTGCCTTATTATGATTCAGCAAATCAGGGGACTGAGTTTGACTATGCAACTTCTTATAACTCAAATGAGTCATTAACACCGAATGAAGCCCCCACAGGGATATCGTACGCTCGCTGGCGGACAAAGATCGGGATGAACGATGCCAACGCGGATTACTCAAATTCGGCCGGTGGTAATGTTAACTTTGCTCCAACGGACTCAGATGTCGCCCTTGGCTATGGCAATTTTGGACGCAGAATGTTTTCCTATTGGACTGGACGCACATGGTTCGCAAATTCCTCGCCTGGCAACGGCTATCTTCATGTTACAGTGGCTGATAATAATTCAGCCAATAATATACAAAAAAATGCTCTGTTGACAAAGCTCCAAACTTTTTCTGGTGACCAGAATGGTTATATGGCTTGTACGAACACATCTGACCCAAATCAGTGCTCATATTTGGTTAATGCGGGGTTAACTCCTACAGCTGGCACACTGCACTCTGCATATGACTATTTTAATGGCAACTCTACCCCAATCCAGTACACTTGCCAGAAAAATTTTATTGTCTATGTGACCGATGGCCTTCCTTCAACAAATGAATCTGGCTCTAGTGATACCGCCGACAATCTTATGCCTGCTGTGAATACCAAGTTGGACAATCTTTCTGCCCTAAGTAAAAGCGGTAACACAAACGGTGTGAAGACTTATGTTTTGGGCTTGGGCTTAACATCAGATGCAAAAACTAAGCTAGATCAAATGGCTGCTCATGGGGGTACTGATATTGATGGCCATGCCTATTATGCTGATGATGCTAGCCAGCTTAGCCAGGCCTTAATAAGTATTTTTGGCGACCTGCTTGAAAAGTCTTACTCATTTGCAACGTCTTCGGTTTCATCCACGCGGTTTCAGGATGAAAACTTTCTTTATGAGGCATCGATCATTCCAATTACCGGAAACCCGATGTGGCAGGGAAATCTGAAGAAGTATGCAATCAATTCTGATGGCACGGTGGGAAACTTGATATGGGACGCCGGCACCCTCTTGCGCGACAAGTCAGCCTCCAGCAGAAATATGAAGACGCTTGTTGGGGGGACGACGGTTAACTTCAGCACAGCAATAGATCCAACTTATTTTGGTCTTACAAGCACGAATACTGCAAAGAGAGACAGTATCGTCAATTATTTGCGCGGTGAGTCATCCGCCAATCCTGACAACTGGAAACTTGGGGATATATTCCATTCGAATCCCATTACCGTAGGATCTCCGTCACTTTACTATAATGATAGTTCACGAGATGCGAACAATGCCTTCGCGACATTTCGCGCAAATAATGTTAGAACGTCCGCGAATGGAATGCGTGTCGTTATCACAGGAGCCAATGACGGACAAATTCATGCATTCACAGCCAGTGATGGGCAGGAATTCTGGAGCTTTGTTCCTCCAAACCTTCTGAGCAAACTTCAATATGTTCAGCATACCGCACTGCCGTCTACGCAGCCTCATCTCTATTTTGTTGACGGCTCGGTTACCGTTTCCGATGCCTGGTGGCCATCTGGGAGTAATGACCCGACTGGCATCAGCAAAGTTGTCGCCGACTGGCATACTATTGCAGTGGCCGGATTGGGTAGAAATGATAATGACTATACCGCGAGCGACAGTGCAACGAGCACAAAACTCTGGAGCTCGTCAAGTAATTGTGATAGTGGGCTGTCTTCAACATATTCGACAACGACCCCCTATTATTGCGGATATTACGGATTTGATTTTTCCAATACTCTCTCGCCATCGTATCTGTGGCATATGCAGCCGACCTCATCAAATGCTCCTTATTTGGGAGAGCCGTGGGGCAGAATAGTTATAGGGCGAGTACTGGTTAACGGCAATGAGAAATGGGTGGGTTTTGTCGGAGCAGGTTATAACGCGACAACCTGTGGCACGTCATCGTGTCCCGATACGCGGGGCAAGGGATTTTACGTTGTTGAACTCGCAACGGGAAATGTCATTTGGGCTTATACGTATGCCGACAATTCCAGTATGGGTTATGCCGTGCCCGGCAACGCAGCCATAATCGATATCGATAATGACGGATTTATTGACGCTGCATACATTGGCGACTTGAACGGGAATGTTTGGAGATTGACTTTTTGCCAGGGGGGACAAGGTACTTCCTGCAATACAAGCAACTGGACAGGATCGCTATTTTATCGAGCTAGCGGCACAACAGCGAGACCTATTCACATAACACCAACGGCTGCAAAAGATGAACGCGGACGGTTGTGGATTTACTGGGGCACGGGTGACAAGATTAATACGACTAGTTCGGCATCCGAGGTTTTTGTTGCGCTGAAAGAATCGGGGACTGGTGCAACGTACACAGCATCAGACATTCAAATGCTTTCAGGAAGCGCAACCTATAGCGGCAACAAACAAGGATGGGGAGTAGTGCTCTCCAACAGCGGGGAAAAGATATTTTCCGATCCGACAGTTTTCAAGGGAGTAGTTTACTTCACGACGTATTCACCAGCTGCATCCTCAAGTGTCTGCGATCAGTTGGGAACAGCCCGTCTTTATGGGTTTGATTACCGCGATGGTGGTGGCAGAATCTGTACCGCAGACTGCACATCGGCCTCCCCAACATATTCTAAGAGCATTAACCTTGGACAAGGATTGCCAAGCGCCCCTGTGATTTCAGTTGCTCCTACAACAACAGCAGGAGGGAGTACAAGAGTTGACGTCTATGTGACCATTGGCGGCAGCGGAACATCAACGGGGTTGCCGGATACTCAGAAGGTGCCGGCTGGAATTCCGAATCTTACCAATCGTACGAATCTCCTGCATTGGAAAGATAAAAGAGTCCAGTAATGGACGGCTCGAAGGTAAGTCTTCTAGTCGGCCTGACGTGTTTGCTGCTGAGCTCCGGCTGCGAGAATAAAAGTGCATTGTCGAGAAATACAGACATGCAAGGTTCGGGACTGCAGAATGCTGATATATCAGCTACAGCCGTTCTACGTGAAGGAAAAGGCGAGGCCGTTGCGCCGCGTACTGATGATGTGCATTTGCCTCCAATAATTACCGGCTTAACGATAGAACCGGAATCTCCAACTAAGTCGGATACGATAAAAGCTGTTGTTAGTACTCATGTACATAACCCTAAGAGCAAGGTTGTGCTTATCTATCAATGGAAGGTCAACGGCAATATCGTCGCAGAGGGGGCAGAAAATGCACTTTCTCCCGGTCAGTTCAAGAGAAAGGACAAAATAAGCGTTATAGTGACCGCAGAGGCTGATGGAATGCGGGGAGTAGCAAAGGAAAGCAAGTTTGTTATGGCGGTCGGGACACCGCCGACTCTTCAGTTAGCCGAAAACCGCCAGAAACTGGATGGACCTGTGAAGATGCAGCTTATTGGGAAGTCGGACGATGGTGATGAGATATCCTATGCTTTGAAGGAGCCGCTTGAAGGAATGACCGTTGATGCTAAAACCGGGGTTATAACTTGGAATCCCGACAAGCGGAATCCTGGGACATATAGCTTCAGTGCTTCGGCGCAGACATCAGATGGGGCGAGCACGACACAAAAGTTTACATTTAGCGTTCAGTGAAATACAGCTGTGCCATATAGGAACGGTAACAGTCGCCCCTCTGACTGTTATTTCTGCTGACCAGAATAGTTTTGAGATCCCCTTCGCCCCTGATTTGCCTGTTTTCACAGGTCTCCACTATGATTGATCTATAAACCGTGCGCGGGGGCATTCATGCAATCTCCGGAGCTGCTCAGTAAAAACGATTTTCTTCAGGGCCTTTTTAATGCCTTACCGTCGCCGACTTTCGTCGTCGATGGCGACGTAAAATTGCTCGTTTGGAACACGGCAGCTGAACCGTTGCTTGGAGACAAACCGGGTAGTGTATACCGGCAGCGCGGCGGAGAGGCGCTTCATTGCATTCATGCGGGCGAAGTAGAGGCGGGCTGCGGGCATTCTGCCGTGTGCGCCGAGTGCATCATCCGCCAATCAGTGAATGAGGCTTTCAGCGGGAAACGCGTATTCAGAAGACGCGGAATGCTTGACAGGGAAACACCGGAGGGAGTTGTTCAGCTCCCGACGCTTGTTACTACATCTCCCTTTCATGTCAACGGTGTGCAATACGCCCTTTTGGTTGTTGAAGATGTGAGCGAGTTAATCAGGCTCCGCAACCTGCTTCCCATCTGCATGCGGTGCAAGAAGATTCGTAATGACAAGGATTATTGGGAGAACGTCGAGCAGTATATCGCCTCACATATTATCGATGTAGACTTTTCCCACGGGCTCTGTCCTTCCTGCGCCGAAGTGACGATGAAGGAATATCGGGCGAGTCTCGACGAACTTAAGCGTAATAAAGCGCCGGAAAAAGAATAACCGGTATGCTGTCTTTATTGCGGGAATGAATCGTCTCACTTCAGCCAGTTCTTCCTATCTCCGCCACGCCGCTGATCAGCCTGTCGGATGGTATCCATGGTGTGATGAAGCGTTTATCCGTGCGCTCAAGGAGGACAAGCCGGTTTTTCTGAGTTCGGGGGCTGTCTGGTGTCATTGGTGTCACGTGATGGCGCAAGAGTCATTTTACGATACGGATATTGCGGCATATCTGAATGAGCACTTTATATCCATAAAACTCGATCGGGACGAACGGCCGGATATTGATCGCCGCTATCAGCAGGCTGTCGCGTCGACGGGGGAGAGCGGCGGCTAGCCGTTAACCGTTTTTCTGTCGCATGATCGCAGGCCCTTTTTTGGCGGGACCTATTTCCCTCCCGCAGACCGGGGCGGACGACCCGGATTCCGCTCAATTCTCGACGCAGTGCAGACGCTGTATAAGGAGAACAGGAGCGCTCTGGATGAGGTTTCTCATCAATTGGTCGAGGCGATGCGGCCCGAAAGGGAAGCGCGCGGGGAGATAACGCAATCCCTCATTGATGAAGCAGTAGCCGTCATTCTCGGACAGGCCCACACTGAGCATGGAGGGTTCGGTTCTGCTCCGAAGGAGGGCTTCGGAGCGAGCCAGGATGCCGATGTCACACCGGATGATGAAGGCGGTTATTTCACATGGACCGCCGCGCAATTCAGGGAAGTGCTGGACGATGACGTCTCCTGTGAATTGCTGACACGCTTCTATCTCCATCCGGCAGGGGCGATGCACCATGCCCCAGAGAGACATGTACTTGCGGAGACGAGAAGTCTGGAGGTTATCGCCGGTGAGATTGGTCTGGAATATTCAGATGCCCTGCGCCTTGCCGATCGGGGAAGGAGGCGCCTGCTCGACAGCCGCAGAAAGAGAGTAACGCCCCTGATTGATAGGGGCAGGTATACGTCGCTCAACGGTCTCGCAGCCGGCTCGCTTATCCGGGCTGCCGCGGTGCTCGCAGACAAGGACCTGCTCGCCCATGCGCTTTCTTCTCTTGAGTATATTGTGGCAGCCAGGTTCCGCAGCGAAGGCCTTTTTCACAGCGAGTCCGTGGGGGCGTGTGCCGAGGATTACGTCATGCCGGCGGACGCGCTGATAGTTGCTTACGAGGCGACGGCGCAGCCGCGCTATCTGACGCAGGCATGTCGTCTCGTCGAGGAGTTTCAACGATTATTCCAGGATGCGGCTGACGGCGGATTCTTTGACACCAATGATGCGGTGCTCGGTGTCAGGATGAAGCCGATGGATGACATCCCGCATCCCTCCGTCAATTCCATAGCGGCCAATGTTCTCATGAAGTTGTATCGGATTACGGATCTTCAGCGATACTTTTCAGATGCTGAACAGGCCATTCGGTGCAATGCCGGTCGGGCATCTCGTGCCGGTCTGCACGCCGGGTCGTGGTTCGGTGCGTTGCAGGCGCGGTTTCATGGCTGGACATTTAAGATATGCGATGCTCCCGACGGGGATCTCGTCAGGGCAATGCGTGCCGTTTGGGGTCCGAATATCACGATTCGATACGAAGCTGAAAGGTCTGCGTCAATAATTCCTTGTTCCCCCACCGAATGCAGGCCTCCGCTCAGGTCAGAGGCGGCGCTCGACAATTTCATCGCCGATATCTATCCGGGAATGCGCCAGCGATAAGGCGCCATTTTTTCGTTCATGCGTTGCGGGGGGCAATTTCAGCGTCATGACAATTGCGTCTGGTCAATTTACAATTTTGTCGGACAAGTGATAGAATAGCTGCATGAAGCCCTACTATGAAAAGGCCAAAGAACTCACCGCCCTTTACGAAATCAGCAAACTGCTCGGCTCCTCGCTGAATCTCAGGCAGAACATCCACGGCGTGCTCCGCGTGCTTGCGGAGTATCTCGATATGAAGCGGGGCACGGTTGCACTCAGGAATGACGGAGAGGTGTCGATGATTGCGGCGCACGGCATGAGCGCCGAAGAGGTCAAGCGGGGCCGCTACCGGCTCGGAGAGGGCATTATCGGGCGGGTTGCGAAGCTCGGCATCCCCATGGTTGTGCCGAATATCGGCGATGAGCCGCTCTTTCTGAATAAGACCGGCGCCCGCAAGGACATCAGCAAGGAGAATATCGCGTTTCTTTGTGTACCGATAAAATTCAAGCATGAAGTTCTCGGCGTTCTGAGCGTCGATAGACTTTTTGAAGGCGAGGGCATTTCGTTCGAAGATGACATGCGCATGCTTAAGATCATCGCTTCGCTCGTCGCCCAGTCCGTGCGCTTATATAAGGATGTTGAGAAGGAGCGCGAGACGATTCTTGCTGAAAAGGAAAACCTGCGGCGCCAGCTGAAGGGGAAATTCCGTATCGAAAACATGGTCGGACAGTCCGATCGGATGCAGGAGGTTTTCGAGACCGTGCACCGCGTTGCGCCGTCGCGCGCGAATATTCTCCTGCTGGGTGAGAGCGGAACCGGCAAGGAACTCGTTGCGCGGGCAATTCATTTCACGAGTTCGCGCGAAAAGGGACCGTTCATCAAGTTCAACTGCGCCTCGATCCCGGAAGGACTTCTCGAATCGGAGCTGTTCGGACACGAAAAAGGGGCCTTTACCGGTGCCATGTTCATGCGCAAGGGCCGCTTTGAGCTTGCCGACGGAGGAACTATTTTTCTCGATGAAATCGGGGACCTGCCGGTCACGCTTCAGCCGAAGATCCTGAGGGTTCTTCAGGAGAAAGAGTTCGAGCGGGTCGGTGGAGAGAAGACCATCAAGGTCGATAGCCGGCTGATTGCGGCGACAAGCCGAAACCTCGAAGAACTTGTCGCCTCCGGCAAATTCCGCGAGGACCTCTATTACCGCTTGAACGTCATTCCCGTATATCTGCCTCCGCTTCGGGAACGTCAGGAAGACATCCCACCGCTCGCAGAGCATTTTCTCCGTAAATTCAACGAAGAAAATGGACGTCATGTGACGCTGGAGCCTGCTGTCCTCGGCGTTTTTCTGAATTATGACTGGCCCGGAAATGTTCGTGAACTCGAAAATACTGTCGAGCGGCTTGTGGTTATGGCCAGGGGCAAGACGATAACCGCCTCAGATCTGCCGATAACGATGCGCGATTCATCCATCAAGGCCAAATATGGCTCGCAGCTGAAAGATGCCCTGCCGAGCACTATCGAGGATATCGAGAAGACGAAGATTGTCGATGCCCTTGAAAAAACCGCCTGGGTGCAGGCAAAGGCGGCCCGTGTCTTGGGCATCACTCCCCGCCAGATTGGCTATAAAATGAAGAAGTACTCTATTCAGCCGGCAAAGACTCTTACCTAGTGAACAAGATCGTCTCGATAGCAAACCAGAAAGGTGGCGTCGGGAAGACAACAACCGCATTAAACCTCTCGGCAGCTCTTGCTCTGACGGATGCAACCGTTCTCGTTATTGATTCTGATCCGCAAGGGAATCTCACGACGGGCTTCGGCATCAAACGCGAGGATGTCAAGTCTGGATTGTATGATTTATATGTCGGGAATCAAAAAATAGAGGATGTCATGGTCAAGACGATGGTGCCGAACCTCTATATCGTACCGACCACTATGGATCTGTTTTCCGCGGAGATCGATCTCTTCGAGAGAAAAGATCGTGAGCGGACCCTGACAAGGATTCTGCAACCGCTGAAAAACGAGTTCCGTTACATCTTCATCGACTGCCCGCCGTCGTTCGGGCTTCTTACGCTGAATGCCCTTGTTGCGTCCCACTCGGTGCTCGTCCCCGTGCAGTGCGAATATTTTGCCGTCGACGGTCTCAGCTTGCTGATTAAACTTCTGTGGCGCATCAGGGGCGGATTCAACGATACGCTCGACCTGGAGGGCATTCTTCTCACGATGTATAACAGGCATTTGTCTCTGTCGCGCCAGATAGCTGAAGATGTGCGTCGAGTTTTCCGTTCAAAAGTCTATGAGACGATCATCCCCCGAAATATCATTCTTGCGGAAGCGCCGGGGCAGGGGAAGCCTGCCCTTCTTTATGCACCCAATTCAACGGGGGCGCAGGGGTATATTGCCCTTGCCAAAGAGATTCAGAACGACAACAGCCTGCTTTTTTAAGCACGGCTCCCCAACCCCATAACTGTTCACGTTTAACCCTATGGAATTAGGCCGCATGCGGAGGTCGTGATGTCCCATCGCGTGTTGCTCCTGCTCGCGCGGGCCGTAAAAACCGAGGCGCCGTGCCCGGAACCGGAATCCCGCGCCGGCGGTTCTCTCCATTGTAGGAACAAGTTGGGTTAACGGCAAAAGAAGCCTGTGAAGAGCGATTGAACTACAAAATGAGCAGAAGCCTGATACAAAAATGTTATAAAGAACAATAATGTCATCCAGGGCTATTGTCAATTCTCATGAATATCAAAGAGATATGATCTGGCATGAAAATGGCTTATCGTTGCATGAAAGATGGTGCATCGTTACAACAAATGTAGCGCAAGGAGAGTCGCATGGGGTCGCTGAAAGACAAGGTGATGGAGATTGAGCGGGAAGAGATTCTTCATGCCCTCCGGGAGACTGAATGGGTGATGGCCCGTGCGGCACGGAGGCTCGGCATTACGGAGCGGATGATCGGATACAAAATCAGAAAATACGGAATACGGAAGGAGGCGATTGCAACTACAGGTAGTCTTGCAGGATGCGCTCATTGCAGCAATTCATAACGCTATTATTCGGGAAATCTTTTTAGGAATGATATGTCAAGGAGGAAGCGAACAATGAAGAGTCTCATGAAAAAGATGGTGGCATCAATGGCGGCAATGTGTGTAATGGGTGTTGCAACGGCGTTCGCGGCAGAAGAAGCGAAACCGGCGGCAGCGCCGGAAGCCCCTGCTGCGACAGCGCCTGCAGCACCTGCGGAGGATAAGGTGACGGGCAGCATATCACTCAGCGGGTATAACCGGTATATTTTCCGCGGCTATGAATTGAGCACGCACAGTGCCGTTATCGAACCGCAGCTGAGCGTTTCTTATAAGGGGTTTTCAGCGACCATATGGGGAAATGTGGATACGCATCAGACACAGACCCAGAGCTTCTTCCCCGATAATACGACCGAGAAGGCGAGTCATCGCAGCTGGAACGAGACAGACTTTACGTTCAGTTATACATTCAATCCGATTGACAAGCTGAGCGTCACCGGCGGCTATATCTATTACGGCACGAAGTATACGAAGGAAACGGAAGAGCTGTTTGCATCGATCAGCTATGACTGGTACGGAAAGCCGACCCTGACAGTCAACAGAGATATTCGTTCGTATCCGGGCACCTATATCAATCTGTCTCTGTCTCATTCGGAGCCTGTTTACAAGATTTCTACGGGTGATATCACCCTGGACCTCGGAGCATCAGTGGCATATTTTATCGGTGACGGCAGCTACTGGAAAACCTACGATAGTTCCACCGGGGCGTACACGGGTTCCAAATACAGCGCATTGCATGACGGTATGGTAAAGGCCGGTTTTACGATCCCGCTCGGCAAGGGGTTTTCTGTCTCGCCGGTGGCGCAATATATATTCCCACTTTCGAGCAAGGCCAAAAAGTCAGTTGACGGCAACTCATACAATCCGAACGGCAAGCTTGACCAGAATTTTGTGTACGGAGTTGGTCTGACTTTCAGCTTCTAAACAATAACGCAATTTGTGAGGAGGAATACGATGAAACGGCTTCTCAGTATAGTAATGGTTTTGGCACTGCTCGGCTTTGCGGGCATTGTCTCTGCAGCGGACGAAAAGGCTCCTGCTGCTCCCGAAGCCCCTGCAGCAGCATCTGCTCCGGCAGCTCCGGCTCCCGCCGATGCGGCAGCAGCGCCGGCGGCACCGCCGAAGATCGATACCGGTGATACCGCATGGATGATTGTGGCAACGGCGCTCGTAATGCTGATGACGATCCCGGGCCTTGCGCTCTTTTACGGCAGCTTGGCAAAGAAGAAAGACGCACTGAACACCATGGCTATGTCATTTGTCTGTTTCTGCATCGTCAGCGTTCTCTGGGTCGTCTACGGCTATAGCTTTGCTTTTGTCGGCGATGTCGGCGGCTTCATCGGAGACGCTTCGAAGGTTATGCTTTCCGGCATGACGATTAACAGCATTTCTGATCTTGCCAAGACGATCCCCGAGTTCATTTTCGTAGTTTTCCAGCTTACGTTTGCGGCAATCACTGTCGCTCTCGCAAGCGGTTCCTATATTGAGCGCATGAAGTTTTCCGCGTGGGTGTTGTTTTGCGTTCTCTGGATGACCATCGTGTATGTGCCGGTCGCGCATTGGGTCTGGGGTGGCGGTTTTTTAGCCAAGCTTGGTGCACTTGATTTTGCGGGTGGTACCGTTGTTCACATCAATGCCGGTTTTGCCGGGCTTGTGGGTGCTCTAGTGCTCGGGAAACGGCGTGAGGCGACTCTCATTCCGAACAACCTGACCTTGACGGTAATCGGCGCCGGGCTCCTCTGGTTCGGATGGTTCGGATTCAATGCGGGCTCTGCACTCGCCGCAAACGGGCTTGCCGCTGCCGCTTTCATCAATACGAATACCGCAACTGCTGTGGCCGCCGTAGCATGGATGCTCACTGAATGGGCGCATCACAAAAAACCGACGATACTCGGTCTCGCTTCAGGCGCAGTGGCGGGCCTCGTTGCCATCACGCCTGCCGCAGGATTCGTGAACATCAGCGGTGCGCTCATTATCGGCGTCCTGGCTGGTATCGTGCCGTATTTTGCAGTTGCGACCATCAAGCCGATGCTGAAATACGACGACGCGCTCGATGCATTCGGCATCCACGGCATTGCAGGAACGATGGGTGCAATCCTCACGGGTGTGTTTGCCGACCCGGCAATTAATGATGCCGGTAAGGGCCTGCTCTTCGGTAATCCCGGCCAGTTGATGACGCAGATTATTGCCTGTGCTGTAACGATGGCCTATACCGCCATTGCGACGTATATTATTTTCATGATACTGAAGGCAGTGGTCGGCATTCGCCCGGATGTCGAGGAAGAGGTTACCGGTCTGGACGAGAGCCAGCATGGAGAAAAGGCATACAACCTGAGCTAGCCAGGACGGGCCGGGCAACGCCCGGCCTGCTCTTTGAGGAGGATTGTTCATGAAAAAGATAGAAGCCATCATCAAGCCGTTCAAGCTTGATGAAGTGAA
>DATHDH010000075.1:0-3866 GCA_035319145.1 Dissulfurispiraceae bacterium | reverse complement strand
GCGCAGAACGGCAAGCTGTGGCCGCGCTGAGCAAAGGCCAGCGCGCTCCTGTGCGCTCGTTGTACCGACGCCGAAAGGACGGCTGATTTCAGTCGCATGCTTTTTGTTGCATACAGCGCATCTGCCGGATTCAGCGCCGACGGACAAACCTGCGTACATGCACCACAGTTCGTGCAGAGAAAGGCCGTATCGTCAGCACGCCCAATGATTTCGGCAGGGTCGCCATATTGTTCGAGAAACGGGCATACCGACCTGCAACTCCCGCAGTGAGTGCACGATTCGACAAATGATGTAACGACTCTATTTGCCGTCATCGATAGTATCGCAGCAGCCGCTGCGGACTGACTCCAGCCACGAACAAGCCGGCTATTGAAACATTGCGAAGGCTCTTCAGAACGGGCGAAAGCGGTGTCTTCCCAAGCAGCCTTCGGGCAGCTACGGTAACAGGAGCAGGAATCTCGATCAGGCTGCCGAGCCTGCGGAGGCGCAGCACGAACTCAAGGTCTTCCAGAAAGGGCACAGGCCGGAACCCGCCGAGTGCAGCATAGGTATTACGTCTCAGAAACATGGCCTGATCGCCGTAAGGGAGTTGATGCAGTTGTGCCCGAAGATTTGCGAACAAGGCGACGAGTCTGACCGCAGGGGCATTGTCATCATATGCCAGGCGGAAGTAACCCGCAACGCCGCGATGCAAGGCATCGGACAGACAGTCTTTTGTCACGGGAGGCAATACCGCATCAGCATGAAGGAAGAGCAGTATATCGCCTTGCGCGGATGAAGCGCCCACATTGAGCTGAGTGCCCCTGCCCTTTGCGGCAGAAACAACACGGGCCCCTGCAGTGCGCGCCCGACCGCAGGTCGCATCGCTGCTACCTCCGTCGGCGACGATGACTTCATCGGCTCCCAAGCGAAAAGCAGACGCAATCGCATGTCCGATCCTCTCCTTTTCATTCAGTGCCGGAATTATGACCGATAGTTCCATCATTTCTCTCAGAAAATTGTAGCAAAGACTGCTTCCAAGGGAAAGGTGACCGCGGGCTATCTCATGCGGTTTATGTCCGTAAGAATGGCGCGCACCAAGAAGAACACTGCCATGCCATCAGCCTACCCATACGGTCTTATCGAAATCCTTCATGCCTTCCACGATATGGTTCGTCGTTCCGCGGTAGCCGACCTTGAGTTCCTGCTCAAGGTTGAAATGCTTCAGACAGGTGCCGCAGGTGAATATTTCAACCCCCATGTCCGCAAACTCCCTCATCAGAGCCGTCAGCTCGGAATCGACCGTGGTCAGCCTTACTCCGGTGTTGAGAAAGAAAATTGTGTGCGGGAGTTCTTTTGTGACCTTCATGGTCTCAAAGATGCCTTTCATGAGAACCCGTCCGAGCGCTTCATCTTTGCCGACCGTGTCTGTGCCGACGATCAGCAGGAGATCCTTCTTCTTTTGTGCGGACACCGGCGTCTTTGCCGTCGGCAGTTCACAGGGATATCCCTTTGCGATCTTCACACGCCAATAGCCTGCTTCGGCGAAGGTCTCCGAAACGAATCCACCTTTCGACGCGAAACGGTTGAGGTTGGAAACGGAGGCCTCGTTGTCCACCCATATCTCAACAATTCCTTCCGATATCTTCTGCAGTTCGTCATCAGCCAGCACTACCGGTTTGGGGCAGGCAAGTCCGCGCGCATCGAGCATTATCAATCCTCCATCAGACGATGATCTTTTCGAGTATCTCCGAGGCTGTCCGAACGAAATGGGGACAGCGGGACGTAAACAGCCCGGCCTTCTCAGCCTTCTTTACTCCCGCAGGAGTGCTCATATCGATGCCGAGAAGCTGCGAACAACCGGTATGGCCGTACTGAGCGCGGAACTGCTTCTGCACCTGCTCAACCGCGGCAAAGGTCTTTTTATGGGAATCGCCATTCCTAAGGCCGATGACAAGCAGGGCTCCCGTTACCGCGCCGCATTCGGCGCCGACGCCCATACCACCTGCAAACGGTGTCCCTATCTTTTTCGCGACAACGGCATCAAGCCCGAAAAGCGGCGCGTATGTCTCAAAAATCGCTTGTGAGCAGTTCATCGACTTCATGAAATGAGCAACAGCCTGCTCCGGACGATTCCCGCCGGGCAAGGCAGCCGACGCGCTGGTCGCAAATGCCGTGATGCCGGTCAAACCCGCAGTTGCCAGAACGGAAGCCTTCAGAAAGTCCCGCCGCTTCCAGCCACAAGGGAATAAGCCTTTATCGTTCATGCGTGCAAATCCTCCGGATAGCCTTGCTTTTACATCTAGAATAGTCCGGCAGAGAGCGCATCTTCCAATGGTTATTATCTATCAATTCATCAGCATTAATAGATTTTATATATGTTGAGCGAATTGATGTATGTACGGCTCTCCGCGGCTCACGAAAATGTGTTGACTGTGGCCTGTACTTGCCTTTACGATAAGCAGGCTATCTCGCTGTCAAAGGGGCTCACATGACCATCGTCGGCGTCAGGGAGTTACGAAACAAATTGCCGCACTACCTTGATTTCGTCAGGAAAGGCGGACAGGTTATCATCACTGACCGGGGGACTCCAATAGCCATTCTCCGCGACCTCACCGGTATGGAAACATCCGCGAACGAAAATGAACTCCTTGCATGTTTGGCGGCTGTCGGCAAGGTCCGACTGCCTGCCAGCACAGGGCCGCTGAAGGCGTTTGAGGGCGTGTCGATAAAAGGAGCCTCCATCACGGAGACCGTGACGGAGGAGCGCCAATGATGTACTTCGATTCGACTGCACTTATCAAGAAATATATCAAGCAGGAGTCTGGCAGACAGAAGGTCGTAGCGGCACTGAAAGAAAATCATCGGCATCTTGCGACATCTTCCCTGACACACTTGGAAATAATTTCGGCCCTTGCCCGCCGCAAATCGGAAATTGTCGGCTATCAGAAGGCGCTGGACGCATTCCAGGACGACTGGCAGCATTTCATCGTCTGGGCCATCGATGCGGAACTCATCGTCGCAGCTGAGGCGGTGGCAACGGAATGCGGGCTTTGTGCCGGTGACGCGATCCATCTGGCCACTGCATTGAGCATTCAAAAAATATCAAAAGACAAACTGCTCTTTATGAGCAGTAAACAAGACCTCCTCAGCTCAGCCAAGAAAAAGGGACTGCTCATCAGCGACCCTGCGTCATAATAAAGGGGGCATCGAAATGCCTTCGATACCCCGCATTGCTTCGTATTAATCCGGCCTATTCCTTTACTGGCAGCACATGGATGGCTTTGACAATTAGCTGCACAGTGTCACCTTTTTTCAGCTTCATTGACTCCAGCGATTCGGTCGTCAGAACCGAGGCCATTTCGGTCGGAACAGTAACCTCGAATTTCACCAGCGACATGATATCGCCTTTTTTTACCGACTTCACCTTTGCGACGATTGCGTTACGAGCTCCGAATTTCATGATATCCTCCTTATCTCAACTGTTATTCTATGCAAAGAATACCACAAGTCGGTGCTAACATATTCTCCTTATTTCATGACTTCTTTGCCTGCGGAGGTGTCGGAATATTTCCTCCGTGGCAATCACCGCAATTGCCCTGTGCCGTAATGCCGTAATTTGCTGAAGGAATGACTCCTTGTGTCTCATATTTCTTATCTTTCCATGCGTTCAACAGCTCGACGGTATGATATGCAACACTCGCGGCCACAGCCGCGCAACGGTGTCTGCGCTCTGGAGTCTTGAGGTCTTTATTGGCCGCCTTCATCCATTTGCCGACCGAAACATGACACAGCGGAGACTCGCTGACCATTGTCGGGATTTCCCCGGAAATTTTCGGTGCCTTCGGCTTGTAGGTAGGAAGCTTTGCATCAGAGTACCACTGCAT
>DATHDH010000074.1:0-2656 GCA_035319145.1 Dissulfurispiraceae bacterium | reverse complement strand
CAACGACGCGCCCTTGCAGATCGTGGATAGGAAACATGATGCGTTCGCGGAAGAAATCAAACGGCCCTTTGTCGCCGAAATAGACAAGGCCTGATTTGCGTATCAGGCCCTCTTCGTATCCGCTGCTTTTCAAATGCCGGTAAAGCGTGTCGCGGCCGCCGCCCGCGAAGCCGATTTCAAAGCCTTCAAGCATGCCCTCGGAAAGCCCCCTCTCCCGAAGATAGCCGCGCGCCTTTTGCGAACTTCCGAGGGCATTCCGAAAAAAGACACAGGCCGCCTTCTGCAGCGAGAGCAATGCGTCTTTCTCGCCCTTCTTCGGATGCACTCCTGGTGTCCTCTCAAGCGAAACACCAGCCTTCTCGGCAAGAGAGGTCAGCGCTTCCTGAAACGACATGTTTTCGCGTTCCATGATAAACGCAAAGATGTCTCCCCCTTTATTGCAGCCGAAACAGTGGAATACCTGGCGGGACGGGTTCACCATGAAGGAAGGCGTTTTTTCGGAATGAAACGGGCAGAGCCCTTTATAATTCTGCCCTGCCCGCTTCAGATCGACATACTGGCCGATAAGGTCGACGATATCGACGCGTGCCTTGATTTCCTCGGGAATATTATCGTTTTTCATGGAACGGTATCGCCATGCCGCAGGCCTGCCGCTCTCGATCAGCCGCGCGGGAATCGACGAAAGCCCGAGCACTCCAGCACGGTTATCTGTTCATCCTGCATAACCTTGTCGAGCAGCAGATTGATCCCGATGTTATCGCTCGCAATATGGCCGGCTATCACGACGTTCACGTGATGTTTCTCGGCCTCCTTGCGATGCTCTTCACTGAGATGCATGCCGACAATCGTGTTGATGCCGCTCAGCGACAGGCTCTCGAACACCTCTTTTGCTCCTTCGGTTCCGCCGGTCATATCGACAAAGACCTTACCGGTCCTTCGCTTTTTCGACCCGAGAAAAATTCTCGGTCCGGCGTTGATCTTCGCGGCATCGGCATATTCGGGAATCTCCATCATCAGTTCGACGACATCATCAAGCGCGTACGGTTTCTTTTCCTCAAAGAGTTTCTGAAGATAGCTCGCAACCATATTGTCCGCAGGGGTATGCAGACAGCACAACGGCATGTTGAGCAGCCGCGCCGCATCGGCAACCCGCGTATGGTTAATCGGCAGAACCCTGCGTGCAATCTCGCTGATTCTCCCTTCCAGGACGCCTTCGGCCACATTTATCGGTACCCCAGCGCAGCTGATGATATCCGCCTGCATCGCCATGACCGCCGAAAGATTGGCAAGGGCACGTCCGCTGGGATGGTGAGAAAAGACGAGATCGACCGGCACTCCTCGATCCCTGAAGCGATCGGCAAGCAGCAGCTCGCCGAGATCGATATCGACGCCGACCAGCATCGTCCGCAGGGGAAGACTCCCATCGCCGGCAAGCATGCGCGAATCGGCGTATGGATTCTCAAGACGGTCGGAATCGAACAGCTCTTTTTCCTTTGGCTTGAGATCATCATATTCCTTGCGCACACGGCCCAATTCAGCACGCACCGCATCGATGCCACGCGGATCGTTTTCCATGCCGACGGCAATCGCCCTTGCAAAGAAATCGGCTATATTCACAAGAACCTCCTCATTGAGTGAACGACACATTGCAGGCGAGACGGCGGGGCAAAAAACAAACTACTGCAACAACTCCCGTATCCGTTGATTCACGACCTTCCCGTCGGCAGCGCCTTTCACTTTCGGCATCAGCAACTTCATCACCTTGCCCATGTCGTTCGGTGATGATGCCCCCGATTCCTGAATGGCGGAGCGGATTATCGCATCGAGTTCTTCAGGGGAGAGCTGCTTCGGCAAATACGACTGGATGACCGCAAGCTCCTGTTCCTCTTTGGCGGCCAAGTCCGTCCGGCCCGCAGCGTTGAACTGTTCGATGGCTTCGCGACGCTGTTTTGCCATAGTCGAGAGCACCGAGACGACATCGTCATCGGTCAGGACACCCATTTTTTCGATTTCTTTATATTTGAGGGAGGCCTTGATCATGCGGAGGGCGGAGAGTTTTATCTCATTCCGCGACTTCAAGGCCTCCTTGAGTGCTTCCGATACGGCATCGAGGACCGACATCCTACCGCGACCTCGACGATGAGAATTTGGAACGCTTGGAGGCTTTCTTGCGGGCAGCGATTATTTTTTTCTTCTTTTTCACGCTCGGCTTGTCGTAGGACTCCCGCTTTTTAACCTCTGAAAGAATACCTTCACGCTCGCACTGCTTCTTGAACTGCTTCATCGCAAATTCAAACGAGTCGGCATCCTTGACTTTAACAGAGGGCATCTGCCTATTCACCCCTCTCTATTATGGATTATAAGATTGAGTAGGTTATCAAAGAATAGGCATAAGTGTCAAGAAAAAGAATGGGTTAGTCCCTCTATTCCCCCTCGAACTCGGTCAAAGCGAACATTTTGTAACCTTTTGCCCGGACCTTCTCGGCACCGCCGACATCGGGCAGGTTGACGATAAACGCCATCTCGGCGACCTGAGCCCCAAGCTTTTCGACTAGTACGGCTGCAGCCAGAACAGTGCCGCCGGTTGCGATAAGGTCGTCGATCAGCAATACATTTGCCCCTTTGATAAGGGCATCAGTGTGGATCTCGATGGTAT
>DATHDH010000073.1:0-2121 GCA_035319145.1 Dissulfurispiraceae bacterium | reverse complement strand
TCCTGAGCGAAATATATTTTGAGTCCTGACCACCGATCTCAAAAATCGTATCTACTTTCGGATCAATCGCAATAGCAGCAGTCGCCTGGGCTGTGATTTCGTTCTTGACGATGTCCGCTCCCACAAAATCGGCAATCATATATCTGCCGGACCCCGTCGTACCGACCCCCGCAACTTCGATAGCATCTCCGATTTCAGCATCTATTTCCGCGAGCCCCTGCTTGACCGCTTCGATGGGGCGCCCCGCAGTCATGAGATATCGTTTTGCAAGGAGGGCGCCCTCTGTGTCGATGACCGCGAGATTGGTGCTTATCGAGCCGATATCAATGCCGAGATACGCCGTGATCTTTTCACCAGGCGTCCGGCATGCCGTAATGCCGAACAGTCCCTGCCTTCCGGGGTTCCAATTCGCGCTCTCTTCCGCGTGTCGCTCCGAAAAGCGGTCACCGTCTCTCAGTAAAGGCGGCTGCCCCTGCTCAGCCGGACGAGAACTGAGAAGAGCTGCAAGCCGCGTGCTGTCGATGAGCTGCTGCCGGCCTGAGTCGAGTTCGCGAAGGGCGGCCCCAATAGCACCCATGAGCGCATAATCAGGCGGTACAATCAAATCATCCAGTTGAAAGACATCCTGAAACGCGCGGCGCATGCCGGCGTTAGCCGCAACACCTCCTTGAAACGCTACGGGAGTTTTCACTTCTATGCCCTTGGCGATGCTGCCCTTAAAATTCCTCGCAACGGCAAAGCAGAGACCGGCCACGATATCATCGACCGGTGTTGCAATCTGCTGCAGATGGATCATGTCCGACTTCGCAAAGACGCTGCAGCGCCCCGCTATCTTCGACGGACGCGACGAACGGGCCGCCATCGCACTGAATTCCTCAATGGAGAGTTTCAGGCGTTCGGCCTGCTGCTCAAGAAACGAGCCGGTCCCAGCAGCACAGACCGAGTTCAGCGCAAAGTCGCGAATCTTGCCGTCTTCAAGAATTATGAGCTTTGCGTCTTCTCCGCCGAGTTCGATGACGGAATGGACGGCAGGAAAGAGCTTCCGTACGGCATAGGCCTGCGCAGCCACTTCATTGACCGTTTTGATGCCGAGCGCGCCGGCGATGAATTTTCCGGCGGAACCGGTAACTGCGACTGAAGCAGGCGAATAATGTGCAATGAGATCGTCGAGGACTTCATGACTGACTTCAATGGGATGGCCGAGATGGCGCTGATAATGGCGGTGGATGACGTACCCATTTCGATCGATGACAACGGCTTTGACAGCTACCGAACCTGCATCAAGCCCGATATACTGCATTCATTCCCCCTGTGGAGTAAATTGAAATTGGAAATGAATTATGCGAAATGCGACCAGATAGGACATCATACCTTTCTGTGTAAAGGATACCACAAGTCTGCCGAAAACTGGACGCGGCGCGGGAGCTGCCGTCAGTCGGCGGCCAGGAGAGACTGGGTGCTCCTTATGACCTCATCCGGCGTGATGGCCATCATGCATGCTGCCTTGAGAGGGCAAGGGGGGGTGTATCCGAACATCGTGCATGGACTGCAGGGCAGATGCTTATTGATGATGCGGTGGTGATTTCCCTGAGGTGCCCACTTCTTTTCCCGACCAGGGCCGAAAAGCGAGACAGTCGGCACGTCGAGTGCGACTGCAATGTGAAGAAGCCCTGAATCGGCGCCGATGAACAGTTTGCAAGCCGAAAGGAGGGATGCCGCCTCCATGAGATTTGTTTTGCCGGTCACATCTATCGCGGCCGGAATCGCACCGCATATGCGGCGAGCATCGGCGGCATCAGCGGTAGTTCCCAGAACGGCTACTCGCTTGCCCCTGCGGCACAGCGCTTGCGCAACCTGTGTATATCGCTCGGCGCCCCATTGCCGCTCTGTGACCGACGCGCCCGGCGCAATCGCAACAAGCTGCACTGAATCCTTGATGCCGAAACGTTTCAGGACCGCATCCCGAAATGCCTCATCCAAATTAAGAAAAGGCGTTTGTATGTCGGCGGGAGCAAGGTCTTGCATTAACGGGCTCAATAAGCGAAGAAAACTAGAGAGTTCGTGGTCATCGTGGCTGTAGGTGACAGCATGATGAAACAGTTTGCTTCGTTCGTTCGTTCC
>DATHDH010000072.1:0-5385 GCA_035319145.1 Dissulfurispiraceae bacterium | reverse complement strand
GCTGTATCCCTCATCGCTTTCTCTCTCAGTGTGTTGCTTGCATTCTGCGGCACGGAAGCAAAGGGATTCTGTTTTGACGATGCCGCGAAAAAATATGAGCTCAGCGCAGATTTGCTGCGGGCAATAGCGCGCACCGAATCCGGCATGCGAGCAAACGCCGTCAACCGCAACAGTAACGGCTCCTTCGATATCGGCGTCATGCAGATTAATTCGTTCTGGTTCCCGAAATTCGGGCTTACGGCCGATCAGCTGAAGTCCGATCCATGCCTTAATGTTATGACTGGCGCGGATATCCTGAGCAGGTGCGTCAAATCTCACGGATACACATGGGAGGCGGTCGGCTGTTATAACGCTTACAGCCACGCGAAGCGTGTCGCATACAGCTGGAGGATATACCGAAACCTGAAGGCGGATGCCAAACGCGTCGATACCGTGCCGCGCGAAAAGACGGCAGTGCCGGAAAAGAGAAACTCATCGTTGCATTTTGTGGTGCGGGATCAGGAGATCTGAATGAGCCTGCTTGCCGATCTGCTTGCAAAATTGAACCAACGGGAAGGAGCCGGCGACATTCCGCCCGGGCTGAGACGCATTGTGCAGCAGGATGCCCAGAAAAAAACGATGAGAAAGCGGATCATCTCCCTCTCTGTGTTAATGCTGGCGGTTATTCTTCTCGGTATTGGGCTCCTGTATGGAGTGAAGTCATATATCAACGCCCCTGTCCGGACAATTGCCCAGACGCCCGTCGTGTCTCCATCGGCGCCGCCGATTCCTCCCCGTGCAGACGCTGTTCCTCAGGAAACGCTCAAGCAGGTTCAAAAAGATCGGGGAACAACCCCTGAAGTCGCTCCCGCTCCGCCGAAGGCGGCACCTGCGCCCGACAAGGGCGGAACTCCTGCGCAGAAGGATGGTGAGGGATCACAGATCGGCGGGTTGAGACAAACGATACGTTCTATGGTTCAGCCGTCGGATCGAAGGACAGAACGTGATCTGGCGCTCTATACGGCAAAGACTCATGAAGCTCGGCGCGACTATCCGCAGGCACTTGCCGACTATCAGCGAGCCCTCGAACTCGATCCGAAAAATTATGTCATCATGAACAATGTCGCAGGCACGCTTCTCCGAATGGGCAGGCCCGGCGATGCGACGTCGTTTGCGGCGAAAGCGCTCTCCATGAAGGCCGACTATGTGCCCGCGATGATCAACCTTGGGGCTGCATATGCCCAAACCGGCAACAGTGCCGATGCCGAGCGGTATCTCACCCGCGCCGCTGCCCTCGATCCTGCAAATCGCCCTGTTCTTATAAACCTGGCATTGCTTTATGAGAAGGCCGGAGAGTCTGACCGTGCAGTCACCTATTACACCAGGCTCGCAGATTTTCGCGATGCCCAGGGCATGCTTGGACTCGCCAGGATTGCAGAAAGGCAGGGGCGGAGGGCTGATGCCGTCAGACTGTACCGTGAGATATTATCGCTTGAAGGAACCGATGCGGCGTCTCAAAGAATTGCTGCCGATCGACTGAATGCCCTAGGGCAATAAGGCGGGCGGTGCTCAGCAGCATATCGTCAACGTAATCCATCTTCTTCAGGGCCGGATCGCCGGCGCACTCTCAAAGTTATTCCGTCACCTTAATCGTCATGTCGCTGCGCACCCAGAGGTCCTGATATTCTTTCGTCCGAATCCGATACCAGAGACGCCCGCCGTCATCCTTCCGTGAAGCCATAACCGGGTACCGTGCCCCCTTGAGCGCCTGAATTACGACCGGTTTGTGCATGTCCGGATCGCGGCGGAGATTCGCCCGTTCGGCCGAAATCACGAGATTTTCGGCTGGAGGGAGCTGCTGCTGCGTCGCGACGGATGATGCCTGATCGGCAGCGGATACAGGCGTGAGAGCGGAGCTGGTGCCGAAATTATTGTACACGAATGCAATCCCGATCACGAGAGCAAGAACTACGGCCGCGCCTGTCAGGAGCATTTTCATGCCGAACGGCGAGGATTGTTGCGGGGAGTCTTCAAGGTGCGTAATCGCATTGAGCACATGCTTTTCCTGAACAATGCGGCTTCCGTCGACAAATGCCGCCATGAGTGCGCGGGAGGCGATCAGATTAACGAGTCTCGGAATCCCACGACTGTGCATGTAGAGGCGGTTTCTGGACTTTTCATCGAACGGCACTGAAGACGCGCCTGCCTTCATGAGGCGGTACTGCAGATAATCCATCATCTCGCTGCGCGAAAGCGGAGGCAGTGTCGCGCGCACGGTGATGCGCTGGTTCAGCTGGCGGAGCGACGGCGAAAGAACGCGATCGCGAAACTCCGGCTGGCCGAAGAGGACTATCTGGAGCAGCTTTTCTTTTTCGGTCTCTAGGTTCGAAAGGAGCCGCAGTTCCTCAAGCGTATCATCGGGGAGATTCTGCACTTCGTCCACGATAATTATCACGCGCTTGCCGGTCGCAGTCGTCGCAATCAGAAAGTTGCGAAATGCCTTGATGACGTCATGCTTGTTGGTCGAATCAATTGTGACTTTCAGGTCCTCAAGGATCGCGGCGAGGAATTCCTGCGGGGCGAGGCGCGGAGTCATCACCAACGCTATTTCAGCACGTTCGCGCCAATTGTCGATGAATACTTTCAGCAGCGTGGTTTTTCCGGTGCCGGGCTCGCCGGTTGCGAGAAAGAATCCCTCCTTCTGTTCAACCGCATAGTTGAGCGAAGAGAGTATCTCGGTATGGCGTTCCGATGGGAAATAATAGTGCGGATCCGGAGGGATGCGGAACGGATCGTCCGTAAGCTGAAAATATGCGGGATAATCGTTCGTCATACCCGTCACATCTTTCCGACTTTTGAAATGAGATCGTAAATAGGAAGCAGAAGGCCGACGATAATGATCGCGAACAGGATTCCGATGACGACGATCACGATCGGTTCGACCATTTTCCCTATCTTCTCGGAAATATCATCCAGTTTCTTCAAATAATAGTTCGAAAGAAACGTGAACTGTTCATCAAGATTTCCGGTTGATTCTCCAATGTCGACCATGCGTACAAGCAGCGGCGGGAATATGGCGTGGCGCCTCAGTGCGTCCGATATGCGGGTTCCGAAAGAGACCTCTTCCTTGACGGCGGCGATGGCCCGACGAAACACCTCGTTGCCGATGACATCGCCGACGATTACGAGGCACCGGTCAATCGTGATGCCGGCAACGATAAGAATGCGCAGCTGCTCGCAAAAGAGGGCCAGAAGCTTGTTATACGTAACAAGGCGCGCAATGGGCATGCGGAGCTTTGCCCTGTCGACGACATATTTTGTGCGGGGATTGCGTTGCAGCCCCTTTATCACGAAAAAGATTCCGACAGGGACAAGGGGAACAAGAAACCAGAAGTGCTGCATAAAGTCACTGACGACAATCAACATGCGCGTAATCAGGGGCAGTTCCACCTTCATTTCGCGGAATGTCGTCAGAACCTTCGGAAGGACATAGGCGAGCCAGAATACAAGAGCCCCCATCGTCGTCAGGATCGCGAACGAAGGATAAATAAGGGCCCGCTTTATTGCCTGTGCCAGGTCTTCCATTTTTTGAAGATGCGTCGCCACATCGGACAGGCTGCGCTCGAGCCGGCCCGTCTCTTCTCCGATACGGACGATCCGCACGAATACGTCGGGGAAGATTCCCGGATGCATGGCGAGCGCATCGGAGAAGCTCGCGCCTTCTTCGACCGAGTGCTTCAGATTGGCGACGATCCCCTGAAAGAACGGATCATCGATTGTGGTGCCGATGTCTCCGAGTGCGGTAAGCAGCGGAATGCCCGCAGTGAGCATGATTGAGAGATTGTTCGCAAACTCTATGAGATGAAGCCGTCTGACCCGGCGTGCATGAAGCGCATGTCTGATGTCGGCTATCAGCTTGCTCGACTGGCGGATGCTGACGACATAGAGCCCTTTTTCGTAGAGGTCTCCGTAAACGGTCCCGGCATCCATCGCTTCCAAGAATCCTTCGCGCTCGGTCCCGGAGGCATCGACGGCCTTATATGCAAAATAGCTCATCCGGCGACTCGCAAAACCTCTTGTACGGTGGTGATCCCCTGCGATGCCTTCACGAGTCCGTCGTAGCGGAGCGGGTGCATGCCCTTGCTGATGGCCGCCTGCGTTATCCTGCCGATTGAAGCTGATTCGTAGATAAGCTCTCGCATTTCATCATCGATCACAACCAGTTCGCCGATGCAGGTTCGACCGAGATAGCCGCTGTTGCCGCACTGGATGCAACCGGTTCCGTGCAGTCCGGTAGTTACCTGCATTCCCGCCTCGGTAAAAATAGCTCTCTCTTCGTCGGTGAGCTGATACTCGGCCTTGCACGACTGGCATACCTTTCTGACGAGACGCTGGGCAAGGATGGCGAGCAGGGACGACGAAAGCAGAAAACGGTCCACATGAAGATCGAGAAGACGCGGAATGGCGGTCAGTGCGTCATTCGTGTGCAGTGTCGTCAACACGAGATGTCCGGTGATCGAGGCGCGTACCGCTATCTTGGCGGTTTCTTCGTCGCGAATTTCTCCGATGAGCATGACATCGGGGTCCTGCCGCATAAAATTTCTGCCGGCAAGCGCGAAATCGTAGCCGACCTTCACATTCACCTGCGTCTGCTTCACGAAGCTGAGTTTGTATTCCACCGGGTCTTCGACCGTGATGACATTGCGTTCGAGAATGTTCACGCCGCGCAAAGCGGCATATAACGTTGTCGTCTTTCCGCTTCCGGTCGGTCCGGTGATCAGGATAATGCCGTGCGGTTTCTGAAACAGGTTGCGAATCCGTCCCGCGTCGTCTGAGGAAAATCCGAGCCGCTCCAGACGCGGCAGATCGCCGGTGCCGGCGAGAATGCGCATGACGATGTTTTCTCCGAAGATCATCGGCACCGTAGAGACGCGAACATCATAGGTCTTCGACAAAAACGGAAAGCTGAACGAGCCGTCCTGCGGAAGTCTCAATTCGGCAATATCCAGCTGTGCAAGTATCTTGACGCGCGAGACAACGCCGTTGCCGGCTATCTTCGGAATGCAGTGGGCGTGCTGCAGAACGCCGTCTACGCGGTAGAAGACGTCGACGACATTGGCCATGGGATTGATGTGCACGTCGGTCGCATTTCTCCTGATGCCATCCATGATGACTGCTTCCGTCAGGGCACTGATATTCGGCCCGCTCGCGGAATTTGCATTCTTGATTTCGGCCACAAGAGAAGCGATGCGCATCTGGATGGGATTGACGAGGAAGAAGTAGGCGCGTTCGAGGGCTTCATAAAAACTCTCGGGGTCGACGAGCGAAACCCTCGGCTGCTGCTTTGTTATGCGTGCGGCCGCATCAATTGCGATAATGTTGCTCGGATTGGTAATACCGATATGA
>DATHDH010000071.1:0-6588 GCA_035319145.1 Dissulfurispiraceae bacterium | reverse complement strand
CGGCAGTTTACTGCTAGTCGCCCGAATCAGCTTTGGGTGGCGGATTTTACCTATGTGGCGACGTGGACTGGGTTGGTGTATGTTGCCTTTGTGATTGACGTATTCTCCCGCGGCATCGTGGGGTGGCGGGTAGCCAGCAGCATGCGGACGGACCTTGTACTGGATGCTCTGGAGCAGGCGCTCTGGTCCCGGCGGGACACTGATGGATTAGTGCATCACAGCGACCGCGGGAGCCAGTACCTGTCAATTCGCTACTCTGAGCGTCTGGCAGCAGCGGGTGTGGCCCCGTCTGTTGGTCGCCGGGGCGATTCTTACGACAATGCCTTAGCTGAAACGATAATTGGACTTTATAAAACGGAGGTGATTCGTCATCGGGGACCATGGCGGACAATCGACATGGTGGAATATGCCACGCTGCAATGGGTTGATTGGTTCAATAACCGCCGGTTGCTGGAGTCCATCGGCGATATTCCACCAGCGGAGCGGGAAATCGAGTATTATAGTCGACTGCAGGAGTCGACCGTTGCGGTCTGACTCAAATAAAACGCTCTCCGGAATACCCGGGAGGATTCACACAGCCGTCTGCTTTACAAAAGGAGATGGCTGTGAGGTCTCTGCGATGCTCGTCCATATTTTATTCGAAGCAGGTAGTATATTCTTTATCGAGCGCGCCCAAGCACCGCCCCGTCGAAATGGGACAGCTTTCAAATTTGTTTAAAAACATTCTTGCTGACAATTTGCCACTACAATCGTGTAAAATCCTTCATGCAAACAATCACAAAATCATCCGGCATTCAAGAAGATTTTCAACTGGCGAAACTCATTGATTCGCTTATGCGGGCCGGAGCCCCGCAAGACATCGCTGCTCGTATTGCAGATGATATTTCGCGACAAATGCCGCAAGTGGCGCATTCAAAGCATATCTATAAAATTGCAAAACGTCTTTTACGCAAATACAACCGGGCTTCCGGAATGCGCTATTCCCTTAAAAAAGCGATTTACTCCTTGGGGCCCTCAGGCTTCCCCTTCGAGCGGTATTTCGCAAAAGTGCTCTCGCATCATGGATATTCCACTCAGACCAATGTCGTTGTAAAAGGCTATTGTGTCAGCCATGAAGTCGACGTAATTGCCCAAGATGCAAGCGGTAAACATATGATTGAATGCAAGTACCACAATGACCCCGGCAAGAATACCGATGTGAAAGTTGCGCTTTATATCCATGCCCGCTTTCAAGATATAAAAAAAGAATATGAGCGCGCACCGGAAAAAAACGGGATATTCAGTCAAGGCTGGCTGGTGACAAACACCCGTTGCTCGGGCGACGCCATAGCCTTTGCCGAATGCGCCGGGCTTAAGATTATCAGCTGGCGATATCCTGAAGACTCCAGCCTAGAAAAGATGATCGAAGAAAAGCATCTTTATCCGATTACAGTCTTGCAATTCCCGGACCGTCGCAGTCTCGAAGCTTGTATCGCGCACGATATCATCCTCGCAAAAGACATAGCGGTGATTCCTGACGCCGAATTGGCGGCTCAGGTGCAGCTCAATGAAGCAACCGTTCGCAGCCTGAAAAAACAGGTATCCGAGCTCTGCATCGAATCAGCCCACCGGTAAGTCGGTATCTCGCAACGCCGTCACACCAGCCATTTCCTGGTATCGCATGTCGGGCAATGCTTTTCTCCGCACCCTCCGGAGATGCCCATATGACAGAGGGCGAAATCATATCGCAAAGGGTCTTCTGGACAAAAAGCGCTCAGAGAATCGGTGATTTCGACAGCGGTCTTCCAGTCGTCGCTCTTACGTGACGTCAACCCAAAACACCGTGCAATTCTCCCGATGTGCAGATCCAGAGGCACGACCAGCGAACTCTTGGGTATCTCTGTCCACAGCCCGAAATCGATATCCTTGTCACGCACCATCCACCGGAGAAAGAGATTCAAGCGTTTACACGCGCTTCCCTTTACCGGGCTGGGAAACAGTTGTAAGAACCCTGGGGGAGCAATCGCCGGCTCGCCCGGGATGGAAATCACGTCACGTACAAACCCGACAAGGGCCTTCTCCACTGACACGTCATCAGGATGAAACTTGTCGAAAAATGCGGCTTTGAGACTGCCGTAACGTCTGAGAAGCTGATGAACTGCATCGAGCAGCGCAATAATATCGTCATTCGTGTTGAATCGATAGCGAAGTCCTGCGAACCGCTTTGCATCCCGCTTGCGGGAAAATCCTTGCAGAAAATCTGCCGGGCTCTCTCCCATCGGCGATAATATTCTCTCTGTGACTGACTTAAAGAGGTCTACCTTGCCGTATGCAAGCACCGCAGCGATAAGGGCAACGACTTCAATATCAGAACTCCGCTTATAGCGATGCGGAAATTCGATGGGATCACTGCTAAGACGGCTGCTGAAATTGCAGGACGCATAAAGCGAATCGAGCAGTTTTTGAAGTGCTGCATGTTTCGCCGCTTTCGGGCGAGAAACGGCCCCCATGCGACTACTCATGCATCAGGATTTGACTTTAACGTTCGGGTCGAGAACCGACAGCTGCTTTTTCAAGGCTTCGACATCAAGGCCTTCTTTCCTCTTCGTACGAATGACAACATGTCTGACTCCTTCCTGAGAACGCTCGTACGATGTCAGGATGCTCCTCAGTTGAAGGCCGAAACTCCTGATGATATCAGCCGCCTCCTTGATGGATCCCGGCGTGTCCGACAGGAGAAGCGAAACCCGCGCCCCTTTGCTTCGGGCGCCCGTAATATCAACCAAGACCTTATACATGTCTTTGTAAGTAATAATACCGACAAGCTGTTCATGGGTATCCAGCACGGGCAGACAGCCGATCGCCGCGTCATGCATCAGCATTGCGGCTTCTTCTATGGGGGTATCCGCAGTAGTAGTCAGCGGCTTCATCCGTGCCACATCCTTCACCTTCGTCTTCTCGAAAAGATAGTGCAGCTCATAGATATCAAGCGTCGTCGCCTTGGACGGAGAAAACTCCTTCAGATCCCTGTCAGAGAGAAGCGCGACCAACTCGGTGCCGCGGACGACCGGCAGATGGCGAATATTACGTTCTTTCATGAGATTGGCCGCACGGGCAATGCTGTCATCAGGCATAACGGTAAAGACCTCGGATGTCATCCAGTCGGAAACGAACATGTCCGGTCCTCCTTCAAATCAGGCAATGGTCACGTCTTATTATACGCCGAGATAGGCGTGCTGAACATGTTCGTCGTGCAGAAGGTCATGGCCGGAGCCCTCCATGACCAGCTTCCCGCTCTCCAACACGTACGCCCGGTCAGCAATGGCTAGCGTTTGTTTGACATTCTGCTCGACAATCAGAACGGTCACGCCCTCAGCCCTTACCCGTTGGATAATGCCGAATATTTCCCGAACAAGGATCGGCGCAAGGCCGAGCGACGGCTCATCGAACATCAGCATTTTCGGTTTTGCCATCAGACCGCGTCCAATGGCAAGCATCTGCTGTTCTCCGCCACTCAGCGTCCCGGCCTTCTGGCGACGCCGCTCCAAAAGACGGGGAAAGAACTCAAATACCTGCTCTTTCGTCTTCTGTCGGTTACGTTTCGCGTCCCCGCGTAAGGCGCCCATTTCCAGGTTCTCTTCAACACTCATTTCGACGAACAGCCTTCGCGCTTCCGGGACATGCGCCAAGCCGCGCTCGATGAGATGATATGGCTCAACTGTGTGGATAGGGCTTCCGTCAAATACAATTTCTCCGGGACGAGGCCTGAGAATCCCCGAAATAGTCTTTAGGATCGTAGATTTCCCTGCGCCGTTGGCGCCGATAAGGGCTACGACCTCGGCGGTCTTGACATGAAACGACACATCCCAGATTACCTGCACGTCACCGTAAAACACGTGAATATTCTTGACCTCAAGCATTGTGGGCCTCTCCGAGATATGCCTCGATGACGAGCGGGTTTCTGCCTATTTCCTGAGGGGAGCCTTCGGCGATCTTCTGTCCATAGTTAATGACAACAATCCGATCCGAAATGGACATGATGACCTTCATATGATGCTCGATAATGAGAATAGTGATGCCCTTGGCCTTTATCTTTCTGATAATCTCGATCGACTCGTCAAGCTCGGCAGGATTCAGGCCGGCAAACGACTCATCAAGGAGCAGAAGGTCCGGCCCCGTCGCCAGCGCGCGAGCTATCTCCAGTTTCTTTCGCTTACCGAGCGGAAGTCCTTTGGATACGACCTGAAGATCATCTCCGAGGCCGACAAAATCAACGACGTCACGGGCTATCACTTCAGCAGCATGTTTGGTGTTGGCGCGCACAAATGCGGAGGCTATGACATTGTCAAGAACCGACATGCGCTGCAGCGGTTTGACGACTTGAAAGGTGCGACCCATACCGCGCCTGCATATCTGATACGGTTTGAGCCCGGAGATGCGCTCACCTTTGAAATGGACGTCCCCCTTGGACGGCGCATAAAAACCGTTAATCATGTTAAAGAGCGTGGTTTTCCCCGCGCCGTTGGGGCCAATCAGACCGAGGATCTCGCCCTGCCGAACCTCGAACGAAACATTGCTGACCGCTGCGAGCCCGCCGAAATATTTCGATAAGTCTCTGACTTCCAGCAGTGCCATCAGGACTTCCTCCCGATACCAATCAGTTTGAGCAGCTTCGGAAAATCACCGACGATACCGTTGGGCACGAAAATGATTATAACGATGAGCAGAATCCCGAAAAATGTCTGGTGCGCGGCGCCAAGCTCTGGCAGCGAGCGAATGAGTTCAGAGAAAAAGACCATAATGATGGCGCCGACAATCGGGCCCCAGTATGTTGCAACACCGCCGACCATCACCACCATGACCGTCAGAATTGATATATCTCCCAGAGCAAAGACGATACCGGGATCGATATAGCCCATATAGTTCATATAGAATGCACCGGCGATTCCGGTAAAAATGCCGCTCAGCGAAAGGGCGAGCGTCTTGTAGAGCGTCGAGTTAATGCCGAGAGATTCAGCCGCATCCTGGTCTTCGCGAACGGCAACGAAATAATATCCCCACTTCGACTCTGCAACAAGCTTCACCACAACAAAAGTCAAAGCAGCAATTGCAAGAATGATGTAGAAGAACGGCTCCTTCTCGACCCAAGTTCTCTCCTGAATCATGATGCCGAGATTTCCCTGGGTGAAGTCCTCAAGGTTTTCCGCAAAGACTCGGAATATCTCGCCGATCGCGAGCGTTGAGAGAACAAAATACGGTCCCCGCAGGCGAAGACTGATCGAACCGATAAGCAAAGCAACTAGCAAAGTCACAACGACGGCCGCCGGGATACCCCACCAGGCAGACAGCCCGGTGTGAAAATACAGAATGCCGGCAGCATATGCGCCGCAGCCGAAAAAGGCGGCATGACCGAAAGAGACCTGCCCGCAATAGCCTCCGAGGAGATTCCAGGCCATCCCGATAACAGACCACATGAGGACGAGAATGATTATGTGCATCATATAATCGCCAAGATTCAGAAGCGGCAAGGCCGCGAGAAGAAGCAACACTAGCAGCGGGAAGTATCTTGTCATTTGCCGAACCTCCCCTTCCGGATAAGAGACGCAACTCCTCCGGGCAGAAAGATCAGCACGAGCACAAAAATGATAAACCGTCCGGCAGGAGCCCATCCCATCCCGAGATACGTCGAGGTGAGAGACTCGAAAATGCCGAGAATGACTCCCCCGATAATGGCCCCTTCGACAGAGCCCAGGCCGCCCAGAATGGTAATGACAAAGGCGACGTTGGTGAACTGCTTGCCGAGTGCCGGATAAAGATAATAAATCGGGATGAAGAGACACGCCGCAGCACCCACCAAAGCTGAGCCGATGCCGAACGTCAGCATTCTCATGCGCTGAACATTAACCCCCATGAGAAGCGCGGCATCGAGATCCTGCGCCGTTGCGCGAATGGACTTTCCCGTATCGGTTCTGCTCAGGAAAAACCAGAGCAAGATTGTAATGACCACGGCAAGAACAAATGAAACCGTCCAGGGAAGAGACAATGACAGTTCAATCGGCGCGTCGGGCCAGATGTCTGACAGATACCATGCGGTCGTCGCATACGAAACAGGTGTAGAGCGATAGTCGGCAGTAAAGAGGACGGTCGCGAGGTTGGATAAAACCATGCCGATACCGACGGTCAGAATGACCTGGTTATGCGGAAGAATCGATTCCGTTCTCAGCACGGGGTTGATAAGAAATTTCTGGATGAGCATACCCGCCAGAAACAGTGCGGGAGCCGCCAGGAAAACCGAAAGGTAGGGATCGATCTGGAAGAGGTCAAACGCGAAAAAAGCGATGTACATGGCGATCATCATCTGATCGCCATGTGCAAGGTTGATGATGCGCATGACACCGAGAATCAGGGCCATGCCGAGTCCGATAAGCGCATAGAGGCCGCCCAGCAGGATGCCCGCAATAACAGTCTGGAGCAGCAGTTCTACTTGCGGCATTGCCACGGGCCTCCGCTCGGCTTATTTCCGCTCACGCCATGCCGGAATCGGATAGACGTATTTCTTCGAGGCATATTTCTGAGGCCAGATGAGTTCATGCTGCTTGTTTTGAACCT
>DATHDH010000070.1:0-4713 GCA_035319145.1 Dissulfurispiraceae bacterium | reverse complement strand
TTGGCGTGGAAAGTAATCAGGATGGTCTCCGAGCAGAACATGCTGGACGATCCCCTACGCATGCTCCGCATCTACCGTTTTGCCCAGACGCTTTCGTTCACTCCGGATATCGCGACCATCAGATGCGCCGGGAAGCATGGGGCATTGCTGGAGCGGGCGGCGGTGGAACGCATCACCGAAGAGCTGTCTCAGATTCTCGCAACGCGCGACTCATATCGTGCCATGAAAATGATGGATCGGGACGGCTTTCTCGATCACCTGTTTCCCGAGCTTTGCGGGCTTCCCCGCGAGCAGCTTACGAGGCAACTGCAGTCATACGGGTACTTTGAACATGTCCTGAACAATCTTCCGCTCTATTTTTTCGACCACGCCGCACGGATAGAACATCATTTCTCCCGGCAATGGCGCGCACAGAGCCTGAAGTTCTCGCTCCTCTTCCCGTCGCTGGATAGTGCCGAGACCGCAGCGTGGCGACTGAAATTTTCGCAGCGTAAGATAGAAGGCATCGCGCGGGTCGCCTTTTACGTCGACCGGTTCAGCCGGCTGATGGAAGCCGACGAAAAAGAACAGCTGAGACTCCTCCACGCAATCGGTGATACCATCTACGAACTGGTCGCCTATCTCATTTGCCGACACTGCATCTGCCAGCTGAACGAAAATCCGTTGCTCCTGTATTCGCGCGACATGCTGGGCCTCTATCATGGCCTTTATACCCGCAGCAAGGCCCTGATACCGCTCATCAACGGGGATGACCTTATCCGGGAACTCGGCCTTGCACCCTCGCCTCTTTTTGGACGCCTATTGTCGGAAATAGAGATGCTGACGGTTGACGGATCGATCACAACGAGCGCCGAAGCGCTCGCTGCGGCCCGGGAAATCGCGCGATGAAAATCCTGAGCCCGGATATCCTGCACCCGAGTTGCCCGGTCATTGATGCAAAGCGGTTGACGACTTTACGTCTACTGCTTTCCCTTTGAGAGACGATATTCGATACTGTCGACCAAGGCCTGCCACGACGCTTCAATAATATTCTCCGAAACGCCGACCGTCCCCCATGTGCGCTCATCGTCTCCGGACTCGACCAGAACACGCACCTTGGCGGACGTTCCCTTGCCTGCGGCCAGCACGCGCACCTTGTAATCCTGAAGCCTCATCTTCTTCAGCTCCGGATAGAACTTCTCAAGCGCCTTGCGAAGCGCGTTGTCGAGCGCATTCACCGGACCGGAACCTGTCGCAGCCGTATGCTCCACGTTCTTGCCCACACGAACCATGATCGTGGCCTCGCTGATTGGCTCCTCATTCTCGTTCCGTTTCTCGACAATAACACGGAATCCGATGAGGTCGAAGAATCGCCTGTGGAGCCCGACCTCTTTCTTCAGGAGCAGCTCGAATGACGCCTCCGCACCTTCGAACTGAAAGCCCTGGTGTTCCAGCTCTTTCAGGTCGTCGATAATCCTCTGCAGCTCGGGGGAATTCGCCTCAAGCTTAATCTGAAACTCCTCCGCCTTCCGCAGCACATTCCCCCTGCCCGCCAGATCCGATATCAGAACGCGCTGAGAATTTCCGACGAGTTCGGGGCGTATATGCTCATACGTTTCAGGCCGGCGGCGGATGGCGCTTACATGAATGCCGCCCTTATGAGCAAATGCACTGTCTCCGACAAAAGGCTGCCGCGTAAAGTGGCGCAGGTTACCGATTTCATTCACATATCGCGAGAGTTCGCGCAGTGTCTTGAGCCGCTCGGGGGGAACGCACCGATAACCTTGCTTGATCTGCAAATTCGGGATAATCGAGCAGAGGTTTGCATTACCGCACCGTTCACCAAACCCGTTGACCGTCCCCTGCACCTGAACCGCACCAAGCTCAACAGCCAGCAGTGAATTCGCAACACCGCACTCTGCGTCGTTATGTGCATGAATACCGAAAGGAACAACAATCTTGCTCTTAACATGTCGGATGATGTCCGCAAGCCGCGACGGTAAAGTTCCGCCGTTTGTGTCACAAAGCACGAGACAGTCGGCGCCCGCCTGCTGCGCGGCAAGAAGCGTTTTCAGTGCATACTCCGGATTGTCCTTGTATCCGTCAAAAAAATGCTCGGCATCGTAAAAGACCTTCTCCGCATGTTTTCTGAGAAATGCGATGGAATCGTGGATGAGCTCAAGATTCCTATCAAGGGGTATCTTTAACGTCTCGACGACATGAAAATCCCACGTCTTGCCGAAGATGGTGAGGACAGGCGCCTTCGACTCGATCAGAGCCTTGAGATTCGGATCGTCATCAGCCGTATGTTTTGCGTTATGCGTACTGCCGAAGGCTGCGATCTTTGCGTGGTTGAGCTTGAGTTTTTTCGCCTTGCGAAAAAACTCCGCATCTTTCGGATTGGAGCCCGGCCAGCCCCCTTCTACATAGTGAACCCCGAACTCGTCAAGACGCTCGGCAATGCGCACTTTATCTTCGACCGAAAAAGAGATCTCCTCGGCCTGGGTTCCGTCGCGCAGCGTCGTGTCATAAATCTCGATGCTTCGCTCTTTCGTCATGCATATCCTCCACGTACCGCCGTAAGCGACACAGTTGTTCCAGCTTTGAAAAATAAGCCGTCAAAGGCCTTGTAAATAGCTAGTTTGTGGGAGGTCGATAAAAAAGTCAATAAAAACAGCTGAAAAATAATCATTGGTAGTCCCAACGGGATTCGAACCCGTGTCTTAGCCTTGAGAGGGCTATGTCCTAGGCCTCTAGACGATGGGACCGAGAATGACTGGGGAGAGAGGATTCGAACCCCTATAAGCAAATCCAGAGTCTGCTGTCCTGCCGTTGAACGACTCCCCAAGCATTTGGACTAGTTAGCTTACTGAAAAAAACGGCATGAAGTCAATCTTTCCTGCCCTTGCGGGTATCGAAGAGAGTCTTCACTTCATCGATGAGATCGTTGATATCCTTGAATTGACGATAGACCGAGGCAAAACGCACATATGCAACCTTATCGACATCTTTCAGTGCGCTCATGATTTCTTCGCCGACCCAGGAACTCAAGATTTCTTTGCTTCCGAGGGCCATAGCTTTCTGGCTGATGGCGGTTTCCATCGCTTCGAGGGTTTCAGTCGGAATCGGACGTTTCTCGCACGCCTTCTTGAGGCCGCCGAGGATCTTGTGGCGGTCATATGTCTCACGCCGGCCATCCTTCTTGATGACCATCGGAAGCGGGTCTTCTACCCGTTCATATGAGGTAAACCGCTGCCGGCATTTAAGGCATTCGCGACGGCGGCGGATTACATCGCCGTCCTTGCCCGTGCGCGAGTCGATAACCTTGTCTTCGATGCTTCCGCAAAACGGGCATTTCATAGCCTAATAGATCGGGAAACGGGTGCAGATATCCTTGACGCGAGCGCCCATTGCCGCAAGCACCTTTTCGTCGGAGAGATTGCGGATAACGGTTGCAATAATATCGGCGATTTCGTCCATTTCGGAAGGTCCCAGCCCCCGTGTCGTGACACACGGGGTCCCCAGACGTATGCCGCTGGTAACCATCGGCGAAAGTTTGTCGAACGGTATCGAATTCTTATTGCAGGTGAGACCGGCTTTGTCGAGGGCGTTCTCCGCATCCCTGCCGGTAACACCGAAGTTGGTGAGGTCTATCAGCATAAGATGGTTGTCCGTACCGCCCGAAACAACCGAAAAACCGTGGCCGATCAGGGCATCCGCAAGACGACGGGCATTTGCGATGACATTTTTCTGATACTGCCGGAACTCGGGAGTCAACGCCTCTTTGAATGCCACGGCCTTGGCGGCAATAACATGTACAAGTGGGCCGCCCTGGATGCCGGGAAAGATCGTCTTGTCGACGGCTTTGGCATGTTCGGCCTTGCACATAATCATACCGCCGCGCGGTCCCCTGAGTGTTTTATGGGTCGTGGTCGTCACGAAATCGGCGTGCACCATCGGCGAAGGGTGCTCACCTGCAGCGACAAGTCCTGCAATGTGAGCGATGTCGGCCATGAGATAGGCATCGATTTCGCGTGCAATTTCGGCAAAGGCCGTGAAATCGATAATGCGCGAATATGCGCTTGCACCGACGACAATCATTTTCGGATTCAGTTCGATGGCAAGTTTGCGGGCTTCTTCGTAATCGATATAGCCCGTGCCCTGTTTCACGCCGTAGGAAACCGATTTGAATATCTTCCCGGTAAAGTTCACGGAGGCGCCGTGCGAGAGATGCCCCCCATGACTGAGGCTCATGCCGAGTATGGTGTCGCCGGGATTCAGAACCGAAAAATAGACCGCCATGTTCGCCTGACTCCCTGAGTGCGGCTGCACATTCACATGCTCGGCACCGAATAATTCTTTCGCGCGTTCAATTGCCAGGGTTTCGACGACATCGGCATATTCACAGCCTCCATAATAGCGCTTGGACGGATAGCCTTCGGCATATTTATTCGTAAAGACGGACCCCTGCGCCGCCATAACTGCTTTGCTCGCGTAATTTTCGGACGCTATGAGCAAAAGCTTGTTCTGCTCCCTTTTCCGCTCGCGAGTTACGGCTTCATACACCTCGGCGTCAGTGTGCTTTAAATTCTCGGTATTCATCGTTCCGGCCCTCTTATTTTTCTCGGGAGCGTGTTGTGCTCAGCAGCTGCCCTTGTCGGATTTCGGCTTCAGCATTTTTTGTTCGATCAGGGTAATTTTACGGATACGGGACAGGTGGCGGCCGCTCTCAAA
>DATHDH010000069.1:0-16255 GCA_035319145.1 Dissulfurispiraceae bacterium | reverse complement strand
GGTCCATCACGGCGTGAAGATCAAGGATTCGGCGCTCATTGCGGCTACAGTGCTTTCGAATCGCTATATCACCGACCGTTTTCTGCCCGATAAGGCTATCGATTTGATTGACGAGGCCGCGGCGCGCATCCGGATGGAAATAGACAGCATGCCGGTGGAGCTCGACGAGATCGAGCGGCGTCTGCGCCAGATAGAGATCGAAAAACAGGCGCTCATGAAAGACGGCTCGCCGGACGCCCAGGAAAAACTCGCCAAGCTTTCGCGGGACCACGCCGAATTGCAGTCGAAGCGCGACTCTCTAAAGGCGCAGTGGATGGGTGAAAAGGCGGTCATCCAGAAGATGCGTGATATCAAGGAAAAGATAGAGGCCGTGAAGATCGACAGCGAGCGTGCCGAACGTGACGGTGATCTTGCGCGGGCTGCAGAGCTGAAGTACGGCACCCTGCCGGAACTGCAGCGTCAGCTCGACGCCGAAAACAGCAAACTGAAGGAGACCCAGGCGACGCGTAAAATGCTCCGCGAAGAGGTCGATGAAGAAGACATTGCCCAGGTGGTGTCGAAATGGAGCGGCGTGCCGGTCTCCCGGATGCTCGAAGCAGAGGTGCAGAAGCTGATCACAATGGAAGAACGGCTGAAACTCCGTGTCGTCGGACAGGATGATGCCGTCACCGCGGTGGCAAATGCCGTTCGGCGCGGCCGCGCCGGATTGCAGGACCCGAACCGTCCGATCGGCTCATTCATCTTTCTCGGCCCGACCGGCGTCGGAAAGACGGAACTCGCCAAAGCGCTCGCCGAATTCATGTTCGACGACGAAGCCGCGATGGTCCGCATCGACATGTCGGAATACCAGGAGCGCCATACGGTTTCACGGCTCGTCGGGGCGCCTCCGGGCTATGTTGGCTATGAGGAAGGCGGCCAGTTGACGGAGGCGGTCAGACGGCGCCCGTACTCGGTCATCCTGTTCGACGAGGTCGAGAAGGCGCATCCCGAGGTCTTCAACATCCTGCTTCAGCTGCTGGATGACGGACGGCTGACCGACGGCCATGGCCGCACAGTCGACTTCCGCAATACGGTCGTCATCATGACTTCGAACATCGGAAGCTCCCACCTTGTCGAGCTTCTCGAGAGGAAGAAAAAGTGCGCCGAACACTGGAGCGGCGAAGACAACGCGGACATCAGGGCAAAGATTCTCGACGATCTGAAGTCCTTTTTCCGTCCGGAGTTTCTGAACCGCGTCGACGAAATCATCGTCTTCAGCCCGCTCACCTGCGAGATGCTCAAACGCATAGTCGACATCCAGGTCGCACGGATGAAGAAATATCTGCAGGATCGCAGGATCGATATTGTCCTGACTGATAAGGCGAAAGAACACATTGCCGATATCGGATACGACCCTGTCTTCGGCGCGCGCCCGCTGAAGCGCGCCATTCAGAAAGAGATCCTGAACCAGCTTGCACTGAAACTCCTCGACGGCTCGGTTCACGAAGGCGAAACCGTCGAGGTCGATTATCGGGACGGGGCAATCCGTTTCAGCACGCTTGCCGCAGCGGAAATAGTTTCGTAGTATAGAGAAGAGACGCAGAGGAGCAAACGGAATAACAATGTGGGGTCGTATCAGGAGGAACCAATGTCACTGGCAAAGTGGAGTCCGTTGAAAGAACTTGAAGACATGCGGCGCGATATGGATCGCCTGTTTGAAGAGATCGTCTCTTCGGGCCGCCGTAGATGGTCGAAGCCCGGAAGCGCTGTACTGGCACCGAACATAGAGCTGTATGATCGCCAGGATGAGCTTGTGCTGAAGGCCGAGCTGCCGGGCGTTGTCCGCGAAGACATTGACCTGACCATCGCGAAGGATTCGATCACGATCAAGGGCGAAATCAAACGGGACGCCGAGGTAAAGGCTGAGGACTATTTTCTTGCGGAACGCATGTATGGGGCGTTCTGTCGTGCCGTGCCGCTGCCGTTTGAGATTGAAGAAGAGAAAATAAGCGCCTCGTTCAAAAACGGTATCCTCGAGGTAATACTGCCGAAGCAGGAAGATGCCCGGCCGAAGGAAGTCAAAATCGAAGTAAAGTAGTAGCCGAACAGTGGTTTGCTGACCCACATTATTCACCGACATCCTCGCAGAGCGGGTGTGGGGTGTCCGTTTCAAGGCGAGGTGCCTGGGTTTTCACGGCCCGCGCAAGCGGGCAGGGCAACGTGAGACTATTGCTTTACAATGTCCATTGGTCAACCATGCGTTCCATGGCTGCACAAGGGCTAATCAGCTCGTATGAGGCGGATATCCCGCACACGCTCTGAATAATGTGGAGTAAAACAGGTACACTGGAAGAAGAGAAGAATCGCCGTCCCTGACAATACAAACGCTGCACCGGAGATGTCATGCCGCAAAGGTCATCCCAGCAGGAGCTTTACCACGAGATTTTCGGATCGGTCCTCGACAGGACCGAAATGACACCCTACCTGTTGCTCCATGCGCAGAACTATCGGGCCGCGCTTGCCAATGCAACGAAAATGATGGGCAACCGCGGGTTCGACACCCTCGGCACCAGCGACCTGCGCACAAGCGAGCGGAACAGGGCACAGACATACATCAGGCATGTCTACAGCTACTTTCTGGAATGGCTCTTCCCGTTCGTCAACGGCCAGCTGTTTCGGCTCACGGCGACTTCCTCGCCGAATGCCGTTCAATACCGCAAGGCGCTGAAACAGATGCGCATGCTGGAATCGCTGTTCCGCGACGATGCGCTCAGGTCGATTATCGATGAAGACCCGCGCCATCTCTTTCTGCTGGCCTCATCAAGAAAATATCCAGACATCTTTCTCGGATATAAAGGACTTGGTCTTCAGGTGCCCCCCGAATGGCAGCAGGCCGCATGCGCTGCACTCAAAATGGGCCATCTGATCAAGGCCATCGAAGAAGACAGCCAGGACATCAACGACTATGCCCAGCTCGGCTTCTTTCTCGAAATGGAAGGCCAGAGCCTGAACGACCTCTATCATTTCAATTGGGAGAACCCTGAGCACCTTCCCGACTCGGAAGCCGCACAGCGTGCGTTTGTAAAGGTCTCTACCTTCTTTCACAAGCTCAAGGAATCAATGTCGTATGATTCCGAAAAGGGTTGCCTCGTCTTCGACAGCGGCGACGGCGTGCGGGTCGCAATCGCCGAAGTCAAGGCGCGCCTGAAGAGTCCCGAAAGCATGTGCACCAAGCTCGGAAAAGATCTCGAAGGAGAAGCACACGAAATTCGCGATATTCTTGCTATCACCTTCCTCTTGAAAAGCCGCGAAGACACACTGACGCTCTTTCATGCCCTTCAAAAAAGGGGCGTCATTCTCCAGGAAAATACCGTGTCGCACTCCATCACCCAGACGCTCTTCGACAGTCCCGATGACATGATCGAAGCTGTCCTCAGGCTCATGATCGGTCTTGCGCAGAGCGAAGGTATCGCCCAGACCCCGACCCTGAAGCAGATACGCGCACAGGCGAGCCACTTCTTCGAAGCTTTAAGCATAAACACGCGCAAAAATCGCCATTCGTCCGACAAGCATCGAAAGATCCAGTGCAAGATAAACTTCTCGCTGCCCGTGCATCGTACTGCCGACACGAATCGTATCCTGATCCCCGGCACACCGGACTATGCCGCCAGAGACACCATGCGTATCAAGAGCAGGCAGCACACCCTAAGTGTGGAATTGCGCATCTCGGACATGCAAAGCTGGCAGGCATCGGAACAGAAAGGCGAGTCGCACCACGACGCCTATAAATTCCGCCAGCTCATTTCGCTGATGAACAGGATATTCAACCCGCTCTTTTCCTTTCCCAAAGAGGCTGTCGCACAACTCAGAAAAGACCAGGCCAAACTCTTTTCGTAACGACGCACGCTCTCCTGAAGCCTTTCCGCAGGCCTTCATCGCCTTACTGATGCCGCCCTCTCCACATCTTTTTTATTGTTTGCTATACTGTGCGGAATAACAGATAAAAAATGGGGGCGACAGTCAGCCGACACGCAAGTCAGCTTTAATAACCACGTGATGTCAGCATGGCGCGCTGAAAGATGAATTACAAAAAGACCCCGAGTGGAGCTCTCCCTCATCCACACGCGAACCGCTTATTGAAAAGCGTCCTACGGCCGGGAGATTCACCGCGTTTCCGGGGCCTATTTGCGCTTCTTACTCTTCAACAATAAACTTCCCCGTCATGTCTTCATGCCCGTCGCCGCAAAAGATGTCGCAATGAAAGTCATAGGTGCCGGCGTCGGGAAAAACAATCGTCACTCGAGTGATCTTGCCCGGCTCAATGTTCGAGCGAATATTCAGTTGCGGGACGACGAATCCGTGAAGCCTGTCGAGCGCGGTAAATTCTATTACAACCGGAACGTTCTTCTTCACATGAATCTCATTGGGTGAATATTCGAATCTCTTCGCAGTAATCTTTATTGCTTCCGACCCCTGCCTCTGAGCGTCCGCGGCATCCGCCGCCTCGGCAAGCCCGGACAACGAAACCAGCATGCACGTCATTATGAGTGCGCGCGCTATTGTTGAGATCGTCATATCATACCCCTTTGACAATCGGATATTCGGTGAGCAGATATTCTCCCTTGGCCGCCTTGGCTGTAACGCCCCGATAGCCGAGGCCTTTATAAGGTTCTGCCGGATTCCACGGTATCGGAACGCGCTTCGGGACCGACCCTGGCGCAGGCAGCGGAAGCATCATGCCCTTTGCCGCATGGTGCGGGATATGACCGGTCATATGATGATGTTCCTGATGAATGTGCCCGTAGAGGACCGTCGCGTTTTTATACGGCATCAGCATATCAACGGCCTTCGAGCCGTCTCGCGTCCACCAGTCCCATTGCGGATAGAGGTCGAACAGCGGGCGGTGCGTCAGCACAATAATCCGCGAAGCCGGATCGAGTTTCGCGAGTTCGCCCTGGAGCCACTGAAGCCCCGCGTCACCAATGCTGGATGTGGGGTCGGAAACATTGTCTACAACAATAAAGTTGACGCCTTTGTGCTGAAATGTATAGCGGGTTTTTCCGAAAATTTCCTGAAAGGCCTCTCCGTTATCCAGACCGGCGTCATGCTCTCCGGCAAGGAATTTGATGTCCCTGACCTTCAAGCCGCCGATGATCTCCTTCACCTCGGCCATGCGCCGCCGGCGCTCTTTCGGGTCGTCGGTCGTGTGCGTCAGGTCTCCGGTGAATACGACAAAGTCGGGCTGGACTGTCAGGCTGTTTGCCGCAGCGATGGCTTTCTTCAGGGTTCCCTTCGAATCCGGATTCACGGCCGGGTCATTGAATCCCCAGTGAGTATCGGATATCTGCAGAAAGAAGAAATCGTCTTTTGCCTGCTCCCCGCCTGCTGCCTGCAATAGACCACGCGAACCGAGCACCATAATCGCGCTTCCCAGACCTGCGAGCTTCAAGAATTCTCTCCTGCAAATAGGCATATTCAACTCCTTTTTCTTCTTTGTTGAGATGGGCGTGAAGAACCTATTAAAAATCTATCACCAAAAGACCCTCTTGTCAAAAGCCGGTCCCGATCGGGACAACGATTTTATCTATGGAAAAGGGGGCTGCGAACAACTCGCAGCCCCCTTCGCATAAGACTTAAAGCGATGTTCCGTTAAGAGCCTTTCAGGCACTCAACAGTCTGCCGGGCGATTTCAAGCTCTTCGTTGGTCGGGATAACCATCACCTTCACAGGGGAATTGTCCGCGGAAATTTCCCGCATATCGCGCACTCGTGCGGCATTCTTTCCCGCATCCATCACGATGCCAAGCGCCTCAAGCCCCGAGCAGATCTGCAAACGGGTCTCTACTGCGTTCTCGCCTATGCCTCCCGTGAAAATAATCGAATCAACGGTGCCGAGCACAGCGTAATACGAGCCGATATATTTCCTGATACGGTAACAGAACATGTCGATCGCAAGCTTCGCATTGAAGTTGCCACCGGCTGCCATGCGTTCTATTTCCCTCATGTCGTTGACGCCGCATATGCCTTTGAGCCCGCTCTGCTTGTTCAGGATATTCTCGACCTCGTCGAACTTCAGGTTGAGCGTGCGGGCGAGATAAAACGGAATCGCCGGATCAATGTCGCCCGATCGCGTTCCCATTACAAGTCCTTCGAGCGGCGTCATGCCCATCGTTGTATCGACGCACTGTCCCTCCCTGATCGCCGACATGCTGCCGCCGTTACCGATATGTATGGTAATCAGGTTGCATGCCATCAGCGGCTTGCGGAGATAGTGCGCGCACTGCTTTGCGACAAAGCGGTGAGACGTGCCGTGAAAGCCGTACCGCCGCACCTTCAGCTCCTTATAGAAGCGGTACGGAATGGCATAGTGATACGCGACAGGCGGCATAGTCTGGTGAAAGGCGGTATCGAAGACGGCAACCTGGGGAACGCTCGGACAGAGCGTGCGCGAAACCTCGATACCCATAAGATTCGCCGGGTTGTGCAGCGGCGCCAGTGGAATCATGTCGCGGACAACATCGAGAACCTTGCCGGTAATGAGCGTCGGCTTCCAGAATGCCTCTCCGCCGTGAACGACGCGATGCCCGATGCCGGAGAGTTCATTGAGATCGTGAAGGACGCCGAGCTGCATGGTGATGTCGAGGATCAACTTCAACCCCTCGCCGTGGTCCGCAATCCGGCCTTCCTGTGCCGCTTCACGCGGTTCGCCGCTTCCGTTTGCAATCCATTTGTATTTGAGACGGCTTGTCTGCTCCCCGATCTGCTCCATCAGGCCGGAGGTAAGGACAAGGCTGTTCTCCATATTGAATATCTGGTACTTGATTGAAGAGCTTCCTGCGTTGAGTACGAGTACTTTCATTCCTTGGCTCCCCTTTATGCCTTCTTGTCGAACTGGGCTTGTACCGCCGTGATTGCCACGGTATTGAGGATGTCCGCTACGGTACAGCCGCGGCTCAGGTCATTCACCGGTTTGTTCAAACCCTGCATGACCGGCCCGACGGCGACGGCATTCGCGGAGCGCTGGACGGCTTTATAGGTATTGTTACCGGTATTGAGGTCAGGGAAAATAAAGACCGTCGCCTTGCCCGCCACGTCGCTCGTCGGCAGCTTGACCTTTGCAACCTCGGGATCGATTGCCGCATCGAACTGCAGCGGTCCTTCGATCTTGAGATCGGGGCGGGCGGCCTTGGCGAGTTTCGTCGCCTCCTTCACCTTGTCGACGTCCTTGCCCTTGCCCGACTCTCCAGTCGAATACGAGAGCATTGCAACACGCGGCTCAATGCCGAATGCGGCAGCCGTATCGGCCGAGCTGATCGCGATGTCGGCAAGCTGCTTTTCATCGGGGTTCGGATTGACCGCGCAGTCGCCGAACACGAGAACGCGATCCGAAAGGCACATGATAAACACGCTCGATACGATGTTGACGCCTGGCTTGGTCTTCACAAATTCGAGCGAGGGGCGGATGGTATGCTGCGTGGTATTGATGGAGCCGGAAACCATGCCGTCCGCCTGCCCCTTAAAGACCATCATCGTTCCGAAGTAACTGCCGTCTGACATGATGTCGAATGCAGCCTCCTTGGTGACGCCTTTATGTTTTCTCAGCTCATAGTATGCCTCTGCATACTCCTTTCTCAGGTCGGAAGCGGACGGATCGATGATGGACACCTTTTCGATCTTCAGGCCGAGCTCCGCAATCTTGGCCCTGATCTTGTCCGGATTCCCCAAAAGCGTGATATCACAGACCTGACGAAGCATGAGCAGCTCGGCGGCGCGGAGAATGCGCGGCTCCTCGCCCTCGGGAAGGACAATATGCTGCTTGTTCGCCTTTGCGCGCTGGATGAGCGAATATTCAAACATAAGCGGCGTCACGCGGACCGATTTCGTCACGCTCAGACGTTCCTTCAATTCCGGCACGTTGATGCCTGCCTCGAAAAGACCGAGGGCGGTCTCAACCTTCCGGGTGTTTTCAGGTTGAAGCATGCCTTCAACCTTGCTCACATCGACCGCTGTTGTAAAGGTGTCGGTATCGACACTGAGGATCGGCACAACGTCTTTTGCAAAGCCGTCGATGAGCTTCTGAATCTGTCGAGAAGGCTTAAACCCTCCGCTCAGAATCAATCCCCCGACGCGGGGATAGGTCGTCGAGATGTCTGCCATTATGGTGCCGACAGTGATATCATCTCGGTCGCCGGGAGCAATGACAACCGTTCCCTCCTGAATGTGATCAAGAAAATTGGCGAGGCGCATGGCCGCGACTTTGTAATCGGTCACCTCACGGTTAAAGCAGTTTTCCTGTCCGCTCAGGAACTGTGCATCAATAGCCTTCGCTATCTCGCAGATAGTCGGCTTCCAGAGCATCGCATTTTCAGCTATCGCATAAATCGGGATCCCGGTCGGGACGGTATTCTTCAGACGGATTGGCGCATCGACGACAAGATCCGGCGCCACGCGGTTCACAATCACAGAGAGGATGGAACACTTGCGTTTCTCAAGGGATTCGACGATGGAGGTTACCGCCTCGCTGATTTCGATGAGATTCCTCCCGAAGCCTTTGGCAACGGGAACCACCAGGCAGTTCAGATTGTTCGCAACGTCGATATTGAAATCGAATTCCAGCGGGGTGGAAACACCGGTGAAATCCGTGCCGGCGATCAGAACGATGTCGCACCGGTCTTCGAGCTTCTTATATTTCTCAATGACGAGTTTCTGGAATTCATCGTAGCGATCCGCCGCAAGCATATCGCGGGCAATATCATGCGTGTACCCGTACATATCGTCATAGGTAAATTTGAGATTATAGCGGCTCTTGATCAGGTGGATCAGCGGATCCCTGTCGACCTCATCCCTGATGATAGGCCTGAAGAAGCCGATCTTCTGGCTCTGATGCCAGAGCAGCTCCATCATTCCCAAAACAACGATTGCCTTGTCGGTTCGGGGCTCTGCGCTCGCCACATAAATGCCCTGCGCCATATCCTTCTACCTCCCTAAACCATAATATTCATACCATTTCAAAACCGGTTAGTTATTGAGCACCTGTTGCCGATAGTGTAGATCAACGTGGCTCGGCACTTCATTGTGACATTTTGCATGAACCGCATATGTCCGTCTTTGTCTGATTTTCAGGTCGGCGTTTGTCCTACAAAAGAGGTGAGAGGGACTAGATATCGAAGAAGCGACGTATCGATGCCTCTCCGTCCTTGATATGTTTTACGAGACTTTCACGGTCGTCGTTTCCGAGACCGCATGCAAGCAGCAGCTCCTGATGTTGATTGGTCCATTCGCCGTCTCCGGCGAGATCCGGGCTGAGCGTTCCCATCATGCCCTCTGCAAGAAAAACAACCGGCGCCAGGCCCGTTGTCGGAAGCGGCTGCGAGGCCCCGTGATGGGTTCCGACCGGTCCGATGACATCTTTCGCAAACGAGAGGCTCTCCAGAAACCATTGGCCAGCCTGCGCGTGATCGCAAAACATCGTTTCGACTTCCGCCTTGAGCAGTTCACTGCCTCTGAGTTCGAATATCTCTCCGGAGCGCGGCACCTGGGGCTCATCCGCGTAAATCTTCATAAAAACCGCCCGTCCGACATCGTGAAGCAGCCCGGCAAGGAATGCGCTGTTTGCGTCACCGCCGATCCGTCTGCTGAGCGTTCCGGCCAAATCGGCGACCGCATATGAATGCGCCCACGTGCTGCGAAGCGCCTTCGTCTGCGGGAAGAACCCGAAGATACAGACACCGAGTGCAATGCCCTTGAGCGCATCGAAGCCGATCATCATGACCGCCTTCTCGATGCTCTCGATCTTGCCTGACTGCCCGAAAAACGGCGAGTTCGCAACGGCGACGACGCGAGCGGAAAGCGTATAGTCGTGGCGGATGAGATCAGCTATTTTTTCGACGGAGGCATCGGGATCGCTGAGGGTCTTCATGAGTTTCGACTGGATAAGAGAAAGCGTCGGCAGGTTGCTGAATTGCCGTATTTTGTTCTTGATGATTTCGTTCCCCGAACTCATATGACGCCGGCTCCCTTCTGTCGCGGTGTGAAAAGACTATACTATGATTCGGATTGGGTTTGCAACGGTTTTTTCGGTGCTTTTCTCGTCCCCTCCACATCACGTGCGATACGATCGAGAATGCCGTTGATAAAGGCCGCCGAATCGCCGGTAGAATATTTCTTTGCTATCTCTAAAGCTTCATTGATCGAAACTGCCGCAGGAATGTCGGGCCGCTTGAGCAATTCATACCCTGCCATTCTCAGGATGGTACGGTCGACGCTCGCCATACGGCCGATATCCCACTTGTCCGCAGCGCGTTGAATTTCATCATCGAGTTCGGCGAGGTGCCGAATGGTTCCTTCGATGATATTCTCGGCAAAGGAGCGCACATCATGGTCTTCTTCTTTGGCATCGGCCCAAAAGGCCGCCAATGCGGATCGCAGCGATTCGGGGGATTCCGCCACCTCCAGAAAGCCGATGCGATACAGAAATTGCAGTGCGTATTCCCGTGCGCTCCTTCTCTTCATGAAGCCTAAAGGTGTTTCATGACCTGAGCCATCTCGATGGCGGTAATCGCGGCGTCCCAACCTTTGTTGCCGGATTTGGAGCCGGCCCGCTCGACAGCCTGTTCAATAGTGTCGGTCGTTATGATGCCGAAGGCAATCGGCACGCCGGTCTCCATGGCAGCGACGGCAATTCCCTTAGACACCTCTCCGGCGACATAGTCGAAATGGGGGGTTGCGCCGCGGATGACGGTGCCCAGACAGATGACGGCATTATAGGTCCCTTTGGCTGCAAGCCTCTTCGCCACAAGAGGAATCTCAAATGCCCCCGGCACACGGACAACCTCCAGGTCGGCATCTACCGCCCCGTGGCGCACGAGTGCATCTACAGCGCCCTCAAGCAGCTTGGTCGTGATAAAGTCGTTGAAACGGCTTACGACGAGTGCAAATTTCAGCCCGCCAGCCTGCAGATCCCCTTCTATAATTTTCATGGGTTCCTCCAAGAAACAGGATTCAGTATCATGACTGCAGGAACAAGGAACAACGTCGGGCTTGCGGATAACGGATCGTCCGCATTATCACCAACTCAGCAAAACAGACATCTGTAAAGATTGCCCTGCATCCTGCCGTATGCTAGCTCATAATTTACCATATCTGCGGATAAAACAGCTCGAAACGCCGCGTTCTGATGCCGATCAGGATTCCCGCAGCGATAAAATTGCTCAGGAGCGCCGTCCCGCCGTAACTCACAAAGGGCAGCGGCACCCCGACGACCGGCATCATGCCGAGCGTCATCGAAATATTCACCGAAAAATAGATAAAGAACATTGCCGTTATGCCGGTGGCGACGAGCCGGCCATACTCGTCCTTTGCCTTCAGGGCGGTATCCACCCCCCGAAGGAAGAGAACCAGATAGAGGCTGATCAACACCAGGCTTCCCGCAAAGCCCCACTCCTCGGCAAAAACCGCGAAAATGAAGTCCGTATGCTTCTCGGGAAGAAAGCGTAGCGGTCCCTGCGTTCCCTGTTGATACCCCTTGCCGAAGAAGGCCCCCGATCCGATCGTGATTTTCGACTGGTTGATTTGATAGCCGATTCCGGCCGGGTCGACATCCGGATCGAGAAAGGCGACAAGTCTGTTTTTCTGGTACTCTTTCAGCCCTTCCCAGAAGATATGGCCAAAAAAGGGCGCGGCCAGAAGGCTGAGCACTACGAGAAGGGCTATAAGTTTACGGTTTAAGCCTTTCGCAAGACAGAGCACAACAAAAAGCGACAGCAGCAGGATTGCGGTGCCGAGATCCGGTTGCTTAATAATGAGAGCGAGCGGGACAACGGCAAATCCTATCACCCCGGGCCACGTCAGCCTGCCCTGGCTGCCGGCAAGATACGAACAGAAGCCCGCAAGAAAGGCAAGCCGGAAGAACTCCGACGGCTGAAACGATAACGGCCCGATCGTGATCCACCGCTGGGCTCCGAGACTCGACTTGCCCGCAACCAATACGAGCAAAAGCAGCACGAGCCCCAACCCGTAAATGATATAGGCGAAGCGTTGCAGCCAGATATAATCGACGGCCACCACAAGAAGCAGGGCCAGAACGCTGAAGGCAAGCCAGATGATCTGCTTGAAATAGAAATCAGGGCGTCCGGCTCCCTCGATGGCCGGGCGGGTAGCGCTCGCAATCGTCAGTATGCCGATAATCGCAAGCAGGACGACGGCGCCGAAGGTGATCCAGTCGAAATTTTTCAACAGCCGGCGATCTATTGCCATCAGTGGATCCCTCCGCCCTCCGCAGACGCAGCTTTTTCCTCCGCCGGCTTCTTTTCCGGCTGGCCCGCCCGTTTCTTCGGGCCGAAGTATGCCTCGATCGCCGCCTTTGCAATCGGCGCTGCAACGGCACCGCCGCCGCCGCCGTGCTCGACGAAAACCGCCATCGCAAGCTCAGGCTTGTCGGTCGGGGCAAAGGCGACAAACCATGCATGATCGAGGTATTGCTCTCCACTCCGGCCGTGCGCCTTGCCGACGACCTGAGCCGTGCCTGTCTTGCCGCCTACCGGGACAATTGCGGAGAAGGCGTTCTTTCCCGTACCGCCGCCTTCATTGACAACACCATGCAGGGCCGCCCTGACGCGACGGATGGTGTCCGGCTTCAGCGCGAGAACCGCCGACGGTTCGTATTCGCCCTTTATCAGCGTCGGCCGATAGAGCTTGCCGCCGCTGGCGACCCACGACATCATCTGCGCCATCTGAATGGGCGTCGCAGTGACCGCTCCCTGGCCGATGGACGAGATGAACGTATCGCCGAGATACCAGGGAATCTTCTGTTTCTCTTTCTTCCATTCAGCGCTCGGCATAAGGCCCTGACGCTCCCGGATCAGGCCAAGCCCCGTTTCCTTCCCGATGCCGAACGCCGCTGCCCATTTATGCAGCTTCTCGATTCCGAGACGCCGACCGAGTTCGTAGAAATAGACGTCACAGGAGCCCACTATCGCCTGGTGCAGATCGACAGGGCCGTGTCCGCCTTTCTTCCAGCAGCCGAAGGTGTGGCCGCCATGCGTCAGGCCGCCGGTGCAGGTGACTTTGGCCGATGGATCGATCACGCCCTCCTCAAGGGCGGCGATGGCAGTCACGATTTTGAAGGTCGATCCCGGAGGATACTGGCTCTGCAGAGCCCGGTTCAGCATCGGCTTCTTCTTGTTGTCCATGAGGCTCTTCCAGTCCGATGGCTTAATCCCTTGGGTAAAGACATTCGGATCGAACGAAGGCAGACTTTCCAAAGCGAGCACCTCGCCAGTATTCGGATTCAGGGCGACGAGCGCGCCGGCCTTGTCGCCGAAGGAGTGTTCGACCGCCTTCTGGATGCCGATATCGATGCTCAGGTGAACATCCTTCCCGACGGCCGGCTGGTTTTCCCTGATAAGCCGCAGCTCCCTGCCGAGGGCATTCACCTCGATAACGCGCTCTCCCGGCGTGCCGCGCAGGTCGCGATCATACATCTTTTCGACGCCCCACTGGCCTATCATTGCGTCAGGCGGAAGGTTCCTGAACTCGGGATTGCCGGACTGCCCCGGCGGGATCCTGCCGAGATAGCCGATGAGATGGGCCGCAACCTTGCCGAGCGGATACTCGCGGCCGATGTCCGTTTCGATGAAGAGCCCTGGAAAATCGGACTTGTGCGCTTCAATTCGGGCAACCTCCGCAAAGTCCAATCCCTGCTTCAGGCGGATGGGCACAAACGGACTGCGCCCCTTCTTCGTAATCTCCCCTTCAACTTCGGCCTCGTCCAGGGCGAGCAGCTTCGCAAGCGCTTTGAAATCGGGCAGGCGCGAGCTGTCGGGAACGATGGAAACGCTGAAGAGCGGGACATTCTCGACAAGAGGGATCTCGTTCCTGTCATAGATGATACCGCGGGGGGCGGGAATCTTCATGACGCGGAAACGGTTTTCTTCCGACAGCTTCAGGTAACGGCCGCCATCGTACACCTGGAGCTCAAAAAGCCGGAACGCGAGAACGCCGACGACGGCAAGGATAACCAGCGAAAAGATCTGAAGCGCTCGCTGCACGGAAGTCCCCTACGCTATCCTGAATCGTCCGGGCCTGAGCAGCATGCCGAACATTCCATTTATGATCGACTGGAGCACCACTGCGGCGATCATCGGACCTGCCGCCACCGGAGCTCCGCCGAAAACCATTCTCGTGCAAACAAGAGAGAGCCAGTCGAACAAGGTGAAGGCCATCATCGTCAATGCCCCCAGGACCGGCGTCCAGCGAAACAGAACATCACTGAAGATGCGGGCTGAGGCATACGCGACAAGCCCTTTCCCGAGCATCGCCGAGCCGAGCAGCACGCCCGACATGAGATCCTCGATCCCTCCGATGCAGAGGCCGAAGCACGCCGCGACGAATTCAGCCCGCGCCCCGGAGAAGCCTTCGCGTTCGGTAAAATGATGCGCAGCGGCGCGCCCGAACAGCGCAACGAGGACAACCGTCACATTAAGCGGAACGCGCACGGTGCTGAAGAGCGTCTGCACCAGGAACACCGCAAGCGCAAGGGCTGTCCAAAAAAGAATATTCATCGTGCCCGCTTCACCATAAAAGCGACCTCTTCAAGCTTTACGTCATCCTGAAATGGCTGGACCTCTATCGCCTGGAAAAAGCCGCCGCCGTCGCGATTTACCGTCGCGACGGTGCCGACCGGAATGCCTTCGGGGAAAACGCCGTCCAGACCGGAGGTCACAACTGCCTCTCCGATTGCAACAGGCTCTTCGGGAGCTATGTATTTCAGCGAAAGGAGCCTGGAGCCGGTCCCCGAAATGATCCCTTCATGCCTGCTCTGCTGGAGCCGCACCGCCGTCGAAAACGATGGGTCTCGCAGCAGCAGGATCTCGCTGTACTCGCCGCGCACGGTAAGGACCTTGCCAATCAGGCCCCTGGCGGTCAGTGCCGGCATGTCCTTCCTGATGCCGTCAGGCTCCCCCTTATCCGCGATGACGGACGTCTGGAGACGATCATATCCGCGGCCGACAATGTTCGAAAAGATAAGCCGGTCGCGGGATGACTGCCTGAGATTGAGCAGTTCGCGCAGTCGGCGATTCTCATTGAGCGCTTCCTGATACTGCTGCTGTTCGATAAGGAGGCGGGAGACATCGGCCTTCAGGCTGCGGTTTTCTTCTACGGCCGAGACCCAGTCATGCAGCGACCCCGCCATATGGGACAACAGCGCGTTGGCCGCGTCAAAGGGGAGCGTCAGTACGGATCGCGATCCGCCCTGGGAACGACCGTGCTGCCATGTCAGCAACGACAGCGGTATGAGAACGACCGCGATAGCGATGAGCAGCCGTTTCTTGCTCCTCCACATCGGGGCTCAGGCAGTGCTCAGGGATATCTTGCGGAGCAGGTCAATTTTGTCGAGCATCATGCCGCAGCCCCGCACAACCGCGGTCAGCGGGTCTTCGGGCACAATGACGGGGACTCCCGTATGGTCACGGATCACGATGTCGAGCCCTTTCAGAAGGGCGCCGCCGCCGGCAAGCACAATGCCTCTATCGACAATGTCGGCGGCAAGTTCGGGCGGGGTGTTCTCGAGGGTGACCTTGATGGTATCGAGAATAACGCTGACACTCTCGGTCAGAGCCTCGCGCACCTCTTCCTCGGTAACGTTGATCGCCTTCGGGATGCCCGAAATGAGATCACGCCCCTTGATTTCGAGCGGTTCGGTCCGTCCGGTAGGGCACGCCGATCCGATCTGAATCTTTATCTGTTCCGCGGTGCGCTCGCCGATCATGAGATTGTATTTGCGTTTGACATATGCCATGAGGGCATCGTCCATCTTGTCGCCGCCGACGCGCACCGCCTTGCTGTAAACAATGCCGTCGAGCGAAATGACCGCAACATCGGTCGTGCCGCCGCCGATATCGACAATCATATTGCCGATCGGTTCGCCGACCGGCAGTCCGACGCCGACAGCAGCCGCCATCGGTTCTTCAATCAGGTAGACCTCGCGAGCGCCGGATGCATGGGCCGCATCCTTGACCGCCCGCTGTTCAACCTGGGTAATCGCTGACGGCACACCTACGATGACGCGAGGGGATATGAAGCTTTTTCGGTTATGCGCCTTAGCGATAAAATACTTGAGCATTTCTTCGGTAGCGTCGAAGTCAGCGATGACGCCGTCCTTCATCGGACGGATAGGCATGATGTTCCCGGGGGTCTTGCCGAGCATTTCCTTGGCTTCCATGCCGACCGCAACAGGTTTCCGGTTGTCGCGCCGGAGCACGACGACAGACGGCTCG